>CAZQQP010000356.1:0-3969 GCA_964595475.1 uncultured Planctomycetaceae bacterium | reverse complement strand
AATTGGAAAGGGCGGAGTATCGGCCGCCGATCCCGGGCATCCCGTAAAAGACCTGACGGAAATCCAGCTCCTTGGCCCGATCCTCCAGCGGGGTTCCGGGATCGGTGATGGCGATGAAGTGGTGACCGGCCGCCTTCCCCCGAGCCTCCACCACCTGGGGGTAGAAGTAATCCAGCAAGAGATCCGGCTCCAGGGTGGTGCCGGATTTGCTGGAGACCACGAACAGGGTCCGCTGCAAATCGATGGCCTCTTCCATGGCCGCCACCTGGGCCGGCAACGTGGAATCCAGGGTATGCAGGATGGGATAGCCCCGACGCCCACCGAAGGTCTCCGCCAAGACCTGGGGAGCCAGGCTGGAGCCGCCCATCCCCAGCAGGAGGACGTGATCGAAATCCCCGGCTAGGGGATAGGCAAGCCCCTTGAGCCGCTCGGCCTGCGCCTCGCACTCGACCGTACACCAAAGCCAATCCAGCCAGCGGGCCTCATCGGAGTCGGTCCAGAGGCTGGCATCCCGATTCCAGATCCGGCTCACCAGGCCTTGATCCCGCCAGCGTGCGATCTCCTCCTGGACCCGGTTCCCCAGCTCAGTGGGGAGCTGGAGTCGCTGGCTCCGCGCCGCGGCCTGGAAGGTGGCGTGCTTGATCCCATCCACGGCACAAAGGAGCCGGTCGTGGGCCGCGTCGAATTTGTCCAGACCGTCCTCCAGCAGGTGGTCGGTCAGCTCCTCGAGCTCGATCCCCCCCCGGGCAACGGCCTCCAGGACCTCTTCCGCCCCTTCCAGATCGGCGTCCACTGTCCGGGACACGCGACCATGGTCCCGGAAGGCTTCGTAGGTTCCGGGGGGGATGGTGGTTACCGTATCGGGGCCGATCAGGTTTTCGATGTAGTGGACATCGGAGAGATTCGGGTCCTTGGTCCCCGTGCTGGCCCACAAGAGCCATTGGGGCCGGGCCCCTTGGCTGGCGAGGCCCTGCCAACGCTCGGAGCCATAGAGGCGGGCGTAGTCCTGATAGGCCATCTTGGCGTTGGCCACCGCCAGATGCCCCACCTGAGCGAGGGCCTCGTCGGCCCGCGGGTTACCTTGGCTTATCCGGTCTTGAGCGGCTTTCTCGAGGGCGGAGTCTATCCGCGAGAGGAAGAAGCTGGCCACGCTCGCCACGTGGTCGATCGGCTGGCCCGCCTCCAGGCGCCGCTCCAGGCCACGGATATAGGCCTCGGCCGCTCCTTGGTACATCCCCCTGGCGAAAAGGAGGGTCACATTGACATTGATCCCCTCGCTTATAAGGGACTCGATTGCGGGGAGGCCCTCGGGCGTGGCGGGAACCTTGACCATCACGTTGGGGCGGTCCACCTCCGCCCAAAGCCGCCGCGCCTCCCCGATAGTGCCCTCCGTATACCGGGCCAGCTTGGGGGAGACCTCCAGGCTCACGAGCCCGTCCCGGCCCCCGCTCTCGGCGAACAAGGGGGCAAAGAGGTCCGCGGCGGAGCGGATATCGGTGGTCGCCAGAGACTCAAATAGGGCCTCCGGATCGGTAATCCCCCGATCCAGAAGGACCTCGATGGCTTCCCGGTAATCGTTGCTACCGGCGATGGCCTTCTCGAAGATGGCGGGATTGGACGTTACACCCCCCAGCCCATCTTGGCGGCGCATCGCCTCCAGCTCTCCGGAGTCGATCAGGCCCCGGCGTAAGGAGTCCAGCCAAGGGGCCTGGCCGTATTCACGCAATTGGACAAGGGGATTCGGCATGGTCGTCCATCTCCCGGCCTCGAGGGACCTTGGGGTAGCATTGGGGTACGGCGGACTCGTGGTCGTTTCCCTCACCTTGGAAATAGGGCGGACCACCTCCCACGGATTCGCGACGGGCAACGGTGGTCGCCGGGAAGGGAGGTCCTTCCCGGGGGACCATTTCAGGATGGCAGTCCCGTTCGGGAGCCAAAAGGGAGCCTGATTACCGATCAGGCTCAGTCGGATTGGGCCATCCCTCTTCCTCGCGCCCGGCCTCCCGGACACTCCCCCGGAGCAAATCCGGGGCAGGCTCAAGGAGCGATCCGGGACGCCGGGGGCTGGGAAGTCGCCAGCGCCTTTCCGGAACCGATTCGCAGGGCTCCTCCGGTCTCGCTAAGAGCGGCTGAGGCCGATCAATTATCAGGGAAAGGTTGGAGCAGCGGTTCCAAACGTCGCTTGCGGCTCGTCGCCAAGCCTTCCAAAAGCGGCAAGCCGCAACGGCGGGAACGGGACGGGAAGTGCGGGGGGGACGGTAGCCTCCGGCCCAAGAGGCATTAGGAGGGCCCAGGGATCGATTTACGCCGAGGCGGTACCGGACTGGCCGAGTTGCGCACCGACGGTCTGCCCAGCTGAGGGGCGCGAGGGGGTGCCAAAACCGGGTCCACCCGCGGTCTCTCCTTCGGCCCGGCGTCCCATGGGGCCTCCTTCTATCAAAGGGCGAAGGCGGCCCTTACAGGTGAATCCAATCCCCGCGGTACATCACCTGGCCGCCGGGCCGATCCGTCGGCATATTCCCCTTGGTCTCAATACTGACCATGAGCTCGGAGCGATCCAGGGACGCCGACACCTCCCGCGGGAGCTGCAAGGTATAGAGCCCTTTCTCCTGCGGGAGGACTCCAACCATCCTCGGCTTCTCGGCTCCCTCCGCCCGCAGCCAGAGAGGGCAGATCTGATCCGGCCCCATAGGGGCATTGCGCACCGTACGCACCCGGACCGTTCGGGAATCCCTACTCGCGGCGATCACCCACAGGGGGCCGTTATCCTGACTGTTTACAACGGCCATGCGCTCGGGCATGGCCGGCTCCGGGGAAGAGCCCAGGCTCCACGCAAGGGTGGCGGCCAACAGGACCGTTGCCGCGATGGCCGCGCCCCGCCAAAGGGGAAGGTGGTTCCACAGGCTGGGGTGATTCCGGACAGGAGCCTTCTTGGATCCCTTGGACTCGACCTCCTCGAGGATCCCCTGCCAGGTACCGGATGGCGGGGTGTGGGGACCCACCTCCTCGATGAAGGAGCCCAGCTGTAGCTCCCAGCGCTCGACCCGACTCCTCAGGTCGGCGTCGCGGTCCAGCCATCGCTCGAACCGCCGACGGGCCGGACCCTGGAGGGTTCCAAGGGCATACTCGGACGCCAGGTCCTCACGGACCCCGGGGTCATTCCGATCCAGCCGAGATCCGGACGGGTTCGGTGTCATGTCTCCAGGCATTTGCGCAAACGCTCCATACCCCGCCGGATCCAGGTCTTCACCGTTCCCAGTGGCACAGCGAGGCGCTCGGCCAGCTCGGGATGGGTCAATCCTTCGAAGAAGGCCAGCTTCAGGCTCTCGCTTTGCTCCTTGCGGAGCTGTTCCATGCAGGCTACCAGTTGCTCCCGCTCCTTGGGATCGGGGAGCTCGGGCTCCGCTTCGCCGGCCGCAAGCTTCCATCCATCGAGACGTCGCCCGATCTCCTCGGGCTCCTCAAGGGTGCCTTCCCGGTTCCGCCGGCGCAGCATGTCCAAGGCGCGGCGCCGGACGATGACGCCCATCCAGGTAAGGGGTGCCCCCCGCTCCGTTCGATACTGCCCGGCATGCTCCCAGATCCGGACGTACGATTCCTGGATGCAGTCCTGGGCGGCCCCTTCTTCCTTCAGGATACGGATGGCAAAGCCGTACAGTTTCGCGGAGGCCTGGTACAGCTCGGAAAAGGCCTGCTTGTCGCCATCCCCTGTGGCGGCTAGCAGGGCGGCCAGCCGCTGCGCCTCGGGGGACCAGTGGCTGGGCACGGCCCCATCCCCGGCCCGGGCATCCTCGTCGCCTTCCCCTCCGGCACGGGTGGCGGTGGAACGGAATCGGGCATTGACCATCGTGGCCTCCTCTGGTGGGTCCCATGGAACCGGGCGCTTCCGTCCTCTTCGGCCCGCTCCCTCTCTGGGGCCGCTTCTACCGAAAAGGTTCCAACTCGCCCGGGGGACCGCGGCGATGGACG
>CAZQQP010000355.1:0-3981 GCA_964595475.1 uncultured Planctomycetaceae bacterium | reverse complement strand
GGCGCCGGCGGAGGAGCGGACGGATCACGCGTTGTAGGTCGATCAGATGGAGCCGGGGATTCCCCGCCGCCGCGTCGAGGAAGACGTGGGACGTGTAGAGGTCGCGGTGGAACAGCCCCGCCGCGTGCAGCGCCGCGACGAGCCTCGCCAGCGCCTCGGAAACGCGCCGGCGGAACGGGCGGCTCGGCGGAGCTCCCTCGAACCAGCGCTCCATCGCGGTGCCTGGTACCGCCCCGATCAGCAGGACGCTGCTCCGCTCGAAGGGCCCGACGCGCCGGGCGCCGAAGGCGAGGGGACGGGGGACCGGCACCCCGACCCGCGTCAGCGCTCGGAGCCAGTGCCACTCCACCGCCGCCGTGGACGTGAACCCGCGAAGCCGCTGCTTGCCCTGCTCGACGAGCGGAGGGAAGCGGTAGCGCTTCAGGTACGCGCAGTGCTCCGCGACCCGGATGCGAAGCCTCTCCCGCCAACCGGCGAGGCCCGGCTTAGATAGCACCTCTGAGGCCGTAACGGCGAGCAGAGCGCCCAGCGAGTCCAGCCCGGCGTCGGCGAGCAGAGGCAAGGAGGCCTCGTCGACCTCGAGGTCGTTGTGGCGGCGATAACCGTTCACAAGTCGGTGGTTCCTCTCTCGGGCACAAGCCGCACGAGCCGTCAGATCACGGCCGGATCGGACGCTGCGACGCCCGCTATCGGAGCGGCGTCAACGTCTTGAAGAGCTTGGACAGGCTGTGACGGCCTTTGGTCGCTTGCGCCGCCCCCGCGTCGGTGACCCAGTTGAGCTGGAGCGAGCGACGCTCCCCCGCGTAGGGCTTGTGTCCGTGCCAGGCGTTCGGCACGCACTGGAAGATGACCATCGCTCCCGCCTCGGGCGAGACTTCGGCGACGGTGTCCTCGATGTCGTCCGGCGACCGGAGCAGCCGCAGCCGTCCGCCCTCCGCTTCCCACACCGGGTTCAAATAGAGGAGGACGGTCACCAGCTTGGTCTTGCTATCCGTATGGATCTGTCCGTCCTTCCGTCGGGTTTGCCCGCGCACCGTCAGCGTCGCGGGCCGTCCGCTCAGGTCGAGCCCGAGCTTCTCCTCCACGGCGTTCCGAAAGGCGTCGCCGAACAGCTCGTCCACGAGCGACTGGAAGGCCGGCCCGTAGCTCAGGGAGGAGAGCGGAAAGCTGCCGCCCTTGCGGATGCGCGGAAACGCCGCGTTCACCTCTTCCAACGCGTCCGGTCGGACGGCGCGCGGGACGATCATGTGGGGGAAAGGCGACTGCTCACACGGCGTCTGCGTGACGGCCTCCAGATCCAACATGCTCATGACTGTTCGTCCGTTAGAAAAGGGCCTGTCCCGCCGCTGATGGCGAGACCGATCCAGCCCACTATCTCGCGACGGCTTCCGCCATTTTACCGCGGACGGGAAAGCAATCGGGCCAGGAAGGGGACACCCCAACCGAAGCATCGGCGAGGTACCCGTCGAAGCGGTCGAGCGATTCGGGGGGCCGCGAGATCAGCGGTCCGCGGGAAGCGGCTCGCGCTCGGACGGCGGCCAGCGGTACACGTCGCGGCGGAAGACGCGCTGGGCCGTCTGGAGAACCGCCACGGCACGGCGCTCGAGCCGCGCTCGCAATTGCCGGGTGTGGCCCTCGGTGGTGTCCACCGGGCGGAGGGTGTCGGGTGCCTCGTAGCGAAAGAGCTCCGAAGAGCCGCCGTGAGGAGGGACCACGACCACGTTCTGATCGCCGTCGATCATGGCGAGCTGGTCGTCGCCCGGTTGGACCAACGCCATGCCCTCGCCGGCGGAGCGGTCGAGGACGGAGCTGCCGAACGTCGGGTTCTTATACGACCCGCCGAGCAGCGAGAGAAGGGTCGGGGCGACGTCCGTCTGGCTGCACACCGCGGAGACGCGACGGCCCTCCTCCCCGAGGATCTTCGGGGCGTAGATCAGGAAGGGCACGCGGAAGTCCGCGATCGTCCGCGGGTGCTCCCGCGCGCCGCCGGGGCTGTCCGCGACGAAGACGAAGAGGGTCCGGTCGAAGTAGTCCGCCTCGCGTGCCATCTCCATGAAGCGACCGACGGCCCAGTCCGTGTAGCGAACCGCGTCGAGCTGGGCCGCGTGCGGCTTCTCCGAGGGCACGCGGTCGATCTTCCCCTCGGGGATCTGGAACGGCTCGTGGAAGCTGAGGGTGAGGAGGGTCGCGAAGAACGGCTCCTCGGCGGTCTTCAGGTGAGCGTGGGCGCTGCGGAAGAGGTCTCCGTCGCACCAGCCGAGGAAGGTGCGGAACGTGCGCGAGGAAAACTCCTTCCCGAAGATCAGCCGATCGTAGCCGTTGGACCCGAGGAAGGCTTGGCGGTGGTCGTAGTGCGGCTGGCCGCCGTAGATGAACATCGTCTCGTAGCCCCGGTCGCGGAGCACCGTCCCGAGGGTCAGGAAGTCCCCCTCCGCGCGGCTTCGCGTCGTGACGCTGTCGCCCGGGAGATCCGGAAAGGCGGAGACGAGGCCGCTGAACCCTCGCGTGGTCCGCGGGCCGACCGCGAAGCAGCGGTCCATGAGCAGACCGTGGTCGGCGAGGCGATCGAGGTTGGGTGTGAGCTTCCCTTTGCCGCCGAGGGCGCCGACGTAGTGCCAGCCGAGGCTCTCGAGGACGACGAGGACCACGTTGTGTCGACGCCGCGGGCGGCCCGTGTCGTGGGTGCGGACCAGCGGGTTGGGCGCGCCCGAGACGAAGCCCTCGCCCGGAACGGCCTTCCGAGCGAGCTCCGTCGCCCGCGGCTCCGGGAGGACGTCGTAGAGGCGGTCCAGCGACTTGGACCGGAACGACTTGGAGATGATCGCCTCGCGAAGGGTGAAGCCCCAGTTGAGGGAGAGCTGCGTGACCGAGGCGGAGTCCGAGAAGAAGGCCGGTCCCGTGTTGATCGGCTTGGGCCCGACCGACCCCCGGATGGCGAGGACGACCGCCGCGATCAGCAACGCCGACCAGACGACGGCGTCGACGAGGGAGCCGTAGACGTGATAGCGGTCGAACCCGAACCGCCGGATCAACCAGTACACGAGGGCGAAGAGAACGAGGCCCCCGAGCACCGCCGGGATCACGGGATACTTGGTGAGGATGGTGAGCTGGACGTAGTCGTAGCCGACGTACCGAAGCACCTTCTCGTCGAGCCGCTGGCCGAACTCCTGGAAGTAGAAGAAGTCGGCCACGCTACCGAACGCGACGGCCGCCGCGGCGAGGCCGCCGTAGCAGGCGGCGGTCCGCCGAAACCAGCGCGCCGAGAGCCAGGCGGGTGGGGCGGGGAGCAGCAGGATCAGCGCCGGAACGAGGACCATGCCGATGACGACGGCGTCGAAGCGAAGGCCCGTGGCGAAGGCGGTCATGACGTCCTGGGCACCCGCGTCGGAGAAGCGACCGGCCATGGCGAGGAGGATGGCGAGCCGCTGCACGAGGAAGATTGCGAGGAGCACCGCTCCGATCAGGCCGCTGACACGCATCCGGGGGTGCAGCAGCCCGTCACGCCCCGCGATCCGGGCCCAGCCGGCCCGAAGACGACCCCGGAGGCCGGGAATGCTTCCTTTCCGCAGCGTTTCGGAAGAAAGAGAACCGTCGGTCGACATGGGCGCTTGCACCAGAGGAGATCACGACGCGCCACCGAGGCGGCCATGGGCACCGACTATACGCCGGGCTCCGCGGCGGGACACGGTTCCCTCCCGGAGCGAAGCGGACACGGTCCGGCCGCGCTCGCCGGGGCGGCTCACTCTACGGCGAGCGGACGAGCGATTACCCTAGCCCCATGACGGAGCTCGGCCGGCACGAAGGAGAGCCTATGGCGGTGGGCGTGGAAAACCTCGACCCGCGGCGGATCTGCCTGATCAAGCCCAGCGCCATCGGGGACATCGCCATGGCTTCCGGCGTGGCTGTTGCCTTGAGACAGGCATATCCTATGGCCCGCATCGATTGGCTAGCCCAACCGGACGCGAGAGGTTTGCTTACTCG
>CAZQQP010000354.1:2974-3990 GCA_964595475.1 uncultured Planctomycetaceae bacterium | reverse complement strand
CTCGACCTCGAGCAGCGGGTCGAGCGAGGCATGCGTGATGACGGGTGGGGGGATCGCGCCGCCGCCGTCGTAATCGACCCGGAGCTTGAGTCGTGGGTGTGGAGTAATTCGCGCGAAGTGGCGGCTGCGCTCGGCTGGCGAAAACAGCGGTGGGACCTGCGGACGTGGCTGCGAAAGCAAAAGGTTCTGGGCGAAGGTCAGACCAAACCACGACGTCCCAAGGAGGCCATGGAGATGGCACTACGCGAGACGAGAACGCGGCGATCGTCGGCGATTTTCCAGCACCTCGCCCGAACGGTCAGCGTGCGGCGATGTGAGGATCCCGCTTTTCAGAAGCTCGCGGCTGTTCTGCAGCGCTGGTTTCCGCCGGAGCATCGATGAGAGATGCTACGGTAGGATTTTAGATGGACCGGGACGAGACGAGAATCACGCTGCGGTCCGCGCGACCCCAACGCTCAACCAGCTCCGTGCTCGAATGAGAGGATCATGCGCTTTACGACCGGGCCATCCGGAAGCGAACGACCGAGATGCTTGGAGATGAACTTCTGAAGCGGATCGCGATGGGTTCCCGGGTATGCTTCCGCAGGCCGTGCATCGGGTCGGCGGAGCTGGGTCCCGTTCGTCCTCGATCGGCTTGCGAACGGTTGGGCCCACGCCAAGATCGAAGAAAAGTCCGACCTCTCGGCTGAGGACATTCGGGCGGGCGTCGCATACGGGGCGGAGATCTCCCGTGTCTTGCGGCTCTCGGCTGGGCGAGCTGGACCGAGTTGGTCGGCTGAGTCAGACGTGGGTCTCGGCGCTTCCCCGCGACGCCATGCGCGGCCGACCTGGCAAAGGCCCACAAAGACCTACTGTCGCGGGCCGTTCGCTCTTTTTCGTTCGGAAGCGGGGACGCTCCGTCTACCGTTCGACGGGCTCGGGTCGACTCGTTCGGCACCCGGCTTTACGGTAGCCGAGGACCTGAAGCAGGCGGAGGCTTTATGTCGGTTCTGATTCGGGTGGAGGCCGGATTCCTC
>CAZQQP010000354.1:0-2964 GCA_964595475.1 uncultured Planctomycetaceae bacterium | reverse complement strand
GCCCGGCCGCCGGCAATTGACCCCGGAGCTGCTCCGGGCCGTCCGCGATCTCAGCGACCGCTACCACGCGATCCTGCAGCGGCGGAGCTCCGGCTCCGAAAGCGATCTCCAGCAGCAGGTCGATCGGGAACAGCGCGAGCTCCTCGACCTCGGGCGGGAGCTGTATCGCTGGCTCGACGGCGAGGAGGGTTGGCTGGGCTCAGTCCGTGCCAACCTCACGCCGCCTTTCACCCTCGAGCTCCGCGCCGGCATGCAACCGACCGAGGAAGCGCTCGCCGTCCTCGCGGCCCCGTGGGAGGTTCTCGCCGACGCCAACGGCTTTCTTGCCGGCGACGCGTTGCTGGATTTCACGCCGTATCGGCGTCTGGGCGAACCGGGCGACCCGCCTCCGTTGGATCACTACCGCCTGGGCGTCGCGTTCATGGCGGCGTCGCCCCGGGGCGAGGCGGAGCTCGATTTCGAGGGGGAGGAGACCGCGATCCTCCACGCCACGAAGGCTCGGGGCGGCCCCAATATCGACCTGTTGGTCGAGGACTCCGGCGACGCGGAGCAGCTCGGCCAACAGCTCCGCTCGGTCACGCACGCCCCGCCGGTGCTCCACCTCTCCTGCCACGGCCACAACGCGTGGCCGGACCGAAGCGGGACGGGAACGAAGCCGGTCCTCTTCATGGAGGACGCGAGGGGTCGGCCGCAGCCGACCGACGCGGCGGAGCTGAACCAGGCGCTCGGGTCGTATACACCTCACCTTCTTTTTCTCTCGGCGTGCCTGACGGCGGCGCCCGGCGGCTCGAGCGGAGCGGGCGTGTCCGATGCCGAGAAGGTCGCCCAATCCCTGACGGCCTCCGTGATCCGCGCCGGCGTCCCCGGCGCGCTGGGGTGGGGCGGGTCGGTGGCCGATGGAGCCGCCACGGAGTTCGCCGGCGCGTTGTATCGAAGCCTGGGCAGGTGCCTCCCCGTCCCACGGGCCGTCGCCGAGGCGCGGCGAGAGCTGCTCAATGCGTCGGACGAGGGGGCCGAATCTCCGCCGAAGCATGCGGCGGCGGAGCTTCGCGAGCGTCTGACGGCCGGCGCCGTCGCCCTGCGGCGCGATTGGCACCTCGCCCGTCTGTGGCTGGGCGGCCAGGGCGGGGGTCCCGTGGTCAAGGAGGGTGCCGCGAGGAAGCGCACACTGACGCCGCCGGACCACGCCCAGAAGTTGGTGCTGCATCAGAAGGGCGGTTTGGAGGTCGCCCACCCGTCGACCTTCGTGGGGCGCCGCCGCGAGCTCCAGACCGCGCTCGCGGCGGTCGAAGGCCAGGACCACTCGGGCGTGCTCCTCTACGGGTTGGCCCGCGTGGGCAAGTCCAGCCTGGCCGCGCGGATCGGCAATCGTCTTCCCTCGTACCGGCTGGCTGTGGTCTTCGGGCAGTACGACGCCCTCACCGTCCTCGAGGCGCTCCGCGACGCGCTGAGGACCGCCCCGGATGCGCGTGAGCAAGTCGAGCGAAGCATCGAGGCCGTCCACGCCGCCTCGCCCGAGCAGAGACCCAGGGAGCTCGGAAAGGCGCTCGTCGATCTTCTCTCCGGCCCCTGCGCGCAGAACACGCCCGTTCTGCTCCTGAGCGATGACCTCGAGCACTGTCTCGAGCGCGAGCTGGGGCCGAGAGCGACGCGGAAGCGCGTGACGCCGACGGTCCACGAGGTGCTGTCGGAGGTCCTAAGGGCCTTCGATCCGACCTCGACCGACAGCCGGCTCATCGTGACGAGCCGGTTCCCCTTCACGCTCCGGGCGGGCGGAACGGACCTTGCGGACTCGCTGGCATGGGTCCGGCTGAATCCGTTTCACGCGAATGCTCAGCGCAAGCTGACCTTCCGCCAGCTCGAACAGGGAGGAGACCTCGCCGATGCCGCGGGCGAGCGTCTGGAGCTCCTCGGCCGGGCGGAGGAGTGTGCGCGGGGCAATCCCGGCCTCCAGGATCTGCTCGGCAGGCAGGTCGCATTGCAGCAGCCAGCCGACGACGCGCAAACCGCGCTCGAAGCGGTCGAGACCTACCTCGACGGCGGCGACCTTCCACAAGAGGCCCAGGTCGGCGGGTTTCTGCAGAACCTCGCCCTGGACGACCTGATCGCCCTTGCGGGCGAGGACGGCAAGCGGCTTCTTCGACACGCCTCGCTCTTCGCCCTGCCGGTCCCGGGACCCGTTCTCGGCGCGCTGGCGGCACAGGTTGGCGGCGATCCCCGACGCCTGGAGGCCCTGGGGCTCCTCGACGTCTTCGAGGACGTCGTCCAACAGGAGACCAAGGCTTACTCGGTGAACCGGCTCGTCGCGGGGCGTCTCGATCCTCTGGCGGAGTCGGAGGCGCGGGCCGCGGCGGCAAGCAGCGTGGATCGCCTGCTGGACGAGTGGGGCGGGCCCGGCGGCTCCGCGAAGCGTCCGTTCGAGGCGGACATCGAACTCACACGGCTCGCGCTCTACGCGCAGAACGCGCCGGTCCTCCAGGCGTGCAGCCCGGACGCGGTGCGGGGTCTCGCTACGTCCTCCGGCGCTCAGGCGGGCGCCGACGTGGGGCGCCGGGCAATCGACTTCCTCGAGGCACGCCGCGCTTCGGTTCCCCTGCGGTTGCGAACGGAGACGGCCACCCGCCTGGCGACAATGGGGGAGGGGGACCAGGCGGATGCGGAGCTTAGAAAGGGTGCCGCGCAAGCGGAACCGGAGGGTGACGTCAATCCGGTTGAACATGCGCATTTTCTTATCGAACTGGGACGCCGCCAGCGGCAATCGGGCGAGCTCGACGCCGCCCGGAGATCGTTTGACCGAGCCTCCGCCTTGCTCCCCGACGCATCGAGGGGGGAAGCTGTTGCCAAGGGCGACATCGCGGACATTCTTGCGCAGCGAGGTGAGACGGAGGAGGCGTTGCGGATCCGTCGGGAGGAGGAGCTGCCGGTGTACGAGCGTCTGAACGACGTTCGGTCGCGAGCGGTGAC
>CAZQQP010000353.1:0-4033 GCA_964595475.1 uncultured Planctomycetaceae bacterium | reverse complement strand
CGCGGAGGAGAAGCAGGCGCTCGACCGGACATTCCCGGATGGCGCCGTCCGCGGTCTCCGTCGCCGCGAAAAGGTGCTCGTGAAGCGGGGTCGGCTCCTCGGCGGACGGGATGGCGGCCGTCTCGGTCGCTTCGAGGCCCGTGGAGAGGACCCGCACGCGGCCGATGTGGAGCAGGGCGGGCCCCTCGGCGACGGGGTCGACGAAGACGGCGCCGCGGAGGGCCTCGGACGAGAAACGACGGTCGACGAGCGTCCGGATCCGGTCGAGGAGCGGGTGGCCGGGGTGGACCCAGATGCGGTCGTCCGCCGGGGGACGCCCGAGGGTGAGGTGTCCTCGCTGCGGCGCCGGATACCGCTCGAGGACGGGCCAGAGGTGGCTGGCGGCGGCGGGGTCGGTCGGGACCAGCGCGAACGTGTCGTCGAGGCGGCCGATCGTTTGGACGCCGAGCCGTGGCAGCGCCCGCTCGAGGAAGCGGTGGACGTGGCCGGGCATCAGGTGGCGGTAGGCACTCCGCTGGGCCTGCTCGCGGAGCCGGGGAAGCTCACGACCGATCGTGTCGGAACCGACGGCCGCCGAGCGGTCGCGGTCGACGCGGGCGGACAGCCGCGTCGAGCTCATCCAAGGGCCCGGCGTGGTCTCCTCCGCGGCGTCGAGCACCGCGGCCGCGTCCATGGCGTGGGGCAGGGTGAGTCGATCGAGCAGCGGTCCGACGTGGTCGAGGGCCTCGTCGGTGCCCGTCTCGACCCGCATCCGCTCGAGCTCCTCCACGAAGCGGGCGAGAAGACGCCCGCCGGGGAGGTCCGTCCGAAGAAGCACGTCGATGCCCACCGACGGCCGCCCGACTCCCTGCGTGGGCGTGCGCGGACACGCCACGCTCAATCGTCGCTGGAGGCGTGAGGGGCACCACGGAAGGTCGTAGAAGACGACGCGATGGCAGAAGCCGGGATCGACCGCGTCCATCCCCGCGTCCGTGGCGAGGAGGACCGCCCGCCCGGGCGCTTGGCGGAAGGCGGACGCCTCCGACGACCGCGTGTCGAAGGACATGGCTCCGTGGATACGGCGGACGGCGCCCGCAAGACCCCGCCGCTCGAGCTGGTCCGCGACCCGGTTGAGCGTGACCCGGTGCTCCGTGAGCAGCAGCGCCTTCCCGTCGGTCGGAAGCCGGGCGAGGAGGGCCTCCACCTTGCGATCGGAGGGCTCGCCGGCGGCGAGCCCACGGTCGAGGTTCCGTCGCTCCTCCTCGAGGGTCGCGGGGTCTCGGGTCGCGAAGGCGGCGAGGGCCTCGTCCTCCCGAGCTTCGACGGGCTCGCGATGACCCTCCGTGTTCGGTTCCTTCCGCTCCGTCGGGTCCGCGTCGAAGGGGTCACGGGCGGTTCGGCGGTTCCCGGCCGGCGCGCCGTGTGACATCGCCGTGCCAGAGTGGGCGAGGAGGGTCTCGAGATGGGCCCGGCGCGACTGGAGGGCGTCGAGGAGGGCGGCCGGTGAGCTGTGGAGGCGACGGTGGAGGACACGCATCGCCCGGGCCAGCGCCGGGGTGCCGAGAAGGCGGGCACGCCGGTGGCCGGCGCGGATCGACGCGACCGCGTGGGAGACCAGCGTGCCCTCCGACGGCAGCGAGGGGACAGGACGCAAGGAGCGAGTCGGGAACAGCGGGCGGCCGTCGAAGTGAGCCAGCGCCTCCCGCCGCCGACGGAGGAAGCGGGGCCGCTGGGCCTCGGCCGGATATCGGGCGAAGCAGCCGCGTGTCGGAAGCGCCAGCGGGTCGAGCAGGCGCCAGAGGGCGTATCGGCCCTCGCCACGGGCGGTGTACGGATCACCCGCGAGGAGGAGGAGGTTCGGAATGGGCGGACCCGCCGGCCGCGAAGCGGCGGGCTCGGCCGTCGCCGGCGGGGCCGGCGGCGTGGCCAGTGCCTCGACCGAGCGGAGCAGTCGACTTGCGTCGGCCAGGCGGTGGGCCTCGTCCACGACGAGGATGTCGTCTCGGCGCTCCGCGAGCGTCCTCCGAAGCGCGGAGTGGGTCAGCAACGACCACGGGAGGAGCAGCAGCGGTGTCTCCGTCGCGTCGAGCGTGGTGGTCGACGCGGGTTGGAAGGGCAGGTCGAACCCGCGTCGCATCCGCCGCTGCCAAGGCCACACGCGGGAGGGTGGACAGATTACGAGCACACGGCGAGCGCGGCCGCGGAGGAGCATCTCGCGGAGGTAGAGGCCGGCGGTCACCCGCTTTCCCGCGCCCGGGACGTCCGCGAGGAGGAGGCGAAGCGGATGCTGTGGGAGCATGTGGTCGTAGACCGCCCGACGCTGGTGGGGAAGCGGATCGAGGCGGGCGAGCTCCGTCCCGAAGGTCGGGTTGTGGAGATGGCCGTGGGCGAGGCGGTGGGCGTCGATCACCAAGCGGACGTGCTCCGGATCGCCGTCGAAGGTCGGCGGTCTGTTCGCGTCGGAGCCGATGACGCACTCTCCGCTCGCATGTCGCCCGCTCGACGCGGGCCGTCCCCGTTACACCGTGCGTACCCCGCGATAGAGCACGGCGATGCCGAAGGTCATGGGCCGGGACGTGACCTCCGCGAAGCCCGCATCCTCCATGAGCCGCATCAGCGACGGGCGGTCGAGGAAGGTGTCCACGGACCGCGGCAGATAGCGATACGCGCCCGTTCGATCGCGGCTGAGGAGCGTGGCCGTCCTCGGCATGATCTGGAGGAAGTAGAACATGTAGAGACTTCGGAGCAGACGCTGTCGCGGGAAGGAGAACTCCACGATGACGAGGCGTCCACCCGGACGGAGCACGCGGGAAAACTCCGCGGCGGCCGCCGCGGGGTCCGTCAGGTTGCGGATGCCGAAGGCGATGGAGACGACGTCCACGCTGCGGTCGGCCACCGGCAGGCGGAGGGCGTCCCCCTCCGCGAAGGCGACCGTGCCCGGGGTGGACCGGGCCTTCTCTTGTGCCCGGCGGAGCATCGGGCCCGCGAAGTCGATGCCCAGCACCGTGCGAGCGCCGGCCCGCGCGAACGTGAGGGCGAGGTCCCCCGTCCCGCAGGCCGCGTCGAGGACGACGTCCGTGGGCTTCACCTCCGCCGCCCGCACCGCTCGACGCCGCCAGACCTGGTCCTGCCAGAGGGAGTGGAGACGGTTGTTCAGGTCGTAGCTCGGCGCGATCTCCGAGAACATCCGGCGGACCCGCGCCGCCTTGTCCGGCGCCGCGTGGGGGTCGACCAGGTCCGGCTCGTCCCAGGCCTTCTCCGTTTGAGATGGGCGGGGTGGTCGGTTCACAAAACCATGGTAAAGGAGCGGCTCCGCCGATCCCAACCGCGGAACCGTGGACGCTGGGCTTATAATGGCATCTCCACTGGGTCACGAAAGGAACGCGATGGGGACGTTGGGAAGGCGTTGCCACAGGAAAGCGACCGCCGCGGACGGCGCCGAGGGCACGAGAGTGGCCGATGACGGGTTGTCGCGTCGCGGGGGAGCGGACCATCGAGGTGAACGGCCCGGCGTGCCGGTTCGCCTGCTGCTCGCCGCTTGGGCGGGGCTCCTCCTCGCCCTCGCGGGCTGCACGGTGAGTCCCGCGACCGGGGAGACGCAATTCAACGCGTTGCCCCCGCAGCGGGCACGAGCGATCGGCGAGGAAGCGGCCCCCAAGTTTCTGGAGAAGTACGGCGGGCCCGTGCCGAGCGAGAAGGTGCGGAGCTACGTCGGGCGGATCGGGCGCGAGCTCGCCGGGCGGAGCGAGCGTGCGTCGCTCGACTGGTCCTTCCACGCCGTCGACTCCGCGACCGTCAACGCGTTCGCGCTTCCGGGCGGCAAGATCTTCATCACACGCGGGCTGCTGTCGAGGCTCGGGAACGAGGGGCAGCTCGCCGCCGTCTTCGGCCACGAGATCGGCCACGTGACGGATCGCCACGTGGGCGAGCAGATGGCCCGGAAGCAAGCGGTACAAAATACCATACAGGGGGTTCTTCAGGCGAAAGGGTTTACGTGGGACGCCATCGGACACGTGGAATCCGTGGGAAACCTCTATTTCGAACCCCCCGCGAA
>CAZQQP010000352.1:1221-4060 GCA_964595475.1 uncultured Planctomycetaceae bacterium | reverse complement strand
CGGAGCCCGTGATTGCGACCTCGATCGGCACGCCGTCGATGTGTTCTGGAGGCTCGACAGAGGGCGGCAGGGCTCTTCGAGCGGCCGGACGAGACACCCGCCATGTCGTCGCCGCCCTCGACCTCCGGATCGGGGCCGAGGCCGCGACCGCGGTCTTCTGATCGGTCGCGGCGGTCGTTCGCCCACATCCCGTGACGCCGCCGCTTCTCGTCGCCTCGGCCGGCATCACGAGCGGCCGCACCTTACCCGCGTCTCGACAGCGCGTGAACCAGCCGAACGATCCCGCCCGCACACCGCAAGAGAGGGCGAGAGAGGACGCGCTCTTTTTGCGGCACGTTTCCAGAGCTTGCTTGAGAACTCCGAGAGGTGATTTGTCAGCTTCTGGAGTCGGCCACGGGTGTTTCACGGGCGCGGGACGGGGCGGGAAATGCGTTCAAGGTCCCGCTCGGCCCATGAGATGTCTGCTCGGGAAGACGGCATCGGAACGGGGCCGATGCGTCGGGCGAAGACCGGGCGCTCGACGTGAAAACTCGCTTTCGTGAGCGTGACCGTCGGTCGCGTGCCACAGGCGTCGGATCACGGCCAGCCCCCTGAAGCTTCGCCTCGCCCGTCATCCCTCCCAATCACCTGGACGCCGGCCGCGCCCTCGAGCTCCTTCGCCATCGCGTGCGCCTGTTCCGCATCGCCGATACGCAGTGCCAGATCGCTGTTGTGCGATTTCTGCCCACGTCGGCGAATGGCAAGACGGAAATGGTCCGTGGGGTGATCATCCATTGCGCCCTTCGGCGTGTCCGGGAAAAGCTCCGCGATCCGATCGGCCTTGCTTGTCGGCTCCGATCGCTTGGTCATGCCGGGCGGAACGAGCTCCATGTAGCCGATCGTGTCGAGGCGGTGGCAGGACCACGCGAGCGGCCACGGCCCGATCCGTGTCCGATACCACAGGTGCTCGGAGTCGAGGCAGAGATCCCGCTGCGACAGGTGGTACAGGGCAAGCGGAATGAACGCAGCCGCCAGGATTGGCCCGCCAACGGCGCCGACGCAGAGAAATGCAGGGACCCACGAGGGTCCGCGAGACCCATGCTCCAGCCAAAGGGCCCCAAACCAGAGCGGAGGCACCAGAAGGAGCGCGAAGCCCACCACGGCCGAGAGGAGGCCGCCGACCACATAGCTAGCGGGATTTCGCGGCCACGGCCGCGTCCACGGGTGTGCGGCATCGTACGGCCGAAGCACCGTGATCCGGCATTCCGGGCATGGCTCGCCGACGGGCCACGGGGAACGAAGCCAAAAGTCACAATTCGGGCATTGAAGATCCGTCATGGGGCACCCGGCCGAGGTCGCCGCCGGAGCTGGCTACCGGCGCTTCGCTTCGAGAATCTCGCGGACCTCGGGGTCGTTCGTCTTCTCGAGGACACGCTCGATCACCGCGTCGTCGTCGATCTTTTTCGCGGCGGACGATCGCAAGCTCGCCTGCTCGTGGTAAACCGCGATGGAGCCGAGTGCTTGCTCGTCGGCCAATTGCTGGACGGCCGCTGAACGAACCTCCCAAGCCTCGGCTTCGACAGCGAGGTACTCGAGCAGAGTCGGCTTTGTCAAGGTCCGCGTGGCGGCCTCCCGGACCTCGACCGACCCATCACGGAGGGCGACTTCCGCCCGCACTTTCTCGTCCTCGATCCGTTTCACGGCTCGGGCACGGATGTCCGGGCTTTCGTCCCGCCGCGCGACCTCTGCGAGCACCCCGGAATCGTCCAGTTCTCCGACCGCACGCGTCCGAGCCTCTTTCCCCTCCGCCCGGAGGGCGGTCCACTCAGCCATTTCCGCCAGAGCCCGCTCGTCGACCAGTCGCTGCCGTGCTTGCTTCCGGACTTCTTCCGGCTCGGCGGTAAGTGCCAAGTCGGAAACCATGGCCTGGTCTTCGGTCGTCGCGAGCACCTCGCTCCACAGAGCCGTGTACGCTTCTTTCTGTCGGCGCTCCTCGTTTTCGTCCGCGTGCGAGAACAACCCGCCCACCGTCATTTTTTCGCCCTGAGTCATCCGCTCCGTGACGGCCTCGATCTGTTCGCGGGTCTTCCGGAGGTCGGCCGTAGCCCTTGACAACGCCACCACCGACGGCACCCTCGCGAGCGATGCGCTCGTCCTCGCTGTGTTTTCCGAGCTTCTCGAGCACTCCCTGGTCCTCCACCCGACGAATCGCCGCCGCCTGTCCGATGGAGCCGCCCCCTTCGACCGCTGCACGCTCGATCCTCTCCGCCGCAATGAGCTGCTCGGCGGCCACCTTCCGAAGGAACGCATCGCCTGCATCCAAGGCGATGCGCTCGAGCGCCTCCTGGTTGTGGAGCGCGGTCACCGCCTCCTCGCGGACCGGCCACGGCGCGGCGCCGTCCATCGCGACGCGCTCGAGACGCTCCGAGCGGATCGCCCGACGTAGAGCGGCAACCCGCACCCGCCAATCGAGATTTTCGCTCTCGGCGAGACGCGCGAGGCGGACCGGGTCGCGGATCTTCTCGGCCGCTCGGGCTCGGACTCGCCAATCTTCTCGCTCGTTCCGTGCGATCTTGCCGAGCCACGCATCGACACGCCGCGCATCGTGGCCGGCGGGGCGGACCGGGCCGCGGCCGTCCTCCGCAGCCGCTCGCCCAGGATCGGCGACCATTCCGAGCCCCTCCACGGCACGTTCGCGAACGGACCAATGCGGGGTATCTTCGAGCAACTTCTTCAAGAGCGGCGGCTCGGTGATGTGCTCCGCGGCGGCGCTTGCCACACGGGGATCGTCCGAATCGAGCGCGATCTCGATCATCGCGTCCTGGTCGCTGACGCGGGCCCTCGCCGCGTCCCGGACGTC
>CAZQQP010000352.1:0-1211 GCA_964595475.1 uncultured Planctomycetaceae bacterium | reverse complement strand
CGCGGACTCGCGATCTCGGTCCGGACGTCGCCGCTTTCGTCGGCCTGAGCGATCTCCCTGAGAAGCGACTGGTCGCTGAGCCTTCGCACGGCGGCGAGGCGGCACTCGGCGCTTTTGTCCTGCACCGCGATGTGCTCGTGCATCGGTTGCTGGGTGAGCTTCGCGACAGCGCGAGCGCGTAACTTCACCTTCCCGCCGTCGAGCGCGATCCTTGCAAGGGCGGAAGGATCGGCGCGGCGGGAGACCGCCCGGACGAGCGCACGGCGGTAATCCGCCCCGATCCCGTCCTCCAGGCTCTCGGCCTGCCTCCGGTCAAACTTCCAGGGTGACACCGCGAACGGACGCCCCGTCCGCCGGTAACGGCGCTTTTTTTCCGACGCCCGGTCCCGCAAGGACAAGGCCCGGAGCTTTTTTTCCGCCGCGGCCTCGACCATTCCGCCAGCCGCGTGGCGAATTCTCTCGAGGATCTCGGTGCTCGTGAGGCCCCGGATCGCGGCGATGCGCTCGAGATCCGTGCGTGCTTCAATTGCGAGTCGTTCGAGGACGCTCTCCTCCTCGACGGCTGCTGCGGCCGCCGCACGAACAAAAGGGGACTCGTCCTCCCTGACCCGTTTTCGGGCCGCGCTCGGATCGGCGAGCTGCATGGCGGCGCGCATCCGAGGATACCAATGAGGGTCTTTGACTCCCACGCTGGTGCGCAGCTCCTCGTCGTCGGACGCGACCACGACGGCCGCCCGGATCTGCCAAGGAAGGTCCTCCCGCGTGGCCAGACGCTCGATCGTTCCCGCGTCACGGATCGCTCCGGCCGCTTCGGCCCGCACGACCCGATGCTCATCCGGATCGAGCGCGATTTGCTCAAGGCGCCCGTCGAGAGAGTCCGACCCTTCCCCGTTTCTCCGCTCGACTCGACTCATCGCCCCGATCCGGTCGACAGCAGCGAGACGGATCCGCCAGTCGGGCGCTTCCCGGGCGATGGTCTCCAAAGATCTCGGCTCGTCCACGGCCTCGGCGGCGGCTACGCCCCGGCGCCAATTCTCGGGGTGGAGCGCCGTATCCGTGAGCTGCTTTTGCGTCTTGGTCGAAGCGGCCGCCCGAGTCTCGCTCCGTGTTCGGTCCTCGCGAATCACCCGCCCCGCGTCGGCCAGGCGCCGTGTCGCGGCCACGCGAACGGCCCGCACTGGGGCCTCGAGGGCGCGGTCCCTCAGCAGATA
>CAZQQP010000351.1:0-4070 GCA_964595475.1 uncultured Planctomycetaceae bacterium | reverse complement strand
GACGTCCCCCGCCGCCTCCTCCTCTCGCCTCTGCGTGCCTCTGCGGCCTCTGTGGTTGTTTTTCTCCGGTCCGCCGGCTTTCGGCTTGCCTGGCGTGGCGGGCTCGTCTCGGCCCGACGCTTCAGGGCTGCGCGCTGTCACCGGTTCGGATCGTGCCACGCATGGTCAGGGGGTGGAGGTCGCAGCGATACCTTGCGCTCCTTCCCTCGGAAAGCGTGAAGCGGACGACGGCGCTTTCGCCGGGGGCGAGGATGGGCGTCCGGACGCCGGCGGCGGGCACGGCGAGGTTGTGCTTGCCGCCGACCGCCTCGTTGCGGAAGTGAATCTCGACGGGCCGTCCCGCGGGCACGGAGAGCGTGGGGTTGCGTCGGTCCTCCTCCGCCACGCGAAACGACATGCCCTCGCTGATCACGGTAATCCGGTGGACGTCGCCCGAGACGCCCGCGGTGCGGGAGACAATCGCCGCGGCGACAAGGGCGGCCACGGCCACCCCACACGCGGCGCCGCCGCCGATTACGGTTCGCTTCTGCTTCACCGACATGCGCTCATCTCCACCTTTTACGAGGCGAACAGGCTCGTGGCGTACATGAAGACATACCCCGCCACCAGACCGCCGAGGTTGGCCGGCGCGGTCGCGATCGCGTGCCAGCCGCTCGTCCTCGCCATCTGCCGGCCCACGTCGACCACCACCTGGGCGATCGCCCCGGCGCCGAGGGCGAGGAAGAGCACGGACCAGATCGGCGAGTAGGTGAAGGCGCCGATCCACCCGCCGAAGACGGTCGGCACGCCCGCGATCAGCCCGAGGACGACGAGATGGAGGACCGTGACCCGCGCCCGGCCGAGCGGCGCGATGATCGCGAGACCCTCCGTGATGTTGTGGATGGTGAACCCGGCGATGAGGGCGGTTCCGAGCGAGATGGCGCCGAGGTTGAACGCGGCGCCGATCGCGAGGCCCTCACCCATGTTGTGGAGGCCGACCGCCACCGCCACCATCACGGCGAGGGCGAGCCCCTCCGCCTCCGGCCGCGAACGGCGGACCACGCCGCGGAGCCATTGGCCGGCGGCGGTGAGCAGGAGGAGGCTGCCGCCGAGGCCGAAGACGATCAGCGCCGTGCCGTTGTAGACGCTCGGGATGCGCTCCGTGGTCTCGACCGCCTTCACCACCGACTCGACGAAGAGGAACACAAGCAGACCCACGGTGAAACAGAGCACCGCCTGCGTGCCCCGCGGACCCAGCCGCTGCATGAGGGGATACCACCCGAGGCCGAGGAAGACCGGGATCACGCCCACGAGCACGCCGAGCATGGCGAAGAGGCCGAAGTACGGAAGCGAGGGGCTCGGCGATTGGACGGCCGGGCTGATCTCCTCGGAGAAGGTCATCCCCCGCTCGGTGATCACGCTCACCTCGTGGTCCTCCCCGTGGACCCAGTTGTACGGGATGACCACTTCCGCCCGACCCAGCGGCGGGATGGTCCCCGCCTTCTCCCCGCCCGACGCGACGGTGAAGTCCCAGTACGCCTCGTCGACGAGGACCTGCGCGATGGTGACGGGGTCGGGTCCGCCGTTGACCACGGTCATCTCGATCCGCCCCTTCTCCGGGAGCGTGACCTGTGTGATGCTCAGCTTCTCGATCGGGGGGATCTCCCCGCCGCGGAGCCAGGAAGGAGGGATCGTGAAGATGCCCCAGAGCACGAGGGCGAGGAGGACCAGCGGGCCGAGCGCCAGGCTCCACGTGGAGAGGCGCCCCGTCGCGGTTCCGCTACGCTCCGCGGTCGGCTTGGCGGCGGTGTGCTGGCTCATGTCACCCGCTCTCCCTTTGCGTCGAAGAGCCCCATCCACCCGAGCTCCGCGAACTCGCTCTGGTGGGCGTGGAACATGTACTTGCCGGGCCAGCGAAAGCGAAACTCGAGGATGGCCCGCTCCGCCTGGGTCATGAGGATGGTGTCCGTGTACTCCTCCGATCGGAGCCGCGTGCCCGTCCGGTAGACACGGAAGAAGCCCGCGTGGAGGTGGAAGGAGTTGACGAAATCGAACTCCGTGAGGTTGACGAGGTAGACGCGGACGAGGTCGCCCACCCGCGTCGGGATGGGGCTTTGCATGTAGTGGAACGCGAAGGTGTTCGCCGCGTAGACCTCGTTTTCCCCGTCGAAGTTCGTGTCGAAGCCGTTCATCACCATCACGAGCTCTTGGACCGGATGGTCGTCGGGGAGGGGCTCGTTGGTGTCCGGGTCGATCTTCGGCCGGCGGTCCGCGGGAGCGCCTTCGCCGGACGGGTCCACCACGAACACGCCGTAGAGCCCCTTGTGAATGTGCCGCTTCAGCGGGATGGAGTGGCAGTGGTACAGATGCACGCCGACGGGGTCGGCGTCGAACTCGTAGATGTCGAGGCCGTGGGCCCGCAGCTCCGCGCGGTCCTTCTCCTCCCACGGGCGGACGTCCTCCCCCGGGCCGAAGCGGCTCAGGTCGAAGGAGCGCTCGGCGCTTGGGGCGGGCTGGACGAACTGGTGGCGGAGGGCCCCGTCCATCTCCGCGGGGTGCCACCCGTGGAAGTGGATGGTGTGGGGATGGGAGCCCTCGTTGATGAACCAGATGCGGATGCGGTCGCCCTGTGTGGCCCGGATGGTGGGGCCGGGCACCCGGTCGTTGTAGGTCCACGCCGCGAAGTAGACGCCCGGCGCCACCTCGATCCGCCGGTCTCTCGCGACGAAGAGATACTCGCGGAGGGTCTTCCCGTCGCCGAGGGGCTCTTCGCGGTAGTAGCGCGGCCGCTCCTCGGGGCCGACGTGGGCGAAGTTCCAGTCCGTCAGATACGCCGTGGGGTCGAAGATGCTCCGTTCGGCCTCGCTGATCTCCCCGACGGTCCCCAGCGCCCCCGCGCCGCCGGGCTCGGCCGCCTCCGTGCTCTTCGGCTTCTCGGTGCCGGCGAGGCCCGTCATCGCCACGGAAGCGCCCGTAGCGCCGAGCCCTCCCCACACGAGAAAGCTCCGCCGGCCGAGCCCGCCTTCCCGATGTCTCTCGCTGTCTGATCCGTCCGCCATCTCGACCTCTCTGATCAGCGTCGCGGCCTCTTCGAGCTTGCCATTTTGAGTAGTCAAAATGCGGAGGTCAAACGCTCAAGGCCGAGATCTTGAAAGAAGGCGGGAGCCGAGCGGCGGCGCGCCGACATCGGTATACTCGGGCCCATGCCGAGCAGCACGGTCGAGAACTACCTGAAGCACCTCCACGCCGAGCAGCAGAAGCTCGGCGACGAGATGGTGCCGGTCGGTCGGCTCGCGAGCTCGCTCCAGGTCGCCTCGGGAACCGCGACCTCCATGGTGAAGGCGCTCGCCGACGGCGGCCTCGTCCACTACGAGCCGAGGGGAGGCGTCCGGCTGACACCCAGCGGCGAGCAGCTCGCCCTCCACGTCCTTCGCCGCCATCGCCTCGTGGAGCGCTTCCTCGTCGAGGTGCTCCACCTCGACTGGTCCGAGGTGCACGAGGAGGCGGAGGAGCTCGAGCACGCGGTCTCGGACAAGGTCATGGAGAAGATCGACGAGGTGCTCGGCTATCCCCACGTGGACCCGCACGGCGATCCCATTCCCTCCGCGAAGGGCAAGCTGCGGTCGCCCGCTTCGCGGAGCCTCTCCGACTGCGAGGTGGGGACGCAGCTCCGCGTGGCGCGGGTGATCGACCAGGACGCCGCGTTCCTCCGGTTCGCCCAGGCCCACGGGCTCATTCCCGGCACCACGCTGCGGGTGGAGCGCCGCGATCGCGTGGCGGACGCGGTCTCCGTCCGCCCGGAAGGGGGCGAGACCGTCACCGTCGGGACGCCCGCCGCCGCCAAGATTCTCGTGGAAAAGACGTAGAACGTGTGTGAGAAGCGCTTCTCCCTCACGTTCTTAGCCGACAGTCACGAGGACGTGGACGCCGGGTGGCACTCCACGCCGGGAACTGCGCTCCGCTCACGTCTCACAGCGTGGGCTCCGTGACGATGGCTCGACGGGCGTGTGCTGAAGCCGAGGCGAAGCCGACACCCCGGGCAAGCCCGCGGACGGGCACCGGCGGCATCCCGCTGGGACTTGCCCGTGCCA
>CAZQQP010000350.1:0-4079 GCA_964595475.1 uncultured Planctomycetaceae bacterium | reverse complement strand
CGCCACGGCGATGGGCCGAGAGGACGGCGCTGTGCTCACTGAAGCGGCTGAGGGACTGCAGAAGGCGGTCGAGCTCGCCGGTGTCCCGGAGCTTGTCGACGCGGCCGAGCGTGGCGATCCCCCGTTGTCGATGGCCGCGTGGGGCGCTCGTTGTGGACCCGCTGGAGGGAGTCGTATCCGTTGGAACGCTTCGTGCGTGCAAACATGGGTCCTCCTTGACCAAGTCACCACGATTTCCGGGCCCATGTGGGAGCATCTCAAGGGCTGTTGGCAACATACTTGGCACCACAATTTGGCGCTTTTTTCCGAGCCAGGGCACCGTTTACTCCGGATAATTCGGGGTTTCGCGCATTGGCTACGGAAAAACTGTTTAAGATGGGCCAAACAGCAATGACCGAAAACGGCATCGAGAATATTACATACGGGTGGCATCTCGGGCTCCCCGCATGGGTCGTTGGCGACATGGGTCATTGTCGGCCACCCGGTTTCGTCGATCTTCCACGATGTCGGCGAGGAGAGAAGCCACACATCGCCGCACGATCGCGTCGAAGCGGTAGTCGTAGACGTCCTTGCCGTTGCCGTAGGTGCACACGAGGGTGCGTCGGCTAGAGAGCTCCGCCACGTCGCTGTAGGCGCCGTTGCCGATGTCGAAGGCGTTCTGGAACAGCCACTCGGACCCGTCCTTCGTGACGCTGATGCCGGCGGGTCCTCCGCGGCGGTGGCGATGGCGGCCCACCATCCGAATGGAGCCGTCCGAGAAGCGGGCGAGCCGGGGACGCTGAACCACGCCGACCTCGTCGCCGAGGGCGGCGAGGCCGGGCTCCGTGCAGGTCCCCTCGGCGATGCGTGTGACGAGGCGGTAGTGGACGCCGTCCGCGGTGCGGGCGAGGAGGACCCGTTGTGCCGCGGCGTTCACGATGGAGTCCGTCGGGTTGCCCTTCTCGACGTCCTTGGGCCGTCGCAGTCCCGCGTCCGTGAAGGCCGTCAGCGGCGGCTCCGCGACGGCACGATCCGCCCCTTCCACGACCGCGTTCCACAGTTCGCGGGCGTGGCCCGCGGTGATGGCTCGCTTGAGATCCCCACCGACCGCAGCCCCGGCCGGGGCGTGGCCGTGAGGAGAAGATGCGGACGCTCCTTCGGCTGGGACTCGGGATCGCCCCCCGCGTCCCGGGAGCGGGTCGCGAGCCACGCACCTCCCGCCGCGGCGAGGAACTCCCGTCGGCCCATGTTCGATCGGGGACACCGCATCTTCCTCCCTGTCCAAGAGAAAGGACCCGGAGCACAAGGTAGCGACGCTACAGGGCGGCACCCAGGACATCAATGCTTTCCGGTCGCGAGCGTGTGCCGGGGTCGGCGGAGCCAGCCATCCTGAACTCTCTGCGAGCTCGGCGACGAGGGACCGCGTCACCGAAGCCACCAGGTCCGCACACGCTCGCGACCGGTAGGCATCGATTGATCCGTCGCTTCAAGGGGCGCCGAGGCCATAGGAAGATTTGGAAAGAATCGGCTGACTCGAACTTCTGGGCGCCGCCATCGCCACGATCTGCCGCGCGCCGCCACCGGCGACGGAGCCTCCTCCTCTGTTACGAAGACCATGCGTCGAGGAGAGACCATCCGCCGTCGCTTCCTCATTCCACTCCGGACGCCCACCCGCCCGCGACCGCCGCCCAAAACACGCAGAGACTGGCGACGCCTCGCCGCATGGGTGAACCGATGAGCGGAGTTGTCCCGCTATCGCGGGCGCGATAAGTTTTCCACCTCGCGCGGCGACCCCCGACTTCGCGGGGGTCGCAATGGGTATCCTGGTGAGCAAGAAAGGAGCGCTCTCGTGCGACTCACCGCCGCCACACGCCGTTTGGCGTTCCTGCTCGTCCTGATCGGGCTGGCGGGCCGATGGGCGCCGGCGGACGCTTCCGACGACGCCTCTCGCCCGAACATCGTCTTCTTCCTGTCGGACGATCAGCGGGCCGGCTTCACGGGCGTCGCCGGCCATCCGGTTCTCCGCACCCCGACGATGGACCGGCTTGCGGAGGAGGGCGTTCGCTTCGAGAACGCCTTCGTCACCACGTCGATCTGCTGGATCAGCCGGCAGACCATCTTCTCCGGCCTCTACGACCGGACGAGCGGCTACACGGCCCGCGGCCACCTCACGGCGGAACAGGCGAAGGCGACCTACCCGGCGGTGCTTCGGCGGGCGGGCTACCGCACCGGCTTCGTCGGCAAGTTCGGCTGCGGCGTCCGGAATCGCGGTGCCATGTTCGACTATTTCGAGCCGCTCGGCCGGAACCCCTACTTCAAAAAACAGCCGGACGGGTCGAAGCGCCACATCACTCGCATCGCCGCGGACAAGGCGGTGGAGTTCATCCGCCGCTCGGCAAAGGAAGAAGCACCCTTCTGCCTTTCCGTCAGCTTCAACGCTCCGCACGCGGAGGACAGCGACAAGGAGGACCATTACCCCTGGCCCAAGACGGTCGACGGGATGTACGAGTCCGCCGAGATCCGCCCGCCGAAGCTCTCCGACCCGTCGGTGTTCAAGTCCCAGCCGGAGTTCCTGAAGGAATCGCTCAACCGCCGCCGCTACTTCTGGCGATGGGACACGGAAAAGAAATATCGGCGGAACGTCCGTGCGTACTACCGGATGATCAGCGGGGTGGATCACGCGATGGGTCGGGTGCTCGAGACCCTCGACCGGCTGGGCCTTGACGAGAACACGGTCGTGATCTTCTCGAGCGACAACGGCTACTACAAGGGCTCCCGCGGCTTCGCCGGCAAATGGTCGCACTACGAGGAGTCGCTTCGGGTGCCGCTGATCATCCACGATCCGCGAACGCCGGTGTCGTCCCGCGGCCGGGTGGCCACGCCCATGGCGCTCAACGTGGACATCCCGTCGACCATTCTCGACTACGCCGGGGTGGACCCGCCCGCTTCCTACCAGGGCCGCAGCCTCCGGCCGATCGCGGAAGGTCGGCCTCCGGACGACTGGCGGAAGGCGTTCTTCTGCGAGTTCCTGGTTCGGCACAACCGCCTGCCACGCTGGGAGGGGGTCCGCGGTCAACGCTACATGTATGCGCGGTATGTCGACCAGGACTACGAGTTCCTCCACGACTTGAAGCGCGATCCGGAGCAGCGGAAGAACTTCGCGGGCGATCCGTCCTATTCCGACGTGCTCGAGACGATGCGACGGCGCTGCGATGCCTTGCGGGACCGCTACGGCGGCCCGATGGAGCCGAAGCGGTCTCGGCGCCGTCCGCCGACCGATCCGGAACAGGGCATGGCGCTGGCGGAGGGGGTTCACGGGAAGGCCGCGGTCTTCGACGGCGAGCATTACGTCCGGGCGAAGCGCCTCCCGGCGTTGACCCCGGACGACGCGCTGACCTGGTCGTTGTGGGTTCGGCTGAAGGAGAGCCATCCACACCCCGGGGTGATCGTCGGCAACCGCAACCGAGAGAAAAAGGACACGCTCCAGTTCATCAAGTTCACCTCGCACGGCTTCCAGTATTTCAACGGGGAGGGCCAGTCCCGCCGGCTCGGCTACGACGTGCCGGTCGACCAATGGACGCACCTGGCGGCGGTCAAGGACGGGACGAGGCTGCGGGTCTATCTCGACGGCCGCGAGACGGCCTCCGCCGATGTGCCGTTCGGCATGCCCGACCTGCCGGTGTACCTCGGTGGCGACCCGTCGGCGCGGGAGATGATGGTCGGACGGTTGGACGACGTGCGGATCTATGACCGGGCGCTGACCGCCGGTGAGATCCGCCGTCTCGCGAACCGCGAGTCGGTCGACAAGGGCATGATCCAGCACCATCCGCTCGACGAGAAGCGGTAGCTCGCCAGAACCGGGACAGACCCGCCGCGATCGGCAGAACGGCTCCCACGCCTTCGGGAGGCGTCGCACGCGGCGGAGACCGGGAACGACGCCTCCGGTACCGGAAAGGCCCTGTTGCAGAAGCTCGGACGGGCCAGAGCACCAAAATGACCCATGACCAAGCACCGATGACCCGTCCCGCGGCGAACGGCCCGAGGAACCTCTACTGCTCCCCTGCTTGCGCCTTTTTCAGCTTCCGGTCGATCTCACCGAT
>CAZQQP010000349.1:0-4106 GCA_964595475.1 uncultured Planctomycetaceae bacterium | reverse complement strand
CGACCGGCTCCTCGGCCGGATGGACGGCGTGGGCGTCGCCCGCGCCGTCGTGCTCCCACGAGCCAGCCCCGCCGCTTCCGCCGAGCCGCTCACCCACGCCGCCGTCCGCGACGCCGTGGACCGTCACGGCGATCGGCTCCGCCGGTTCGCCGCGGTGGAGCCCGCGGCGTTCGACGGCGGCTCGTCCCGTCGGCTGCGGCGGGTCGTCGCCGACGAGCAGCGGAGCGGTGCCGTCGGCATCGGCTTGCACGGGCCCGCGCTGGCGGTAAACGACCGGCGGAACCTTCGGCTCTTCGAGGCGTGCGAGGCATCGGGCCTTCCCGTCGCGCTCCACATGGACGTCCTTCGAAATCGGGACACGCCCGAGCTGTCGGCCCTCGACGCGGTGCTCCGCCGCTTCCCTGAGACGCCGTTCCTGGTGACCGGACCGGCGATGTGGTCCGCGGCCGATCGCGGCGGCACACCTCGCGGGCTCGCCCCCGGCGGTGCGGTGGACCGGCTGTTATCCCGTAACAACAACCTATTCGCTGGAATCGGCCATCCGTCCGCCGCCGACCCGCTCGGCCGGGGCGATGGCGTGGCCCACCGCTTTCTCTGTCGCCACGCGGAGAAGCTCGTCCTCGGCGGCCAAGCGGCGGCCGACCGGCCGAGCCCGCCGCGGCTCCGCCGGGTGGTCCCACCCGGCCCGGCACGCCGGGCGATCGAGGCGAACAACGCGGCGTCGCTTCTCCGCCGCCGAAGCTCAGCGAGAGGACTTTTTTCGTGATCGAGCCCACTGCCGCTGCACGCAAGGCGTGTCTCACCGCGTGCCGTCCGTCGCTCGCGACAGCGTCGGGCCGGGCCGCGAGCGACGCCGGTGTCCAAGTCGACGCCCGAATCACGCCGTCTCGCCGAGGCCTCTCCGCTGTGCGCGGGCGGAGATCCGTAAGGCCGTGCTCGGGTGGAACTCGCAAGGCCGTTCGCGTCCTTGCCAGTGTTGGCGCAGCCCGACCCCTACCCACCTACGCCGCTCGCTCGTCTCCGCCGAACCTCGTCAGGACCCGTCTTCCAACCGGCATTGCGAGGCATGACAGGAACTGCACATGCTCTGGGCTGGTGACACACGACGAGACGTCGAGATTCCGCAGAGGCTTCGCGGGCGGAGTCGGAGTGTCGACGCCGTTTCCAATCAGCAATGGGTCACGGCATCTGGGAGGGCAGCCGGGACGGAGCACACGGGCAAGGCCGCCTGCGGCCTTGTCCGTGCGGCGGCATTGGACGTGGCCGTTATGGGGACGGTGCAGTGTCGACAGGTTTTCGTGGGCCAGAGCGTGACGGCACGACAGAACGGGGTCGGTGGGCGAATGCCCGGGCCACCTAAGCAAAGACCACGCCGACGACACGGAGTTGGTTCACGGCATTGCGTGCCACCCGAGCTCGTCTCCGGGCTTTTCACCATGAAGGTTCCGTGTCCCAAGCGGCCCACACACACGCGTGCAGGAACGAGGAGTATTGTTGTGACCGAAGCCAGTGCACGCTCCGCGCTCACCGTCGCTCGCCAGGGGTGTTCCGTCGCTCGAGAACATGCCGGGAGCCCCGACGAAGGACGCCGCCGTCCGGGCGTCTGGGCCGGTCGTCCGCGTCGCGTGGGCCGGGCCGTCGGTCGGCCGAGCGTTACGCTCGCGTCGCTGGCCGTCGCGCTTCTCGCCGCGACCTCCCCGGTCCGCGGAGACGAACCCGACCGCACCGTCGAGCTGAGGGCGGTCCGCGGCATGCAGTACGACGTGAAGCGCTTCGTCGTCCGTCCGGACCAGCGTGTCCGCCTGGTCCTCCGCAACGCGGACAACACGCTCAAGCACAACCTCGTCGTCACGGCGCCGGGCAAGCGGCTCCGCGTGGTGAAAGCCGCGCTGGCGATGGGAAGCGCCGGGCCGGCCAACGACTACGTCCCCGACGTCGAGGCCGTCCTCGTGGCGACGCCCGTCCTGGCTCCGGGGCAGAAGCGGTCCATCGAGTTCACCGCTCCATCCGAGGAAGACGTTTATCCATACGTCTGCACCTTCCCCGGCCACGGCTACGTGATGTACGGCGCGATGTACGTCTCGGAGGAGGACCCGGACCTCCCTCCCCTCTCCAAGGACCCCAACCTTCCCACCGCCCACATGGCCTCCGGGGGCGAGGCACCCACCGCCCGCGATCCCGGCTCCTCCGATCGGGCGAGCGTTCGCCGCCTCTTCATGCCCGACTCCGGTCCCGCGAGCTTCGCGGTCGGGCTGAAAGGCGGGCAGAGCTACTGCTTCGACGCGGGCGCCTGCCGCCTCCGTTACGCCTGGCGGGGTGGGTATATCGACGCGTCCAAGTTTCTCGCGGGGTCCGGCGACGCACCCGTGCGGATCGAGGGGCGGATCTACTACCGCTCGCGGCGGTTCCCGCTCCGGATCGGGTCGGCCGACCAGGCCCCGACGCGGAAGGAGTTCCTCGGCTACGCCCGCGTCGACGGGGAGCCGCAGTTCCGCTACCGCGTCGATGGGGTGGAGGTGCGTGAGCGCATCACGCCGGTCACGGACGGCTCGGGGCTGGTCCGCCACTTCCGCGTTCCCGACGTCGACGCGCCCGTCCACTTCCTCGCGGAGCGCCACGCCGGCGTCGCCTACTCCGCGTCGGCGGGGAACTGGTCCGACCAGCATTTGCGGCTCACCCCGGAGCAGGCGAAACGCTTCACGGTCACCATGACGGAGAAGCGGGGCGACGCGCCGCTTGGCTCCTGGTCGATGGACGACGATCCGTGGAACCGTCGCATTCGCTTGCCTGTGGGCGTCGCCGGTCGGGCCGTCCCCTTCGACGGACGCACCCTCTCCACCGGTGTGCAGCCAGCGGACCACAGCGACGGGCTGACCGTCATGGGGTGGACCCGCCCGGACGATGTCTCGGAGAAGCGAGTCCTCTTCGGCGCTCGCGACGACGCGGGGCGACGGCTCCTCCTCGGCCATCACGTCGGGGGGAAGAAGGGTGTCGGACTCGTCGTCGGCGACGCGGTGGATCTCCGCCACGAGCCGACGGGCGACGGCTGGCACCACCTCGCGGCGGTTCTCGACAGCGACGCGGCGCGTCTCTACGTCGACGGCGAAAAGGTCGTCGAGCACGAGAAGCGTCCCGCCCTTCCCGCCTCGGAGCTCCACGTCGGCGGCGAGGACGGCTTTCCGGGCCGCGTCGACGAGGTTCGCATCTACGACCGTGCGCTCGAGCTCGCCGAGATCCGCCGCGTGCGGCAGCGGGACATGGAGACGCCCGCCCGGCGATACATCATCCAGCCGGTCCGGCCTTGACCACGTCGGCGAAGAGGGGTGTTACCCATGCGGTTTCTCGAGCGAATGGGATCGAGCCTCAAGCTCATCGACCTTGGCATCCGCACTCTGGTGAGGATGCCGGTGTTCATCCTTCCGATCGCCCTTGCCTGGGTGATCCTTCTCGGGCTCTCGTTCTGGGGATGTCGCCTGCTTCTCTCGTCGGATGCCACAGGCGCAATCCTTTGGCTCTCTTGCTACCTGCTCTTCCTGCTTCTCTCGATCACGATGTTCTTTTTCAACATGCTCATGCTGGAGCTGATGGAGCAGGTGGAAAGCGGCGGGCGCCTGTCGCTCTCGGCGGCGCTCGTGGAGACGCTGAAGACGAACATGGGTGGGATTCTCATTTTGGCCGTCCCCTACTCGATCCTCTGGTTCGCGCTGGCGATCCTGGAGGGACTCGTCTCCGACGACGACGGATCCGAGGCTGCGGCGTCGGCCATTCGGTGGATCAAGAAGCTGATTCGGATGGCCTTTTTTCTCGCCCTGCCCGGCCTCGCGTGGGACCGAAAGGGACCGGCCGAGGCCATCCCCATGCCAAGGATGTGCTCACGCCCCACAAATCGGTCTTCGCCGGCACCTACTTTGCTACGGCGCTCGTCGGCGTCCTGATGGCCCTCCCGGTGATTCTGATCCTGCTGACGGTAGAGACGCCGGTCTCCCAGTGGCCCACGTCGGCGGTCGCCGGTGTGCTCTTCTACGAGGGCTTCGTTTGGTCGCTCGGCATCTACGTAGGCGGAAAAGAATAAGTTGAGCCTATTCATCGGTGCCAAGGCGGAAGTC
>CAZQQP010000348.1:1499-4113 GCA_964595475.1 uncultured Planctomycetaceae bacterium | reverse complement strand
GCCTCCTTATCGCTCGCTGACCGGGGGGAGGAGCCGGTTCTCCACGATGCGGTGCTCCTCGACGATCTCGCCGGCGATGAGGTGTTGCTGGATGATCGCCTCGAGCACCGGCGGGTCGCACGCGGCGTACCAGGTTCCCTCCGGATAGACCACCGCGATCGGCCCGCCCTCGCAGATCCGCAGACAGTTGGCCTTGGTCCGGTACACCCCGCCCGTGTCCGAGAGGCCCAGCTCCTTGAGCCGCTTCTTGAGGTAGTCCCACGCTTGGAGGCTGCGGTCCCGTCCCGAGCACTTCGGCTCCGTCTGGTCGCAGCAGAGGAAGATGTGTCGCCGCGCCGCGGTGACGCCCGTGCCCTCCGCGATCCGCCGCTGGCGGTCGCGGTCGACCGGTTCCGGCTGCTGAGCTTCGCTCATGGGCGGATCGTACCCGATGACCACGAGGGAGCCATCGCCCCTCGAGCCCTTGATGCGTCGTGCCGCGGACGACGGGTCAGGCCGCGTCGACCGTCTCCGTGACGGGCTGGCCGTTGATGGTCAGATCCTGGACGTGGGCCCAGGGACCGTGGGGCTTGTCCTTCTCCTCCTCCAGCCGGTTCATCGCCGACGGGTTGGCGTACTTGTTGAAGATCATCGCCTTCATCGTGCCCCACAGACCGCCGAACGAGGAGAAGGTGTGGTCGATGGCGGTCGGCTCGTAGCCGCAGTGCACCATGCACTGCTGACAGGCGGGATTGCCGGAGGCCCGGCCGTAGTTCTCCCAGTCGGTCTCGTTCATCAGCTCTTCGAAGGTGTCCGCGTAGCCGTCCTGGAGGAGATAGCACGGCCGCTGCCAGCCGAAGAGGTTGTAGGTGGGGTTGCCCCACGGGGTGCACTCGTACTCCCGCTGACCCATGAGGAACTCGAGGTAGAGCGGCGACTGGTTGAACTTCCAGCCCTTCTGCCGGTTGGAGAGGATCATGTCGAAGAGCTCGTTGGTCTTCTCCCGCTCCTTGATGAAGGACTGCTGGTCCGGGGCCTTGGGGTAGGCGTAGCCGGGGCTGACGGTCATGCCCTCCACCCCAAGCTCCATCATCTCGTCGAAGAAGGCCCGGACGGAGTTCGGGTCGGCCCCCTCGAAGAGCGTGGTGTTCGTGGTCACCCGGAAGCCGCGCCGGACCGCCTCGCGGATCGCGTCCGTCGCGACCTGGTAGACCCCCTCCCGGCAGACCGAGAAGTCGTGGTGCTCCTCCTGGCCGTCCATGTGGATGCTGAACGTCAGATACTTGCTCGGGGTGAACAGGTCCAGCTTCTCCTTGAGCAGAAGAGCGTTGGTGCAGAGGTAGACGTACTTCTTCCGCTCGACCAGACCCTGGACGATCTCGCCGATCTGGGGATGGAGCAGCGGCTCCCCGCCGGGGACGGAGACCATCGGCGCTCCGCACTCGTCGACGGCGCGGAAGCACTCCTCCGGGGAGAGGTGCTGCTTGAGAATGTGCGAGGGATATTGGATCTTGCCGCAGGCGGCGCACGAGAGGTTGCACCGGAACAGGGGCTCGAGCATGAGGACCAGCGGATAGCGCTTCCGACCCTTCAGACGCTGCTTCAGGACGTACGAGGCGACGGTCCACATCTGGGAAAGCGGAACGCCCATATCAGACCCCCTGTCTTGAAGGCTCGATCCTCGTAGCTATCGGGTCACGATGGTAACGGAACGGGCGGTTACTTCAACATCGGGGGCGGCGTCCCGTGCCCGACTCGGGCCGGCCACCCCCGCTACGCCGGCGGAGAGAAACAACCCGGTCGCGGTTCTTACAATCGACCGACCTTCGGCGGAAGTGATCGCCGATGAGCAAGCGGACGACACAGCGTCTCCAAGACCTCGGCGACGAGGAGCTGCTTGAGCGATACCAAGCCGGCGAGGATCACGCTCTGGAGATCCTCATCGACCGCTACCGGCCGGAGCTGGTTCAGTTTCTCGTTCGCTTCACCTCCGACCGCACGGTGGCCGAGGATCTGTTCCAGGACACCTTCTTGCAGATCCACCTCTCGGCCAACACCTTCGACCCCAAGCGACGGTTCAAGCCGTGGCTGTTCACCATCGCGGCGAACAAGGCCCGCGACCACCTGCGGAAACAGGCGAGGCGGCCCGCGGCGCCGCTCTCCGCCCCGCTCAACCCCGAGGAGGAAGAGGGGGAGACCTTCGCGGACCTTCTCGAGGCGGGCATCCCCCTCCCCGATCAGCAGCTCGCGGAGGAGGAGGTGGCCGAGCGGGTGCAGCAGACCGTGAACCGCCTGCCCGACCACCTTCGGGAGATCCTCCTGCTGGCCTACTTCCACGGCTTCTCCTACAACCAGATCGCCGAGATCCTCGCCATCCCCCTCGGCACCGTGAAGAGCCGCTTGCACACGGCTGTCGGTGCCTTCGGTCAGCTGTGGAAGGAAGAGAACCAAAAGGCCGAGTCGACGTAGGAGGAGGAAAGGCCGGAGGCTTCGGACCCGCGGGAGACCATCCATGGACTGGCAGTCGGAGAGGTGGACTAAGCTTGGCGTGCGTGACCGGAAGATCCTCGACCAACTGGTCGAGGGCGGCTACCGCCGGAGCGCCGTCGAGCCCGCGGACCAGGAGCGAGCGGAT
>CAZQQP010000348.1:0-1489 GCA_964595475.1 uncultured Planctomycetaceae bacterium | reverse complement strand
CGGATCAGCTCCTGTCGCTGTTCGGTGTGCTCGACCGCTTGCCCACCTACGACCCGGGGCCGGAGCTGACCGAGCGGACCATGGAGCGCATCCAAGCGGCCCGCGACCGGCCCATGCCGTTCCCGGCGGAGCGGCTGGAGACCAGCGGCGGCGGGGTCGGCCCCGTCCAGGTGGCGGCGTTGGCGGCCTCCGCGGCCCTCGCCGTCACGCTGTTCTGGCCGCTGGTGGGTCAGTCCCGGGACATCGCCCAGCAGCTCGGGTGTCAGGCGAACCTCGGGCGGGCCGGGATGGCGCTGACCGCGTACGGGGTCGACCACGAAGGGGAGATGCCCGCGACCAAGCTCCACGTCGGCGACCCCTGGTGCCAGCCCGGAAGCTTCACGAAGGACGGGGCGGCGAAGTCCAACACCGCTCACCTCTTCCAACTCGTCCGCGACGGATACATGGAGCTCGCCGGGCTGGTGTGTCCGGGCAATCCGAACGCGGTGACCGAGGCGAAGCCGAGGTGGCGGGACTGGCCCTCCTCCAACGCCGCTTCCTTCAGCTACCAGAATCAGTACGCCGAGGAGAAGCCCGAGATGCTCAGCGACCGGCGCATCGCTGTGCTCGCGGACAAGAATCCGATGATCGCGCAGGACTCCGACGCTGCCGGAGGCCTCCGCTGCGTACGCGACCCCAACAGGACCCACCACGGCGAGATCGTCGGGCAGAACGTCCTCATCAGCGACGGCTCGGTGAGGTTCTCCGCCAAGGCGAATCCCGAAGTCGCCGACGACCAGATCTATCACCGTGGCCGCCGACCCCCGGCGGACGGGGACTGGGACTACACGGGGCGGGAATCGCCGAAGGGCCGCTGGGACTCGTGGCTCGTGTACTGACGCTCAAGGCCGAGTCCGATGCGGCTCCTCGTCGACTGCTACAACGTCCTCCACTCCGCGCACGCTCTCCCCTCCCACCATTCCCTGAGCGAGCCGGATGAGCTGGGTCGTCTGATCCAGCGGAGCGGGTGGCGGGCGCGTGCCTGCCTCGTCTGCGACGGCACGCCGCCGCCTCATGTCCCGGCCCCATCGTGGACCGCGGTCCGTGTCTTGTACGCGGGGAAGGGACGCGAGGCGGACGACCTGATCGAGCATCTCATCGAGGCGGACAGCGGGCCGAGGGACCTGACCGTCGTCAGCAACGACCGGCGGGTGCGGGCCGCGGGGCGGCGGCGGCGGGCGAGCATCATGAGCAGCGAGGCGTTCCTTCGGTCGCTCGCGAGCGCCGTGGACGGGCGGACGCGGGCGGCAAGGGGCGAGGAGAAGCCCGAGCGGCCGGCCGATCCGGACGGCTGGCTCGAGGAGTTCGGCTATGCCCGTCGGTCGCCGCGGCGTCCGTCGGAACCGGAGGTCCGGTCCGAGACGGAGGCGTGGCTCCGGGCTTTCGGCTTCAAGGAAGGAGGCGGAAAAGAATAAGTTGAGCCTATTCATCGGTGCCAAGGCGGAAGTCG
>CAZQQP010000347.1:574-4116 GCA_964595475.1 uncultured Planctomycetaceae bacterium | reverse complement strand
CGGGGCTCAACCTCGACCTCGGCGCCTCGAGCACCGACAAGCTCGACACGGTCAACGCGGAGGGGGCGGGCTTCTCCGGCGCGGCCGACTTGCTCGAGACGAGCCTCTCGTTCGGCTCGTGGCATGTGTTCACGCTGCGGATCTCGGAAGACGAAGTGACCCTTCGCGTCGATGGCGAGCGCGTTGGGCGTCGGACGCGGGAAGCCGCCCCGTTGCACCTCCGCCGCATCCTCGTGGGCGCTCGCCACTACAACAACAGCGGGGCGACCCCCTACGCCCGCGGCTTCTTCAAGGGGGACATCGCCGCGGCGCGGATCTACGGCCGCGCCCTCGGCGAGGACGAGCGGGCGAAGGTCGAGGCGGCCCTTCTTGCGAAAAGGAAGAAGCTGCGAGAGACAGCGGCGTCGGCGTTGGAGTCCGTCTCCGACCCGCCACCCGTGCAGATGCTGGTGCCGGGCTTCGAGGTGCGTAAGCTGCCCGTGGACCTTCCCAACATCAACGCCGTCGCCTACCGCGCCGACGGGAGCGCCTACGCGCTGGCGTACGACGGAAACGTCTGGCTCCTCACCGATCGCGACGGCGACGGCGTCGAGGAGACGGCGAAGCGTTTCTGGAAGAACGACGGCTCCGTGACAGCCCCCGTCGGCATCGCGCCGACGCCGCGGGACTACGCACGGGGCAAGGGCGTGTTCTTCGCCTCGGAGCGTGAGGTGGTGCTCGTGGTCGACACGGACGGCGACGATCGGGCGGACAAGAAGATCACCGTAGCGAAGGGCTGGGAGACGACGTCGCACCAGGTGGACGCGCTGGGCGTCGCGGTGGACGACGCGGGGGCCGTCTACTTCGGCTTGGGCACGCGGTCCTTCAGAAAGCCCTACCGCATCGACGAGAACGGCCGGGCCCGCTACACCCTCGACGGCGAGCGAGGAACCATTCAGAAGGTCTCACCGGATTTCTCAAGACGGACCACGGTGGCGACGGGCGTTCGCTACACCGTGGGGATCGCCCTCAATCACCGCGGCGACCTCTTCGCGACGGATCAGGAGGGCGCCACGTGGGTGCCCAACGGCAACCCGTTCGACGAGCTGCTGCACATCCGGCCCGGCCGCCACTACGGCTTCCCTCCGCGCCACCCGGAGTATCTCCCCGACGTCATCGACGAGCCGAGCACCTTCAACTATGGCCCGCAGCATCAGTCGACCTGCGGCCTCCACTTCAACGAGCCCGTGGCTCCGAACGGCCCGGTCTTCGGGCCCGAGTGGTGGGCCCACGACGCCCTCGTCAGCGGCTACTCGAGAGGGAAGGTGTACCGGACCAAGCTCGCCCACAGCGCCTACGGCTACGTCGCCCACACGGAGATTCTCGCCCGGCTCGGCCGGTTGACGGTCGACGCCTGTCCGACACCCGAGGGCAATCTGCTCGTGAGCTGTCACAGCGGAAGCCCGGACTGGGGGACGGGCCCGGGCGGCGACGGCACGCTCTACAAGGTGATCCACGCACGGGAGGAGGCCCCTCAGCCCGTGATGGCATGGGCCGAGGGGCCCCGGCGGGTGCGGGTGGCGTTCGACCGCCCGATTCCGCCGGCCCTGCTCGACGGGCTCTCGGAGAACGTTCGGATCGTCTACGGGCCGTACGTCCGCGCCGGGGATCGTTTCGAGACGCTCCGACCGTCCTACTCGGTCGTCCAGCGCCAGCGCTCGGCGCCGAGGACCGAGCTGCCGGTCCGGGGGGTCGGCGTCTCATCGGATCGCCGCACCTTGATCGTCCGGACCGCCACGCATCCGAGCCCCGGCCATTACGGCCTGACGCTCGGAGGCTTCGGACGGCCGCCGCGGGGGAAGACGGACGGCCTGCCCCAGGTGCCGGCGGTGGACCTCCACTACACGCTCGGCGGCGTCCGAGCCACGTGGAGCCATGCGGAGAAGGACACACAGTGGTCCGGGTGGCTGCCCCACCTCGACTTGGAGGTGAACCGGACGCTGACGGACCACAGCGCGGCCCACGAGGAGCTGTGGCGCCTTCTCGAGAAGCCCGGAACGCTGACGCTTCGCACCCGCCTCGACCTCCGGCGCATGCTTCGGCCCAAGGTCCAGCCCGGCTCCGACCGCGGCTACAGCTACCAGCGAGAGGAGAAGCCCACGCTCCATTTCGACGGCCCGCCGTCCCTGGACGTTCAGCAGGAGCGTCTTTCCCGACCGAAGCATCGACGGTTCGAGGTAACGGTGAAGACCGGTCCCGAGGCGAGCCTGAGCGTCGGCTACTCCACCAACGAGGACGAGCGGAAGCGTCCGTTGAGTCTGAAGCGATTCGAGCTCCCCTGGGCCCCCGCGGAGCGGAAGGAGCAGCCGTCCACCCCGCCGCCGTCCACCCCCGAGATCGAGAAGGGAGATTGGCTGGCGGGCAGACAGGTCTTCTTCGGCGACCGCGCCATGTGCGGCCGGTGCCACACCGTGGAGGGCGTGGGCGGGCGCATCGGGCCGGCCCTGTCCGACCTCCCACGACGCGACCCCACCGCGGTCCGGCGGAATATCCTCCGCCCCTCCGCTGTGCTGAACCCGGACCACCTCGCCTACCGAATCCACTTGGACGACGGCCGCACCCTCACCGGGGTTCCTCGGCCCGTCTCCAAGGACAAGCTGGTCGTCGGCGACGCCGCGGGACGGAAGAAGCGCGTGGACCGCAGCGCCGTCGGCAAGATGGAGCCGCTGTCCACCTCGATCATGCCGCCGAACCTCGACGAGGCCGTCGGAAAGGCCGGCTTCAAGGACCTGATGAAATTCCTCCTCACCCGCCCGCTCGAGCCGGCGCAGGTGGAGAAGAAAGAGCCGCCGCCGCCCCGTCGTCCGGAAGAGGTCGAAGCGGTCCTCGGCTCACTACCGCCGCAGCCGCCGGAGTCCCCCGCCCCGCTTCGCGTCCTCCTGGTCGCCGGCCCGAAGGACCACGGGCCCGCCGCCCACGACTACCCGCTCTGGAAAGAGCGGTGGGCCACCCTGCTCGGCCTGGCGCCCAAGGTCGACGTCGCGACGGCGATGGGCTGGTCGGAAGCCACCGACCTGGGCCGCTTCGACGTGATCGTCTCCTACCGCAAGGGCACCTGGAGTGAGCCGCAGCGGCTCGACGCCTATCTCGCCGACGGCGGCGGGCTCGTCTTCGTCCACTGGGCGGTGGCGGCCGGCGGGAAAGCGTCCGCGAAGGCCGAGCGGATCGGCCTCGCCTGGGGCGAGGACGCCAAGTTCCGACACGGCCCGCTGTCCCTCGATTTTCGGGAGCATCCGATCACGCGGGGGATGCAGAAGCTGAAGCTCGTAGACGAGAGCTACTGGAACCTCGTCGGCGACCGCTCGGCCATCGACGTCCTCGCCACGGGCGTGGAAGCGGGCGAGCCTCGTCCGCTCCTGTGGACCCGCGAGGTGGATGGCGGACGGGTCTTCGTCTCGATCCCCGGCCACTACACCTGGACCTTCGACGACCCGCTGTTCCGTCTGCTCCTCCTCCGGGGCATCGCGTGGGCGGCCGACCGTCCGGTGGACCGCCTCGCACCG
>CAZQQP010000347.1:0-564 GCA_964595475.1 uncultured Planctomycetaceae bacterium | reverse complement strand
CGTCGGCGCCCGCCTCCAGCGCCGTGCCGAAGCAGCGCCGGCTCGCTGATCGCAAGCCCGCGATCGCCGTGGCCACGGAGGCCCGCGCCGGCCCCCCGCCGGCGTGAACCCCACCGACGGTCCACCCGGAGCGAGCGCCAGGGCCGTTCGCCGCCCCCGCCGTCCTCGCTGCGTTGGGCGTCACTCGCCCGCCGCGGGTTGCTCCCGCGCGGTCCCTCTGGCGGACGCCGCGTTGCGGCAGCGCGACGTCCCACCGGCCTCCGTTGGCCGTGGCCGCACGGGACCTTCGGGACGTCACCCGCACGTCGCCCCACCCGAACGCCGTCACGACATAGGCTCGCGAGACCGCCTCCCCGTTGGGAAGCCGAGAGACCGCCTCGCGTTTCACGCCGCGGGCGTTGACATCCGGTTGGTTCGGGATATGTTTGGGGGCCGAACCTTGGAGGACGCGTATGCGACCCCGAGAATCCATCGCGAGCATAGTGGTCTGGGCCGCGTGGCTGTCGAGCTCCGCGGCGATCGGGCTCCACCTCGGCGAGCTGGCCGGGGCGGGGGATGCCTGCG
>CAZQQP010000346.1:0-4141 GCA_964595475.1 uncultured Planctomycetaceae bacterium | reverse complement strand
CCCGGAGGACGTGGGGCCCGAAGCGCCGCAAGACGGCTACCCGGTGGCCATGACGGAGTGGATCCGCACCGACGGCCTCGAGTGTCTGAAGGTCAAGCTCCGCGGCACGGACCCGCCGTGGGACTACGACCGTCTGGTGGCGGTCGGCACGCTCGCGGACGCCCTCGGCGTGGACTGGCTGTCCGCGGACTTCAACTGCACCGTGCGGGAGCCCGCCTACGTCAACGAGGTCCTGGACCGCCTGATGGCGGAGCAACCCCGCGTCTACGGCATGCTCCTCTACGTGGAGCAGCCGTTCCCCTACGACCTGGAGTCCAACCGCATCGACGTCCGCTCGGTCTCCGCGAGGAAGCCGCTGTTCATGGACGAAAGCGCCCACGGCTGGCAGCACGTCCGCCTCGGCCGTCGCCTCGGCTGGTCGGGCGTGGCCCTGAAGACGTGCAAGACCCAGACGGGCGCGCTCCTCTCCCTCGCGTGGGCGAGAGCCCACGGCATGACGCTGATGGTCCAGGACCTGACCAACCCCATGCTCGCCCAGATCCCTCACGTCCTCCTCGCCGCCCACGCGGGCACGATCATGGGTGTGGAGACGAACGCGATGCAGTTCTATCCGGAGGCGTCCCGCCCGGAGAGCGAGGTGCACCCGGGCCTCTACCGCCGCCGCGACGGCTGCGTGGACCTCTCCACGCTCTCCGGCCCCGGCTTCGGATACCGCCTCGAGGAGATCTCCCGCGGGCTGCCGGAGCCCGCCGGGACGGCGGGAGCGTTGTGAAAGGCGTCGGACAGATGGAAGGAGGCAGGGAGTCGTTTTACGAAAGTGACCGAATACGCCCGCGACACGGCCCAAGCGACCGCTTATTCAATCCGTAATGCGTTGTGGGATCGCTCCCGCCCGGCTCGCCATCGTTCCGTCGCCAACACTCGATCTGCTCGCGGGTGACGTGGTCGAACGATGGGAGGGCGCTTCGTCCGTCCCGGATTTCGGTTGCTTATCGTTATTGGCTGATTGATGACGGGACTCACCCCTGAGGCCTCCGCAGAAATCCCATCTGATCAAAGTGCCGATCGAAGGCGAAAGCCTCATCGATGCCGCGAAGCGTCATGAGTTGATAAGAAACGCAATCCGTGAACGACCACCGCATGTCCCGGTTAAACCGTTCAAATACCCGCCACGCCTGCTCCGCGAGGCTATCGTCTACCCAGACGACCTCGAGGACTCCTCCCTGGCACAACTGATCGAGCCGTCGCTTCCACTGCACCGCTGCATCGTAGCCAAGGTCAAACAATACGAGGGTATACAACTCGTCGAGCACATAGTCCGTAACGAGCAACCGACAGGACCCGACAAGATCGTGTTGAAACGCTATGGCCCGTCCGTGGTTAGGATCTCCGGAGTCGGCGATGGCCATCCACGCGCTGGTGTCCACGAAGATCTCTCTCATTCGGGGGAACCATAAAGGTATTCGTTATGCCGCTCGGCTGGTCTCCGCAGACGTCCCCGCTGCGCCTCCCGCCCCAATGAGAGGAACACATCCCACGCCGTCTCGTGGCAGACGTCCTTCGTCTCGCCCGGCGCTGCTTTGATTCGGATCTCCCCCGAGCCAACAACCACTTCGAGCGAATCCTCTAGACCCGCCTCGGCAAGCTGGTCTCGGTCGATCCAGATCCCCTGCTGTACAGTCACAGTTCGCCGCTGTCCCATCGCGATGCCCTCCAAATCCGATCGTCCATTCTAGCGCGCTCGAGATGCTCCGTGGCGGTGGCGCCTGCCTGGTCGCTGGTACTCCGTCGTTTCTGGTCGGCGAACGGGGTTGCTGATTTCCAGGCCGAGCCTCCGCCACCAACGGTGACCGATCCGCGCCGGGCCGTTCATCATCACCGGTTGCATCCCCACCTGCCGGTCCGGTACTTTCCTGACAACTGCTCACGACATTCCAGAAGGAGGCGCCCCATGGCATCCCGAATCACGCGTCGCCAGATGCTCCGCCACGCCGGCACGACCACCGCCGCCGCGCTCGCCGGCCCGATCGTCCGGGCGGCCTCGCCCAACGAGAAGCTCAACATCGCGGGCGTGGGCGTCACGGGCCGCGGCGCCGCGGACCTCCTCGGCGTCTCCAGCGAGAACATCGTGGCGCTTTGCGACGTGGACGAGGAGAAGCTCGCCAAGGCCGCGAAGCGCTACACCGGCGCCAAGAAGTGGCGGGACTACCGCCAGATGCTCGACAAGCAGAAGGACTACGACGCGGTGGTGGTGGCCACGCCGGACCACCATCACGCATTCGCGTCGGTCCGCGCCATGGAGCTCGGCAAGCACGTCTACTGCGAGAAGCCCCTCGCCCACGACGTCTATCAGGTGCGGCGGATGACGGAGGCCGCCCGGCGGAACAAGGTGGCCACGCAGATGGGCACCCAGATCCACTCGCGGAACAACTACCGGCGGGTGGTCGAGCTCATCCGCGCCGGCGCCATCGGGCCGGTCCGCGAGGTGCGTGTCTCCAAGGGAGGCGGCGTCACCGGCGGCGAGATCCCCGACAAGGACCACGAGGTTCCCTCCACCCTCGACTGGGACCTCTGGATCGGCCCGTCGGAGCACCGCCCCTACCACCCGGGCATCTACCACCCCGGCGACTGGCGGGGCTGGTGGGACTTCGGCACCGGCACGCTCGGCGACTTCGGCTGCCACTACATGGATGTCGCCTTCTGGGCGTTGGACCTGAAACACCCCATGACCGTCACGCCCGAGCCGCCGTCGAGCTCGCCCCGGCTAAAGCCGCCCAAGCCGGAGCGAACCCCGACCTCGCTCGTCGTCCACTACGCGTTCCCCGCCCGCGGCGACCAGCCGCCCGTGACGATGACGTGGGCCCACGGCATGCCCCGCCCCAAGGAGCACAACGGCGTCCCCCTTCCCGACTGGTCGGGCAACTCCGTGCTGTTCATCGGTGACGACGGGCTTCTGATCACCAACTACGGCAAGCACAAGCTCCTTCCGAAGGAGAAGTTCGCCGACTACGAGCGGCCGGAGAAGTCCATCCCGCCGTCGCCGGGCCACCACGAGGAGTGGATCCGCGCCTGCAAGGGCGGCCCCCAGGCGCTGTGTCACTTCGGCTACGGCGGGCCGCTGACGGAGACCGCCCTCCTCGGCAACGTCGCGTATCGTCTGGAGAAGAAGCTCGCGTGGAACCCCAACACCCTGGAGGCGTACAACGCGGCGGGAGCCGACGCCCTCATCCACGAGGACTACCGGAAGGGGTGGAAGCTGTAGGGAGCGAGAACGACCCTTCGGTCCGATTCCAACGGGGCCGGCCCCGGTGCCACCCAACGGTGTGAACGGACCCCTGCTCACGTCGCGCGGTGTGGACTCGGTGACGATGGCTCGAGGGGCGTGTGCCGCAGCCCGAGACGGCCCCGCCAGCACGGGCAAGCCCACGGACGGGCACCGGCGGCATCCCCCTGGAACTTGCCCGTGCCACCCAAGCAACGACAAGGGCGGCGACACGGACCTCGTTCACGGCGTTGGGGACCCCCCGCGGCGCCCGACCGGCCCGATCAAGAGGATCGGGCTATGGGGCACTGTTGGGTGATCCGCGGAGGTCGCCTTCCTACACTCGCCGATTTCCACGTTGCAACGTGCCATCCGCGGAGCTGGAGCGCCATGAGCGAGGAAGCGAAGACCATCTTCTCGATGATCGGCGTCACGAAGCGGCGGGGCGACCGCGACGTCCTCAAGGACATCACCCTCGGCTTCTTCTACGGCGCCAAGATCGGCGTGGTGGGTCACAACGGAGCGGGGAAGAGCTCGCTGCTCCGGATCATCGAGGGCCACGACGACGATTACGACGGGCGTGTGGAGCGGTCACCGGGCTACACCTTCGGCATGCTCGAGCAGGAGCCCCAACTCGATCCCGAAAAGACGGCTCGCGAAGTGGTCGAGGAGGGCGTCTCGGAGACCATGGGCCTGCTGAAGGAGTTCGAGCGGATCAACGAGCGCTTCGCCGAGGAGATGTCCGACGAGGACATGCAGAAGCTGCTCGAGCGACAGGGCGAGGTCCAGGAGGCCCTCGACGCCCGCAACGCGTGGGCGATCGACTCCCAGCTGGAGATGGCGATGGACGCCCTCCGCTGTCCGGCCGGGGACACGCCC
>CAZQQP010000345.1:0-4150 GCA_964595475.1 uncultured Planctomycetaceae bacterium | reverse complement strand
CGCCACCGAAGGGGGCGCCTCCGACCCGATGGCCATCGACTACGCCAACCACACCCGCAACATCGCGGACTTCCTTCGATCGATCGACGAGGGCTCCCCGCTCATGCTCGACGGGCCCGAGGCCCGGAAGGCGGTGGCGCTGATCGAGGCCGTCTACGCGTCGGCGAAGCGGAGGGAGCCCGTGGAGGTCCGATAGGCGGGTCGATCGAGGCGACGGTCGGTCCGCGTCACGGGCGAGCCGTCGGCGGGGGTGCATCGTTCCGTGGTCCGGGTACGTCTACCGTAGAAGCGTGACTGAGCAAGAGTCCCAGCAGTCCGAGAGCGGCCGCACGCCCCGTGTGCCGGCGTGGAAGAAGGGTCTGCTCGGCATCGCGCTGGTCCTGACGGCCGTGGGCGGCGGCTTCGCGATGTACGACACGCTCGCCACGCCGTCGGGCGTGCCCTCGGAGGAGCCCCGTCGGTCGAAGGGGGCGGAGGAGCTCCAACCCCGTGAGCTGAATCCGGAGGAAGGCCGCGACCGGAGCCGGCCCGAGCTGCCGGCGTGGCCCGGCGAGGCGCCGCGGACGGAACCGGAGAAAACGGAGCCCACGGCCGGCTCCGACGGCGCTGCCGGAGCCGAGGGCGAGTCGCTCTGGCCGGCGGCGCTGTTTCGGCTGGGCTTCGGCTTTTTCGTCGGGTTCTCCATCGGCTACGCGATCCGGGTGTTCGTCCGCATCGCACTGGTCGCGGTGGGGCTGGCCTTCCTCCTCCTGTTCGGGCTCCAATACGGTGGGCTGATCCCCGTGGACTGGTCCGCGATGGGGACGGTCCTCGACCAGGCGGTGGCGTGGGTCCGCGCCAACGCCGCGGGGTTCCGCGCCTTCATCACGGGCCAGCTTCCCTCCGCAGCGTCCGCCCTCGCCGGCGCCGCGGTCGGGTTCAAGAAATGAAACCGGTGACCTCGGCTTGTCTGGAGCAAGAAAACGATGCGACGATCCCCGCGAGATCGGGCGACCCCTATCGGCCTCGTGGCGACGATCGGGTTCGCGACGCTGCTCGGCGGAGAGGGTCGGCTTTCGGCCGGCGAGACAAACGGACGGGCCGAGCTCATCGAAGTGCGGAAGATCTGGGACCGAGCGCCGCACAACGCCTTCACGGACCTGGTCCGGTTCAAGGGAAGCTGGTACTGCACCTTCCGTGAGGCGGAGGACCATTGGTCGCCCGGAGCGGACGGAAAGATCCGGGTGATCCGGTCGGCCGACACGCAGAAGTGGCGGTCCGTGGCGCTCTTCTCTCGGGAAGGCGACCTCCGCGATCCGAAGCTCTGCGTCGCCCCCGGCGATCGGCTGATGCTCTCGTACTTCCGCCGGTTCAACCCCACGCGGTATCCCAAGAAACACGAGTGGAACTTCGTCCGTTTCTCGGAAAACGGCACCGACTGGACCGCCGCGAAGAAGGTGGGCTACCCGGACCGTTGGCTTTGGCGGATCACCTGGCACGAAGGGAAGGCGTATGGCATCAGCCACGGCGGGCCGAAGGGGAAGGAGCCGTTCAGCGCCCCGCGGTCGGGCCGCCTGCTCGTCAGCGACGACGGGGTCCGCTTTCGCCCCGTGACCGACATCGAATACGGCGGGGAGAGCACCCTCCGGTTCACGGAGGACGGAACGGCCTACTGCCTCCGGCGTGGGAAGGGAAATCGCGGGCGGATCGGGCGGTCCTCACCGCCGTACGAAGACTGGGCGTGGAAGCCCCTCGACGCGAAGATCGGTGGGCCGAACATGCTCCGCCTCCCCGACGGCCGCTACATCGCGGCGTGCCGCCGCTACGAAGGCGGCGTCCGGACCTCCCTCCACTGGCTCAACCCCGAGGAGGGCACCCTCACCGAGTGCCTCGAGCTTCCGTCGGGCGGCGATACCAGCTATCCCGGCCTCGTCTGGCACGACGGGCGCCTGTGGGTCAGCTACTACTCCTCCCACCGCGACAAAACGGCCATCTACCTCGCCGAGGTGGCGATCCGCTGACCGCATGACAAGGAGGAACCTGCTCGGGCAAGGGCGCGGACGGTCCTTGCCCAGGCCACCCGACGCCGGAGACATCGGAGTGTCACGAGGAGCGGAAGCCGGCCGCGGTTCGATTTGGCACCGGCAGACGCGCGGCCGATGCCGCTCAACGCCGTGACCGAAGGGGGTCTCCCTTCGCCGGTCGCACAGTCTTTTCCGCGACGGAGCCTCTCTGTCTGCAGGCGGGCCCGCACAGGCAGGCGATTGAAGGGGTGCGCCTCCCGCTACCCAGTGGGGCCCCGGCGGGCGTCGGGTAGACGCTCGCAACCGCCAGCGAAGATTCTCCCTCCTGGTCTCCGTGTCCCTGGTTCGCTCGGTCGACAGGTCAGCCCACGACGTTGAGCCGCACTTCCTCCGACCGTTGCCCCCTCGGCCGCCACCCTGGGCCGGTGGCCCACCGTGACCCGTCGCCGAGTGGCCGCTACCGAGCCATCGCCTCGAGGCAGTCTCTCGCCTGCCACGCGCCGGGCATGGACTCGAGGGCGCTTCGCAGCTTCTCACGGGCCTTTCGTGCCTCGGCGCCGCCCTCGCCCGGCTCGATCGGCTGCTTCTCCCTCGGATCGTCCGCGATGTGGTACAGCTCCCCGTCGTCGTAGAGCTTCCACCGCTTGTCCCAGGCGAAGCGTCTCGCCGCGTCGATGGAACTGCGGTACGGCCCCTTGGTGTACCAGGAGAACAACCACTGCCGTGGCTCACCCGGCTTACCCCGGAGCTGAGGGGCGAAGCTGACCCCGTCGAGGGTCCCTTCCGGCGGCTCCACTCCGGCGAAGTCCACGAGCGTGGGAAGGACGTCGGAGAAGCCGATGAGATCCCCCGAGGTCTCCCCCGCCGGCACCGTGTCCGGCATGCGGGCGACGAACGGCACGTGCATGCCCGCCTCGATCGGCTTGCTCTTGGCCCCGCGGATGGTCCGCCCGCCCAGCCGGGAGCGAATGCCCCTCGGCGACCCGTTGTCCCCGGTGAAGAGGATCAGCGTCTCCTCGGTCAGGCCGAGCTTATCCACGTGGTCGACGATGCGGCCGACCAGTTTGTCGAGGTGGTGGACCATCGCCTCGTACTTCGCCTGGCGACCGCCCTTCTCTCCTTTCGCCCCGGGCGGCCAGTGGAACGGGCCGTGGGGCAGGTTCATCGGGTAGTACGCGAAGAAGGGCCGGTCGCGGTTCTCCTCGATGAAATCGAGGAGGTACTCCGTGCAGATGTTCGGCCCGTAACGGTCGTCGCCGAAGCGCTTGTACTCGCCGTCGACGAGGAGGCCGGGCGACCCGTAGCGGCTCGGCCGCTTCCACACCTGCCAGAGGCTGTAGCGTTGGAACGCGGAGTCGTCCGGGTGGAGTCCCTGCTTCTTGACCGGCCCCGCCTCGATCTCCGAGCCGTAGAGCTGCCACTTGCCGGCGACGGCGGTGGCGTAGCCCGCCTCGCGGAAGACCTCCGCGAACGTCCGCTCCCGCGGGTCGATCACGCCGAACGCCACGTAGTTGCGGATGTTGGACCGCCCGGTCATGATCTCCACGCGGCTGGGCGTGCACACCGGCTGGGAGTATGCGTGGGTGAACCGGAGCCCCTCCTTCGCGAGGGCGTCGATCCGCGGGGTGTCATACTGCTCCGACCCGTAGCAGCCGAAACACTCCCGCCCCACGTCGTCGGCCATAATGAGGATGACGTTGGGGCGCCCGTCGGACGCGTCGGCGACGGCCGGGGAGCCGACGACACCCACGGCGATCGCGAGCGCCGACAGAAGAAGGAAAAGGCGGACGCGTGTCATGCCATTCTCCGGGAGAGGAGTGGGTCCGTGGGCGGCATTTCGGGCCATACCCGGACGATTGTCTTCGTCGCGGAGGGGATGTCTAGCTGCTCACCACTCGGGCGTGATGCGGTCCACAGTCGAGGGCACGGGCACGCCCGCGGACGGGCACCGGCGGCATCCCGCTGGGACTTGCTCGTGCCCCCCACGCAAAGACGACGGCGGCGACCCTGATTTGGTTCACGGCGTTGTGTGACACGGGCAAGACCGTCCGCGGCCTCCCCCGTGCTGACCGGACGCTGAACCGCCTTCATAAGGAGGCGGAAAAGAACAAGTTGAGCCTATACGCCAAAGCGAGGAGCGCGAAGCC
>CAZQQP010000344.1:343-4243 GCA_964595475.1 uncultured Planctomycetaceae bacterium | reverse complement strand
CAAAGCGGATCACTCGGAAGCCGGCTGTGCCTTCTCGATCAGGGCTTTCCAGCGATCCCGGAGATTCTTTGAGACCTCGGCCGCGTTCAGCACCTTCCTCGCCTTCTGTCTCTCGCCCGATCGGATGAGCTGCTCCGCGTGGTTCAGCTTCCATCTCGCGGCCTTGTCGCTATCGGGGGCGGCTTCCGCCGCCTTTTTCCAATGGCTCGCCGCCTCGGCGGTTCGCCCGGCGTTCTCCGCCATCTCGGCGAGCTCCGCCCATGTCTTCCCCTTCCGCGGAAACGCCCGGGCGAGGTCCGCCCCGTGATCGAGGAGAGGCTTCTTCTCCAGGACGCCCCGCCTTTCCAATCTCTGCAGGAGCCACGACCGATGCGACACCGCAGCCTGGAAGACCGGATCCCCAAAAAGCCGCGCCAGAATCTGGACCTGTTTCGCGACGGGCTTCCCGCCGATCGCCCGCCTCGCCATTTGCAGCAGACGCCGTCCACTCAGAGCATCCTGCCCTTCCTCCGCGGTCTGCTCCCGCTTTTTCCTCCACGCCGCGAGGGTCTCCGTCTCATCCGCGAGAACGTGGGAGAGAAGGTGGAGCTCGTGGATCGATTGGAGGCGAAAGCGGGTCATCCGCGAAGCGCCTTCCAGAAGGTGACGGGTCAGCACGGCCGTCTTCGCCATCTCCTCCGACGACCAGTCATCGATGTCCTCCGCCCGTCCTTCGATCGCCGCCCGCGCGAGGATCGTGTGAACCTCCGTCGCCTGCCATCGCTGACGGCCCTCGCCGACGTTATTCAGCGCGTCGATGGCCTTCCCGAGGGTCGCTGTCTTCCCCCGCCGGATCTCGTTCCGGATCTGACCGGCGAGAAGGATCGTCTTCCGACGCCGGACCGATGCCTTGCCGACACCGACGATCGCCGCCATCTTCAGCTCCTCCGCAGCGTCGGCAACCGGCTCGGCGAGCTCCGCGGCCATCGTCGGATCGACCTCGAGGAGCATCGCCAGCGCCGTCGACTGCATCCCGTCCTCCGAGAAGTCGGTCGACCGGAACCGCTCGACCAGCGCGTCGATGCGCTCCGATCGCTTCGGGACATCCGCTTCCGCCCCCCCGTCCGGGTCCGGCATGACCGACAGGGCAATGTCCGCGATCAGCCGGTGGCCCCCTTCCTCGAAAGACCGGAGGAACTTCTTCGCTGCCTCGTGGGTCGCGGCGTCGTATCGGAGAGCGTCTCTCGGCTTCCACTCCACGCCACGTCCGGTCCGACGGATCTTCGTTTGACCTGGATATCGGATCGAGACCCGCCGCCAGTGCGTCTTGACGAGCTCCCTGGCCTTTTCGTGCCGGCCGTGGCGAACCAGCAGCGCCCAGGCGGGCGCCTTCCGACCGACGTCGAACCGATCCGAGGAGAGGATCCGACGGACCATGCTGGAGGCATCCAGCCGGAGACTGAGCTCCAGCATGAGCAGCGGCACCGGCCAAGGCCGTCCCGATCGTGCCCCGAAGGAGCTGCCACCGTAATGGATGACCGTCGTCCCCCCGCGAGCCGACTGGGAGCGGAGGGCGGTTCCTCCCCACGCCTCGGTCACCCTTGCGACGGCCTTCCGGACCGGCTCCTCGCTTTGCAGGTCGCGCCGCCAGGCCTGTCGGAGGAACTCCCGAAACTGGCCCTTCTCCACGGGCCGATCCTTCTCATACGCCTTGGCGAAAAGGTGGCCGGCCCGCACGAGCAGCTCGCGAGGCAGCTTCTCCAGCGCTTCGAGGAAGGAGGCCGCCACGGCGCAGCGCCACGGGATCGACAACGCATCGTCGGAGAGCAGCCGCTGGCCGTACGCGACGGCCGCCGCCCGTACCGCTTTCGCGTCCGTCTTTCCGGATTTCCCCTTCCGGAGATAGACCAGCCGCGCGGCGTTGAGCCATGCCGCGGCGAGGGAGTCCTTCTCCGCGTCCACCCGCTTCCGAGCCCTCTCCATCAGCGGCTCGACCGTGGCCGCGTCCCACCGCCTGAGCGCGTGGCCGAGCGCCGGGAGGAGGATCGAGGCCGGCCCCTTGCCCAGACGCTCCCGCAGGTCCGCGCGGACCGCCTGAGCCGCTCTCAGCTTCGCCACGCCCTGGGCGGCGAGGACGCGCTTCGGCTCGCGCTGTTCGCCGTCCACATACACCGCGGCGTGACCGGGCTCTGTCAGACGGATCGACCGGATCTCCCCCTTGACGCGATAGCCGTCCGCCCGCCCGACCACACGCCCCCGCGCGGTCTCGCCGAGGATGCTGTCCACCTTCTGGATGCTGACCTCGTGGCCGTCTAACGAGCTGTCCACGTGCTCGATCGTCCCGCTCACCTCGATGCTGTACCACGTCGGGCCGGGATGATCGGACCCGTCGATGACAACGGTATGGCGGGGCGCTTCGGCCGGCGCTTTCTTGTCCTTGTTGTCCGCCGGTCGACCCTTCTCGCCTTCGGCCGGGCCGATCGCCTTCGCCTCGCGTTTCTTGCCGTCGACGTAGAGGCGGACCTTCTCCGGGGCCGTGGCCCGGATCTCGAAATCCTCCCCGGCGACCTGATACCCGTCCGCCCCGTCGCCCACGCGCCCCCGGGCGGTGGTCCCGAGGATGGTGTCCGTCGGCCCGCGGGTCACCTTGTGGCCGGCTAGGGTGCCCGTGACCTGCTCGACGGGAGCGTTCGCCCGGATGATGTACCAGCTCTCTCCCGGTAGGCCCGACCCGTCGATCACCACCGTGTGGTCGTCACCGGCGGACGGGGCAGCCTCGCTCCGCTTCTCGATGGCGGCCCGGATGCTCGACCCGATCTCCTGGAGCGCCGACGAATCGACCTCCACGGCGCTGTCGCCGGCCTCCCGCCACAGCCGCACCGCCACCGAGATCCGGCTCAGCGAGCTCTCCCGATCGAGAAGCGTCCCCGACAGCAGATGGCCCACGAAGGTGTCGTCCCCATAGCTGGTGTTCCAGTTTCCCGCCCTTTTTGCCCCTTCGACGAGCTCGATCGCCTTCCGGACGATCTTCGCCGCGGCATCGGGATGGTCGGGTAGCTGTCGGTCGACCAACTCGCCGACCTGCTCGATTAACTCGTGGGACTCCGCGTCGAGGTCCTGGAGGCGGTTCGCTTCGAGAAACCGGGTGACCTCACTCTTCCGGGTTGCTTCATAGGCTCGGCGCAGCCAGTCCCGGACCGCCACCGCCTGGTCGCTCGCGTCCTCGATCGCCGTCCCACCCCCGTCAGCGACCAACGGCTCAACGGCGCGTACCAGCCGTCGCCGCCTCTCTTCCTCCACGGACCGCAGCGACTCCAGATGGGGGCCGAGCCGCTCGTAGAGCTCTTTTGTCCGATTCTCTTTAGCGAGCAGCCCGATCATCAGAGCGGTTCCCGTCGTCTGCGGCTGACGCTCCTCCAGCGCCTCGACCACCTTGCTGCGGATCGGTCGCTCCCGGAGCGTCTTCGCGATCCGCCGGATGAGGGTGTCATCGGACCGTTCGGTCGGATAGACACGGAGCTCCGAGAGCTCCGAGAGAAAGCCCGCCCGGTCGAGGAATTCAACGGCCGACTCGGCATCGGTAAACGCCTCCTCCGCCGCGGATTCCACCCGGTCCAAGGTTTGCCACCCGAGGGGGCCGTAAATCCGGAGATAATCGAGCGCGACGAAAAGCAGCCCCTTCTCCTTGCTCAGCTTTTCGAGAAGCTTGTGGAAGCCGTTGAGGCGCGCGTTCACCGTGCCGCTGGAGATGCTCGTGCGGTCGTAGTGCTTGTCGATGATCTCATCGCGCTTTTCCCGCTTCCCCACGTAGACGGTGGCAAGGCTTTCGAGGGCGTCTCGAGCCTTCGCCGCGCCCCCGTGCTGATGAGCGACCCGGACCCAGGTTACGAGGTAGGTCGGAACCTGCCAGCTCCCGCTGCG
>CAZQQP010000344.1:0-333 GCA_964595475.1 uncultured Planctomycetaceae bacterium | reverse complement strand
GCTTGGCGCGCTCGATGATGAACGGGTTGAGATCGACCTTTAGCTCCCGCTCCGCCCAGACGTCGATGACCCGTCGGAGGGCGGGGCGGCGGCTGGGCCGGTTGGTTCGGACGGAGGGCGCTCGCCGGCGTGTGCGGTCGATGTACTTCTTGGCCGCATCGAGGTAGCCATCGTCCGAGACGGTGTAAAGATCCACGAGAGCCTTGACTCGCTCGGCTTTCGCCTCCTCGAGCTTCGGAATCAATTTCTTTTTCATCCGGCCGAGCGCATCGTTCTTCCAGGCATGGGCGACGAGGAACGCCGCCGCGGGATCGAACATCGGCCGGCTTTCCT
>CAZQQP010000343.1:0-4268 GCA_964595475.1 uncultured Planctomycetaceae bacterium | reverse complement strand
CTTCCGCCTTGGCACCGATGAATAGGCTCAACTTATTCTTTTCCGCCTACTTATTCGCGGCGGAAGCGCTCTCCCTTCGGCGGCCACGGAGGGGGATCGGGCCGATCGAGGTGGGAAACGACCGTAGCGGGAACACCTCCTACATTTCCGTGAGCCGACCATGGTGGCTTTCACCACACCCTGGATGCTCGCGGGCCTGGTGCTCGTCGCGGTGCCGATCGCCGCCCACCTCCTCGCCCGCCGACGCCGCCGCACGGTGGTCTTCCCGAGCGTGTCGCTCGTCCGCGAGGCGGCGTCCGCCCGTCCCCGTCTCCGCTGGGTCGGCGAGTGGGGCGTCCTCGCCGTCCGCTGTCTCCTCGTCGCCGTCCTCGTCGCGGCCTTCGCCCGACCGCGGTGGGTTCCCGCTTCACGGGGCGGGACGACGGAGAACGGGAGGAAGGCGTCCGCCGTCGCCCTCGTGGTCGACCTGAGCGCCTCGATGCGGCAGCACGGCGGCGGCGCTCGCGCCTTGGGCCGTGCCAAGGCGAGGGCGTGTCGCCGCATCCGTGCCCTCACCGACCGCGGGAAGGCCGTGGACATCGTCTTCGCGACGCCCACGCCCCGTCGGGCGTTCGGGAAGTGGGTCCGCGACGCGGCCGCCGCTTGCAGGGCGGTCAAGAGTCGGTCCGCGACGTTCGGCCGGGTCGATCTCGCCGCGGCGTTGGTATCGGCGATCGAGCCGACCGACGGCCGTCGCCCCGCCCACGTCCTCGTCTTCACGGACGCCCAGCGATCCACGTTGCGTCCCGCGTTGGAGTGGGCGGCCGACCGGCGGAGGCCTCCGATCGACCTCGTCCGGGTGGGCGAGCCCTCCGCCAACGTCGGTCTCTCCTCTCCTCGCGCGTCTCCGGCGAGGCCCGCCGTCGGCCGGACGACGCGCTTGTCGGTGACGGTGACCAACCACGCGTCGAAGTCTCGAACCGTGGAGGTAATCGCGACGGTGGACGACACCCCACTCGCCCGGCGAAAGGTCTCGGTCGACCCTTCCCAGTCCGTCACGGTCCGCTTTCAGACGCGGGTGGAGACCGCCGGCGAGCACCGCGTCGTCTTCTCCACCCGCGGCGACGCCTTCTCCCCGGACAACCGCTGCTACCTCGTCTTCCGGGCCGTGGAGGCCGTCGCCGTCGCCGTGGTCACGGACGAGCCTCCCGACGACCCATCGACCGCGCGATACTTCCTTCTGCGGGCGCTATCCCCGAGCGAAGGCGAGGCCGGCCCCGCGGGTCGCCTCTCCGTCGAAGTGATGGCGGGAGACGCCCTCACCGCCAAGGCGCTCCGTACCGCATCCGTCGTCCTCGTCGACCAGGTCGGCCGACTGCCCTCCTCCTCGCTCGCCGCCGTCGCAGCCGCCCTCCGCCGTGGCACGGGCGTCGCCTTCTTCTCGAGCCCCTCGCTCCGCGAGAACCTCGACCGCCTCGCCGGACGCTTCGACGGACGTGTCCTCCCCTGGCGTCCCGCCCGCCGCCTCACGTCGCCGCCGTCCGACGGGTGGCGGGTGACCGACGGCGAGTGGTCCGCCGACCTTCTCTCGTGGATGGACCCCTCCGCCCGACGAGCGCTTCGCGACATCGCGTTCCGCCGGCGGTGGGCGGCGTCGACCGAGCGCCGACCGGGCGGACGGGCTCTCCTCCGCTTCGAGGACGGAACGCCCGCGCTCGGCCGCCAACGGGCGGAGGAGGCCACACTGGTCGTGGCGAACTTCTCGGGTCACCCGTCGGCGAGCGGCCTGCCGAAGAGCGCGCTTTACGTCGGCCTCGTCCACGGCCTCGTCGTGGAGCTGAGTGAGCGACGGGGAGGCACTCGCCCGCTCGTCGCCGGTCGCTCGGGGAGTGTCCGCCTCGACGCCACCGCGAGGACCGTGTACGCCGTCGGACCGGATGGCCGGCCGACCGCGAGCCGCCTCGTCGACGATCCGCCGAAGGTGGTTCTTCGGCGGCCCGCCCGCCCCGGCTTCTACGAGATCCGAAGCGGTGACCGTCTCCTCCGGCGTGTCGCCGTCAACGTCGACCCGAAGGAGAGCGACCTCCGACGGGTCGCCCCCGTCCACGTTCGAGAGGCACTCGGAAAGAAAACGGCCGCGGCCGAGAGACGGCCGACGCGGCGCTCGCGTGCGGCGCCCATTGCTTTGTGGCCGTGGTGCCTCGTCACCGCGCTGTTGCTGATCGCCGCGGAGCTGGCCGCGGCGAGGGTGTCCCGATGACCGTCGCATGGCTCCCGAGCGTGGTCTGGCAGCCGGCCGTTCCGGTGCCGCTCCTCGCAACCGTCGCCGTGGCCCTCGCGACCGTCGCCGTATGGGCCTACGCTCGCGTGGTCCGACACCGTCCCGTCGTCGGCGGGGCGCTCCTCCTCGGCCGCCTCACGCTCATCGCGGCGATCGCGCTTCTCCTCCTCGGCCCCAGCCGCCCGCCGGCTTCTCGCTCCGCGGAGGAGCGGCCCACGCTCGCGGTCCTCCTCGATGGCTCCGCGTCGATGCGGACACAGGACGTGGGCGGCGTCTCGCGGATCGCCTTCGCGGCGGAGCGTGTGCTCTCCAAGGAGATCCGAGCCGCGCTGCGCCGTCGCTTCGACGTGCGCTGGTACCGCTTCGGCCGCCGCCGGCGGCCGCTCGATCCCACGCGCCTCGACGGCTCGGCGGAAACGCTCGCCGACGACGGCGCCACCCGCCTCGTGGACGGCCTTCTCACGTCGCTGTCCGAGCTGTCGTCGACAGGCTCCGCCGTCCTCCTGATCAGCGACGGCCACGATACGACGGATCGGCCCATCGATGCGGCCGTCCGCCTCGCGAAGAAGAAGCAGCTCCGTATCCACACCGTGGCCCTCGGCGGCCGGAGCCTCGCCAAGGACCTCACGGTGACGGCGGTCGCCCACCCGCCTCGGCTTCTCCTCGGCGACCGCGGTCGGTTGGCGGTCGAGGTGAGCCAGCGCGGTCTGGACGGAGCGTCGACCACGCTCCGCGTCGACGGTCCGGACACGGAGACGACGCGGAAGGTCATCTTCGACGGGGAGAATAGCGTGGCGTTTACCTTCGACGTCGGACCCGAGGAAGCGGGCACCCACGTCTACGAGGTTCACGCCGAGCCGCTGGCAGAAGAAACGACGCGGGCGAACAACACGCGACGCGTCGCCGTCGACGTGGCCGACGAGCGGTTGAAGGTCCTCCTCCTCGAGGGCGAGCCCTACTGGGACACGCGATTTCTCGCCCGCGTCCTCGCCGCCGACGACCGGGTCCGCCTGACCCGGCGAACGCGCTTGCGAGCGGAGGCGACCTCGTCGGACGGACCGTCTCTGCCGGACGACCTCTCCACCTACGACGCCGTCGCCGTCGGCCGCGGCGTCGGGCGGCTGATGGCTCCGTCGGACGCGAGGAAGCTCGTGGGCTACACGCAGCGGGGTGGAAGCCTGATCTTCGTCCGCGGCCGTCCCTACGACGCCACCACGCCCGCGGGCCGCACCGTCGGGAAGGCGCTCGCCCCCGCCGAGCCGGTGGAGTGGGGCCGGGGCATGGTCGAGCCGGGGCCGCTCTACCCCACCGCCGCGGCACGCGGCCACCCTCTCCTCGCCTTCGCGAGCGAGCCCCGGAAAGCGCTCGCGAACCTGCCCACCCTTGACCGCATGCCCCGTGTCGCTCGGGTCAAGCCCGCTACACGCGTCCTCCTCCGATCGCGGGTGAGCGACGCCGAAAAGGACCCCCCCGCGCTGGTCTCCATGCCCCTCGGCCGCGGCCGTGTCCTCGCGGTCCTCGGCGAGGGGCTCTGGCGGTGGCGACTCCTCCCCCCGGACAAGCGGACGTCGCGGAAGGCGTACGCCCGCTTCTGGTCGGCCGCCATCCGCTGGGTGACGCGGGGGCCTTTCCGCCCCGGAGCGTCGCTCGCCCTCCGCGTCGGCCGCCGCCGCGTGGCGGTCGGGGAGAGCGTCCGCGTGGACGTCCTCAGCCGCCGCCCGGTCACGGAGGTCGACCGGCCCACCGTCCGCGTCCGGAAGCCGGATGGAAGCGAGGAGACGCTCCGCCTCGCGCCCGCCGGCGAGGGGCGCTTCACCGCCACGTATACTCCGGAGAAGGAAGGCACGCATCGCCTCCGTCGGGCGGCGGGGAGCCGGACCGTCCGCCTTGTCGCGGTCGACCGCGGTCGCGAGCGCTTCCACCGCTCCGCGAGGCCGGCCCGCCTCCGCCGCCTCGCCGAGGCGACGGGCGGCCGCTTCTTCCCCGCGGACCGCGTGGACCGGCTGGC
>CAZQQP010000342.1:920-4278 GCA_964595475.1 uncultured Planctomycetaceae bacterium | reverse complement strand
CAGGTGGACATCCGGCGGCCCGCGGACATCGGAACCTACATCGGACATCAGATCCGGGCCAAGGTCCTCAAGATCGACACGGAGCGGCGGAACATCGTGATCTCCCGCCGACGACTGATCGAGGAGGAGCGGGCGGAGGCCCGGGAGAAGCTGCTGTCCACGCTGGAGGAAGGGAACGTCGTCCGCGGCACGGTTAAGAACATCGCGGACTTCGGCGCCTTCGTGGATATCGGCGGCCTCGACGGCCTGCTCCACATCACGGACATGAGCTGGGGGCGAATCAACCATCCGTCCGACATGGTGAGGATCGACAACCACATCGACGTGGTCGTCCTCAACATCGATCGGGAGAAGGAGAAGATCGCCCTCGGGCTCAAGCAGAAAGAGCCCAACCCGTGGGACGCGGTGGAGGAGAAGTATCCCGTCGGGGCGACCATCACCGGCACGGTGGTCAACATCGTCAGCTACGGCGCCTTCGTGAAGCTGGAGGAGGGGATCGAGGGGCTCGTCCACATCTCCGAGATGAGCTGGACCCGCCGGGTGAACCATCCTTCGGAGATGGTCAGCATCGGTGAGGAGGTCCAGGTGGTCGTCCTCGACATCAACAAGGATAAGCAGGAGATCAGCCTCGGCATGAAGCAGGCCGAGGCGAACCCCTGGGACTCCGTGGCGGACAAGTACCGCCCCGGCGCCGTGGTCGAGGGGAAGGTGCGGAACATGACCAACTACGGCGCCTTCGTCGAGCTCGAGCCCGGCGTGGACGGCATGCTCCACGTCAGCGACATGTCGTGGACCAAGAAGGTCTCCCACCCCAACGAGATCCTGAAGAAGGGAGATACGGTGCAGTGCGTGGTCCTGGAGGTGGACCAGCACAAGCAGCGGATCTCGCTCGGGATGAAGCAGCTCACCGAGGACCCCTGGGTCGAGGCCATCCCCACCCACTATCAGCCCGGCTACATCGTCCGCGGCCAGGTGACCAAGATCACCAACTTCGGCGTCTTCGTCGAGCTCGAGGACGGGCTGGAGGGGCTGCTGCACGTCTCGGAGCTGTCCGAGGACAAGGTCGAGAACCCGCAAGAAGTGGTGAAGCCCGGGCAGGACGTGGAAGTGAAGATCCTCCGCGTGGACGTGGAGAAGCGGAAGATCGGCCTGTCGATGAAGCGGGCGCAGACCGGCGAGGGGGTCGAGGAAGCGCCCGAAGAAGAGGCGGGCGAGCCGACCAAGGGCGGCCTCGGCGACGCCAGCGGCATCATGGGGACCGACAAGATCACCTTCGGCCCCGGCGGCGTGAAGGGCGAAGAGGACGAGAGCTGATCCCTCGGCCCACCCACCGGGAAGCTTCCACGATTGATACGACCGTAAGGAACCATGTATGCACAGCGTGCGTCTCGTCTTCGCTTCACTCGGGGTGGGGCTGGTCTTCGCCGCCGCGGCGGCCGCGCAAACCAAGGATCCGATCGACAAGCGGGTCCCCAAGGGCAACGTCCGGATCGAGCTGAAGTCCATGGGCGTCGACGCCAGCTCGCCCGTGTGGCTGACGAGCGCGGGCGACGGGTCCGGCCGACGCTTCGTCGTCGACCAGGTGGGGAAGATCTTCGTCATCGAGGACGGGAAGGTCCTCGACCGGCCCTTCCTTGACGTCTCGGACCGACTGGTCGACTTGATGAAGGACTTCGACGAGCGGGGACTTCTCGGCCTGGCCTTCCATCCCGGCTTCGACGATCCCGACAGCCCCGGCCATCGGAAGCTGTACACGTACACCAACGAGCCCGTAAAGGGGACCGCGGAGTACACCGTGGACCTCCCCGAGGGCACCTCGTTCAACAACCAGGCCGTCATCGCGGAGTGGGAGGTCCATCCGGACAAGCCCAATCGCGTGGACAAGAGCACACGGCGGGAGCTCTTCCGGGTCGACGAGCCGCAGTTCAACCACGACGGCGGTTGCCTCGTCTTCGGCCCCGATAATCTGCTCTACGTGGCCCTCGGCGACGGCGGACAGGCCCACGATATCGGGGCCGGCCACGGGGACATCGGCAACGGCCAGAACATCCGGACGGCGCTCGGGAGCATCCTCCGCGTGGATCCGCTCGGCCGGCGAGGGAAGAAGGCCGACAACGGCGCCTACTCCATCCCCGAGGACAACCCCTTCGTCGGGAAGAAGGGCGTGGACGCCATCTACGCCTACGGCCTTCGCAACCCCTACCGCATCATCCGGCGTGGCGGCAACTACGGCTGGCGGATCAAGGAGGGGTCGTACTCCTTCATCAGCTCCGGGGAGCATCTCGGGAGCGTGCGGACGGAGCCGCCGGAGGGGTCGAATCCCGATGTCATCGATCCCGTGGCGGAGTACGACCACGACGACGGCATCTCCATCACGGGGGGCTTCGTCTACCGCGGCTCCGCGATCCCCTCGCTGCGGGGCAAGTACGTCTTCGGCGACTGGACGGCCAAGGGGGACAAGCCGAAGGGACGGCTCTTCTACGCCGACCTCAAGACGGGCGACATCCACGAGTTCGTCATCGGCGAGGAGGACCGGCCGCTCGGGCGATACCTCGTCGGCTTCGGCGAGGACTCGGCGGGCGAGCTCTACGCGCTGACCAGCAAGAGCCGCGGCCCCCTCGGCGACGACGGCGAGGTGCTGAAGCTCGTGCCGCCGAAGGAGTGACCGTTCGGGCCACGGTCACTGCACACGTCCGCGAATCGGTCGGCATTTGTCGTGGACGTCGTGATCGCGGCGAGTCGCCCCACTCTTGACGGTCGTCTCCGTCGCGGGGACAACGACGACGGGACGTGGACGCTTCACCTCGATCCACGTCTCACCGACCGTCGCCGCTACGTGCGGCACGGATCGCGTCGGGGCGGGGACGGTGGGTAGCGTGGCCTTTCACACCGGCGCCGAGGGTCGGCACATCTGCCTCGAATCCGACGACGGTCTCCGTCGGACGAGCGTGGCGATAGCTTGAAGACATGCTCGAACAGCGGGCCGCCGCCCCCGACCGAGCAATCACCTTGCTTCCCAGCGGCCGACCACGATGCTGCGGCGGGGATCACACTCCTCGCCTGCGAGCGTGTGCGCGACCGCGCCAACACGGCGTCGGCGAACACTTGAACGCCCGCGTGTTTCCCAGGAGTGACCACGAGGGGTTTTCTGAAGCGGGAGGCGAGACTTGAGCCGTTCAGGAGCGGACGCGGACCTTGAAAAGACCGCGGGGCTCTGCCCTTACTGCAAGGGGCGTGTGCCTGCTGACGCCCTCAAATGCTGGCACTGCGGCTCCGACCTGACCATGCCGCCGAAGCGATCCAACCTCCTCGCCGCCCTTCTCGGCGAGCCGGCGGAGTTCCTCGACGACAGGCTGTG
>CAZQQP010000342.1:0-910 GCA_964595475.1 uncultured Planctomycetaceae bacterium | reverse complement strand
CCGTCGGGTTGTTGTACAAGGGCCGGGGCCTCGAAGCGTTCCTCTGGGTGCTCTTCGGTGTGCTCTGCTCCATCGCCTCCGGGGTGTTCGCCTTCCTCGTGGCGCCGCTCTTCTGGGTCGGCATGGCGATCCATGCGACCTTCGCCGCTCCTCGTCGGTGAGCCGAGCCGGCGGCCCGGGCCTTCCGTCCGGAGGTGACTGCGAGCGAGCCGTAGCCCGAGTCCCCGCCCCAACCAGGCGCGGCTCACGCTCTGAGGCTCAAAAGGCCACGGGCTCAAAAGGACACGCACTTTTTGAAGGGGTGGCCTCGAAAGGCGATTGGCGGAAACTCGCGCTGTCAGAGGAGCCTATGCGCGGGTGGTTGGCTACATATTTGGCACAAATAGCTTCTGAGATGGCCGGCGACGGCGAAGGTACAGGTCTTGCAGCCGGCGAGTCGGCGACCCTCGCGGAGCCCCCACGGAGATCGGAAAGCCGACCGTACGGAAATGCATCTTGCAGAGGCGAGGCCGACCTCGCGGTCAGCCCGGCGCAGGGTCCGGAGAATCGGCGTAAACGCGCATCGCGCTGACGACCCAGCGGCCGCGGCGGCGGATCGCCTCGCGGGCGCGGCCCGCAGCCGATCCGATGGCCGAGCCGAATCGCCGGCCACGACGCCGCATCTCCCCGGCCCAGTGATCGGGGTCGATCTCTCCCGATCACGGGATAGCCTTCGCAGCGATCGGATCCACGATCGGGAGGAGATCGCGGGTCAGATCCTGAACTGTCACGAGTGGTTGTCTGGGCCGCAGCCTGCCGATCAGTTCCCGACATGGCGAGGCCGCTGCGAATCGAGTATCCGGGGCCGATCCACCACGTCGGCTCGCGCGGGAATCCGCGCCAGGCGATCGTCGCCGATGAGCGCGATCGG
>CAZQQP010000341.1:0-4281 GCA_964595475.1 uncultured Planctomycetaceae bacterium | reverse complement strand
GCAACGTCCGCCAATGCCGGGAGCTGTGGCCGGCGGGGCATCGCAAATGGTTCGAGGCCCACGCCAAAGCAAGGAGGCTTCGCGCTGCTCGCTTTGGCGTATAGGCTCAACTTATTCGTTTCCGCCTCCTTACTTCGCGGGCGGCCGGATGCGATGCCCGACCGGCGAGATGGGCGACGCAGCCACGGTGGAGCTGTGGTTCTGGAACGGCCTGCCGGCCGACGCGAGAGAGATCACTGGTGCCCTCCTCGCCCGGACCGCGCCGGGTGAGGACGAACAGACCGGTTGGACCCTCTCGATCGGCGGAACCGCCGCGGCCGCGGGTCGCCTCGTCGTCACCGGAAACCAGGGCGGTGAGACCATCCGGCTCACCAGCGACCGGAAGCTGAAACCGAAGAAGTGGTACCACGTGGCGGTCGTCCGTCGGGAAGCGGAGATCGCAGTCTTCCTCGACGGCCGGAAGGTCCCGGTCATCGACGGAGCCCTGCCGGGCGTGTCTGACGGAAGCAAGCCGCGGCTGGTTGTGGGCAACCGTCCCGACGGCCGATTCGGCTTTGCGGGAAAGATCGACGAAGTGGCGGCATTCGACGCGGCGTTTCCGGCCGAGCGAATCGCGGCCCACGTTGAAGCGGCGGGCAGACCGCCACCCCCTGAATCGCCGGCGACGAGCCATCCGGAGGCGCCGCGTCGGGCCGAGAGGCCACGCGGGCCGGACGTCCGGCGACGACTGCGGAACGCCATCGATCGGGCCGAGCCCGCTGCTTACTGGCCGCTCCAGGCGGGCAACAACCGTCGTGCGGCCGACGGGTCCGGTCACGAACGTCCCGCGCGATTCGAGGAGGGAGCCGGCCCGCTCCGGTCGCCGGAGGACCCGAACTTCCAAGGCGGGCGGATGCGAGCGACGCTGCCCGATCTTGGGAAGACCTATTCGATCGAGATGTGGGTCAGCAACGGCCGACCGACGGGGGAGCGGCCGGTCACGGGAGACTTCTTCTCCCGCGGACCGGCGGGACACTCGCAGGCGGCGGGCGACCACCTTGGGATCGGCGGGACGCGCCACGGCGGCCGATGGCGGGGCCGGCTCATCTTCTTTCAACGGCGACCGGCTCGGCGATGTCCTTGCCGGGAAGACAGTCCTTTCCGTCGGCGGATGGCACCACGTCGTCCTCGTTCGCGACGGCCGATCCGTCCGCGTCCATCTCGACGGAGGGCGCGACCCCATCGCCATCGACTGGGACAGTCAGGGACGGCTGTGGGTCGCGGAGATGGCCGATTATCCGCTGGGGATGGCCGGCGACATGGAGGAGCCCGGCGGCCGGATCCGGGTGCTGACGGACAGCGACGACGACGGCCGATACGACCGATCGACGGTGTTCCTCGACGACCTCCGGATGCCGACCGGCCTCATGAAATGGCGGGGGGCGTCCTCGTCACGGCCGCGGCGAAGATCCTCTACGCGGAAGATACAACCGGCGACGGGACGGCGGACCGCCGCAAGATTCTCTGTCGCGGTTTCAAGGCGGGAAACCCACAGCTCCGGATCAACGGGCTGCGATGGGGGCTGGACAATTGGATCTACGCCGCCAACGGCGGACACCACGCGGGCTATGGAAAGAACAACCGCGTCGAGGTCGTCGAGACGGGGGCGCAGGTCGCCGTCGGCAGCCGGGACTTCCAGATGCGTCCCGAAGAGGACGCCCTCGAGCCGCAATCCGGGCCGTCCCAATTCGGCCGGAACCGAAACGACTGGGGCCATTGGTTTGGGGTGCAGAACACCCATCTGCTCTGGCATTGCGTGCTCCGGGACCACTACCTGCGGCGAAATCCGAAGGTGGCGTCGCCGAGTCCGAAGAACCAGCTCCTGCCCACGACCGCGGAGCTGTTCCCCGCCAAGCCTCCGCAGAAGCGGTTTCACAGCACGAACCAGGCGGGCCGATTCACGTCCGCCTGTTCGGCGGTGATCTATCGGGACCGGCTTCTCTTCGGCGGAAAGCCCGGCCGGGATCAAGCCTTCGTCTGCGCGCCGTTCCACAATCTCGTCCACCACGCGATCGTGGAGCCGAAAGGAGTCAGCTTCACTGCGTCCCGGGCGCTGGAAGGGACGGAGTTCCTCGCTTCGGAGAGCCGCTTGTTCCGGCCGGTCGCGGTCCGGACGGGTCCCGACGGCGCCCTCTGGGTCGTCGACATTGCCCGCTCCATGATCGAGCACCCGAGGTGGTTGCCGAAGAAAGGAGCGGCTGCTGGTCTGCTTTCGCAGAAAGGGTTGGCTCGGCCGGTGCATGCCGGAGCTGAGGCAGGCCGGCGGAGCTCGTTTTCTAACGATGGAGGCGTTCGATGCACCCGAGCTACACCGACGTCGCGGCGATGATCGATCATTCGCTTCTGCATCCGTGGCTGACGGAGGCGGAGATGGAAGCGGGCTGTCGGCTCGCGGCCGATCATGGGGTCGCCACCGCCTGTGTCATGCCCTTTTACCTGCCGCGGTGCGCGGAGCTCCTCCGAACAAGCCCCGTGAAGGCGACGACGACCATCGGGTTCCCCCACGGGTGCCACACAACGGCCACGAAACAGGCCGAGGCGGAGCGGGCCGTCGCGGACGGCGCCGAGGAGCTCGACATGGTGGTGAACATCTCGAAGGTCGTCGACGGCGATCGGTCGTATGTTCGCGAGGACCTTCGCGAGATGATCGAGACCGCCCACGCAAAGGGGCGGAAAGCCAAGGTGATCTTCGAGAACTGCTATCTCCCCGACGATGCGAAGCGATGGCTCTGTGAGCTCTGCTCGGACCTCGGCGCCGACTGGGTGAAGACGTCGACCGGGTTCGGATCGGCGGGGGCCACCGTCGAGGACGTCGAGCTTATGAGCGCCCACACGCCGGAGGCTGTGGAAGTGAAGGCGGCCGGCGGCGTCCGGGACCTCGATACACTGCTCGCCATGCGGGCCGCGGGCGCGACACGGATCGGCGCCACCCGGACGGCCGAGATCCTCGGGGACGCGCGTCAGCGGCTCGACCCGTGAGGATCGGTAGACAGAAGAGGGTCCCCGCCAACGCCCCGCAGACCGCGGACGATTCTTCGGGTGCGGCACCCATGCATCGGTTCAGGCCGGCCACAGCCCGGAGATTCTTCCGGGTCCTCGGCTCCACGGTCCGGTCGCAGGCCGCGACCATGCGGCGGACGCGGGGGAAGTCACGGGGGACGAGGACAACCGCCACCCCGATGCCGACCAATGGCTCTACATCGTCTCCGGGGAGGTCGGGCGGTCGTGGAAAGGCGGCGCGCCAAGCTGTCCCCCGGAACCCTCCTCCTCATCGAGGCGAACGAGGCCCACCAGATCATGAACGTGGGGGGCGAGCTGCTGGTCCCGTTCAGCATCTCCGCTCAAAACGTCGTCGTGAGCAACTATTTCGGGTCGAAACGGCGTCTCCCCCCTCCCCGGCGTGGCGCCACGCTGAGCAGCGGCTTACCTCCCTCCTCTTCAGCCGACAGGACGCCGCCGCCAGGCTCCAAGCTCCATGCCCCATGCCTCGTAACGCGGCCTGGGGCCGCAACCGAAGAGGGTGAGGGAGGAAATTTGGAGTTGGGGATACCAGCTTGATCAAAGGCGGATGGTTCCGCCTTTGATCAAGCCGCGTTCGACACATCCGCCACGATTCGCGAGCGGCATGAGAAGGAAGGCCGCTGCGCGTCCTTCCTTCTCATTTGTATCCCCAACTCCAAATTTCCTCCCTCACCCTCTGTTTCCGCGAGATGAGCGCACGCTGCGCGCATCTGACAGCAGAACACTCTACGTCGGTTCCCAATCCCACAGCCCCGGATATCCCCGCGAGGCGACCGGCCGGTCGAGTGGGCGGGGATTCGCGTAGACGTGGCACCAGGGCCCGCTCGCGAAGGGATCGTCTCCGTGGCGAGCCCGCCAATCCTCGACTCGCACGCAGTCGACGACGTCCACGAGGCCGACGACGGCGCCGAAGACGAGCTCCTCCGGCGAGGGGAGCACACTCCGCAGCCACGCGTTCTCGTAAGCGGTCAGCCACTTCCTCGATCGCCCCGCGTGGATGGCGAGGCGCCCTCGGTAATCGGTCGGCCAGTCGCGGTTCTCCACCCGCTTGACCCGGCCGTCTCTCGTTCCGTGGATGATCGTGTACGCCCAGGGTTGACACACGGTGAGCGCTTTCATCGGATCGCTCCGGTCGATTCCTCGGCGGGGCCGACGGGATACCAGTGCTCCACCCACCCCGCCAACCGCCGCGCAAAGACCCGATGGCCGCGGGCGGAGAAG
>CAZQQP010000340.1:3035-4298 GCA_964595475.1 uncultured Planctomycetaceae bacterium | reverse complement strand
GGAACTGCGGGGCGAGATCCTCCCGCAACGGCCGCCGCGCGGCGTCGTGGGTGTCCGGCACTCGCTGCTCCGTCGACGGGACGCTTGTCGCGAGGTCGTCCGATCCCATGGTCGCACCGCCTTCCGAGACAGATTCACCGCGAGACCGCTTCACCCCCGTGCGAGCGAATCCATAACGTCCGATTGCCCCGAGACGGATCGGAGCAGGACGTCTGTGGCTCGAACCATTCGCTTCGCGGGCCGTTTTCAGACAACGCGGACGGCCGGCGGCTTGTCGCGCTCGTTCTCACCGAGCGCGGACGGCCACGGGAGGTCCATCCATGATGACACAGCCCCTTCAAAGGCGCAGACATCTCGCATCGATTGGGCCCCGCGCGGGAGCTCCGAAGCCGCGGCGAGACCGCGAACCGACGAGGGAAACGGAAGCGAGGTATCCGCGGCGTGGCACACAACGCCGTGAACCAAGGGGCGTGTCGCGACCCCCGTTCCGTGCCGAACCGCCCGTCTTCGGAATCCGCGTGGAATGCGCCCGGGAGTCCGTTCGGTGCCCGACGGATGGGCGTGGGGTCGAGGAATCGACCCGACCCCCTACCACGGACAAGGCCGCGGACGGCCTTGTCCGTGCCACCCCACACCGTGAACCAACTCCATGGCGTTGGCGTCGTCTTTGCTTGGGTGGCACGTCTGGTCGGGTGGCACGGGCAAGCCCGTCCGCGGGCTTGCCCGTGCTCGCAAGCTCGCCTCGGGCTGCAGCACATCCCATCGAGCCATCGTCGCCGGGCCGCGTGCCGGAAGACGCGACACGGAGTCAGTTCACGGCATTGCGTGGCATACCCCTCGCCGTTTTCCGCGGCGTCGTCGCGTTGGCCGCGCTCGCGTCGCTCGCCGCGGAGCCGGCGGCCGCCGAGGCGTTGCGGGTGGGGACGGCGGCGGTGCCGCTGGAGGCGAAGGACTCCATGACGATCGGCGGAAGCATCATCCCGCACAAGGAGGAAGGACAGGAGGGGAAGCTCCGGGCGGTGGCCTTCGTCATGGAAGGGCCGCCGGACGGGACGCGGGTGGCGGTGGTCGCGTGCGACGTCCTCATGATCAAGCGGGACTACCTCGACCCCGCGGCGCGGGCGATCGAGCGGGAGACGGGCATTCCCTTCGACCACGTGCTGATCAACAGCACCCATACCCACCACGCGCCGACCACCTGCACCATCTTTCGGTACACTCGCGAGGAGGCCTTCTGTGAGGAGGTCCGCGACGCGGCGGTGG
>CAZQQP010000340.1:1509-2991 GCA_964595475.1 uncultured Planctomycetaceae bacterium | reverse complement strand
CCGCATGCCCGACGGCAAGATCTACTGGACCGGTGCGCCAAAGAAGGCGGTCGAGGTCGGCGAGCCCACCGGGCCGTTCGACCCGGAGCTGCCGGTCCTCGTCTTCGGGCGACCGCCGGACGTCCGGGGCGTCATCTTCAACCACTCCACCCACACCATCGGCACGCTCAACGGCGGCGTGCGGTCGCCGGCCTTCTACGGCCTCGCGGCGCAGGCCCTCGAGGTGGAGTGGGGCGGGAAGGTGCAGTTTCTCCAGGGTGCGTCCGGGTCCACACACAACCTCGAGCACTCGGACGCCGAGGCGAAGTGCCGGATCGAGCGGGCGGTCCGCGAGGCGGCCCACGCGGCGAGCCCCGTCTCGGCGGAGCCCGTCGCCGCCGTGAAGCGGGAGATCTCCGTGCGTGTGCGCCAATTCGACGAGGAGGCGGAGGACAAGGCCGTCCGCGAGTACTGCGAGAAGTACGTTCCGAACAGCGCCGACTACCGCATCAAGGTGTTCCGCGAGATGCGGGCCAAGCTCGCCCCGCACCAGGGAGAGACCCGCAAGACCTGGCTCCAGGCCATCCGCGTGGGCGACGTGGCGATCGTGGGCGTGCCCGCGGAGTACTTCACGGGCCTCGGTTTGCGGATCAAGCGACGCAGCCCGTTCAAGCGGACCGTCATCGCGGAGCTCGCCAACGATTGGATCGGCTACGTACCCGACCGCGAGGCGTACGACCTCGGCGGGTATCAGGTGTGGACCGGTCTGCAGAGCTGGGTGGCGCGGGGGACGGGTGAGAAGATCGCGAAACAAGCCGTAGAGATGCTCGAGGAGCTCGAGCGGCAATAGCGTGCTCGGCGACGAGTCGGCTGCCTGCGAGGGTCGGATGCGTGCGTGGCTATGGATCTTCCTGTGGATCGCGTGGGTCGCCGTCCCCGCGAGCGGCGAGGACCGCCCGCGGGATCCGTTGGCGGCGGAAGGGCTTCCCCCGGAGGCGGCGGCGGAGACCCTCCGCCTGCCGGACGGCTTCACCGCGGAGCTGGTCGCGGCGGAGCCCGCGATCCGCGACCCGGTGGATATCGCGTGGGACGCGTCGGGGCGGATGTACGTGGTGGAGATGCACGGCTACCCGACGCGCACGGGAAAGGGGCGGATCCGCCGGCTCGAGGACACCGACGGCGATGGGCACTTCGAAACGGCCGAGACGTTCGCGAAGCGGCTTACGTTTCCGAGCAGCGTGCTTCCGTGGCGGGGCGGCCTTCTCGTCACGGCGGCGCCGGAGGTCTTGTACCTGAAGGACACCGACGGCGACGGGCGGGCGGACGTGCGTCGGACGATGCTCACGGGCTTCGGCGAGGGTAACCCGCAGCTGCGGGTGAACGGCCTGGCGTGGGGGCTGGACCACTGGGTCTACGGCGCCAACGGCCGGAACAACGGACGCGTTCGCTTCGCGGATCAGCCGTCGTCCGCCGCGGTCTCCATCCGGAAGCGGGACTTTCGCT
>CAZQQP010000340.1:0-1499 GCA_964595475.1 uncultured Planctomycetaceae bacterium | reverse complement strand
TCCGCCCGGCTCGCCACCGCTTCCAACCCACCGCGGGCTTCACCCAGTTCGGTTTGGCCTTCGACCGGTGGGGACGCCGGTTCATCACCCGCAACACCATCCACATCCGCCACGTGGTCCTCGAGCGCCGCCACGTCGCCCTCGACGCGGCGATCCAGACGCCGCGTGTCGCCCACATCTCGGACCACGGCGACGCGCCGAGGGCATACTCGCTGACGGAGCCGCCGCCGAACTACCACGGCGAGCCCGCCGGCTACTTCAACGCCACCTCCGGCATCGCCATCGCCCGCGGCGGCTTCTTTCCCGAGCCTTACCGCGGCAGTGCCTTCGTCGGGGAGCCGCTGAGGAATATCGTCCACCGCGACGTGCTGCGCCCGGACGGATCCACCTTCGTCGCGACACGCGGGAAGAAGGAGAAGCGGCGGGAGTTTCTCGCGTCCACCGATCCCTGGTTCCGCCCGGTCAACCTGGCCATGGGGCCGGACGGCGCGCTCTACGTGGCGGACTTCTACCGCCGGTGGGTCGAGCATCCGGGCTACATGCCCGACGACGCGGCCGAGGAGGCGAACCTCACCCTCGGCGACGAGCGCGGACGCATCTATCGCGTCCGGCCGAAGGAACGGGCGTTGCTGTCCCACGAAGACCTCACGGAGAAGGGAACGAAGGAGCTCGTCGAGCGTCTCGGCCACGCCAGCGGCTGGGTGCGGGAGACGGCCAAGCGGCTTCTTCTCCAGCGCGGCGCCGCCGAAGCCACGGCCGCCCTTCGGAAAGCCGCGCGAAAGGGCTCGACTCCGCTGCAGCGGACGTACGCGCTGTGGACCCTTGAAGGGCTCGACGCGTTGGGCCGCGCCACCCTGACGGACGCCCTCGCGGACGACCACGTTCGCGTCCGCGAGCAGGCCGACCGCCTCGCCGGCCGCCACGTAGACGAGCAACCCACCCTCGCCGACGCGCTCGTGAAGCTCGCGTCCACGGAGGACGGACGGGTGCGGCTGGAGCTCGCCGCGGCGCTCGGCGAGGTCGCCGGTCCCCGCGGCACTCGCGGGCTGGCCAAGCTGATCGGCGCGAGGCAGCTCGACCGGTGGACCAAGGCGTCCGTGGTCGCGGCGGCGAAGGGAAGATCGGCCGCCCTGCTGAGCCGTCTGGTCCAAGCGAACGGCTCCGTCTCACCCTCCTTGCTTCGACAGATGGCCTCCCTCGCGGCGGCGAGCGGTGACGGACCGCGTGTCCTCGGCCTCTGTGGCTCCCCCGCCGACGCCGGCCCTTCGGAAACGACGCGGTCGCTGGCGTTGCTCGCCGGCTGGGCCGCCGGCGTGGCGGAGCGCAGCTCCTCGCTGGAGGAAGCGGCGAACGAGGCTGGTTTTTCGAGCCTCGGCCGATGGCTGGACGCGGCGATGGCCGTCGTCCGGAGCGACGCGCCCGCCCAGCGGAAACGGCCCGCCGTCCGCCTCGTCGGCCGGGCGGGAGCACCGGAGCAGCGACAAGCGCTCCTCGACCTG
>CAZQQP010000339.1:3100-4305 GCA_964595475.1 uncultured Planctomycetaceae bacterium | reverse complement strand
CAGGGAGGGTACCGCTCAAGGCGGGAATGACGATTCCCGCCCTGTCATCCCGAACCGTGCGAAGCACGGATCCGAGATCTCGCAGGGAATCCCAACCGGTTCTATCGACACGGTCCATCCGAGGGATTCCTGTTCCTGCTTTCGCAGGAATGACGACCTTGCGCGGGAATGACCGGGGGGCTTTATGGAGATGCCCGCCTGCGCGGGACTGACGTTTTCCCGCTTTCGCTAATACGGGCTCTGCTGGAATGCCGGGAGATGGAGGGGGAAGGAAGGCCTTCCCCAACACCATTCAGAGGGAACGATCCGACCGTCCGAGGGGATAGAGCTCCCCTCCTTGGGGAGTTTTAGCAGCCACCCTCTAGGCGCTTACGCGGCTATGCCTTCCGTGATCAGGTGGTGGACATCGGTCCTCCGGCTGGCGTGCTCCAGAGTCAGCGCACAGACATTGCCGCGACTGTCCAGATCCAACAGGGTGTCCTCATCGAGGTTCTTTGTTTCGGCCACGTCTTCCCTACGGAACTCGATATACAGCGTATCGGTGTCGTCGAAGTACTGAATCTTCATGGCCGAAAGCCCCGGTCGAAAAACGCGTTATGTACGGTCTCCCCAACCGGAAGAAGGATAACACGTAGATACCGATCCCCCGCCTCCGGGATTTGGGCCCATCGGCGAATCCGGCCATCGTTTTGCCGCTCTTCCCATTCCGGAGAGCCAACCACCTTCCGAATCCACTCTTCCCGGATCAAGGCCCGATCCGGGCGTTTTCGGATGGACTCGAAGTACCGGGTGGTTTTCATGGCGGGGACCTGCCACGGAATTGCCCTTTCCCGACAGGCGGGCAAATGCTCCGCTTACTTCCCCCCAAGGCTGACCACAGGGCCTGACCACTGGCGCCTTCGTACACCGGCTTTACTCACCGGGGTTGGGCGGATCTCTCACGGAGGGTCCCTCTGCCCCCCAAAGGGTGGCTCAGGGAGATTCCCGCGTGCGCGGGAATGACGGGTCTCACCCTCGTCATCCCGGCCGGAGCGAAGCGGAGAGCCGGGATCTGCCAAAAGGGCGTTTTCCGCGAGATTCCCGCTCAAAACGGGAATGACGTCCCTCCCTGTCCGTCATCCCGGCCGGCGCTCCAGCGGCGAGCCGGGATCTCGCAGAAGGGCCCGGTTGGTCCCACCACCGCGGGCCTTCAGGGGGGATTCCCG
>CAZQQP010000339.1:0-3000 GCA_964595475.1 uncultured Planctomycetaceae bacterium | reverse complement strand
CCATGGAAGGCAAGCGCCCACTGACCATCGGCGAGCTGGCGGCGGAGCAGGGCCTGGCCGCCGAGACGCTTCGCTACTACGAGCGCCGCGGGCTGGTGGCGCCCAGCCGCCGCTCCGCGTCGGGCTACCGCCTCTACGACGGCGAGGCCCGGAATCGGCTACGGTTCATCCGTCGTGCGCAGGCCCTGGGTTTCAGCCTGGAGGAGGTGGCGGAGCTGCTGGCGATCTCCGACAACCCCGAGGCCGACGCCGGAGAGGTGAAGGCCCTCACCGGGCGCCGCCTGGCCGACATCGAGGCCCGCCTCCGGGACCTGGAGCGCCTGCGCGACGGCCTGCGGGCGCTGTCGGACCGTTGCCCGGGGCACGGCCCCACCGAGGAGTGCCCCATCCTGGGCGCCCTGACCGGCGACGCCGAATGATCCCCCATCGGAGAACCGGATGATGGAGCTGGAGCTGGGCATCGAGGGGATGACCTGCGCCTCGTGCTCGGCGCGCGTGGAGCGGGCCCTGAGCCGCCTGGAAGGCGTCGAGGAGGCGAGCGTCAACCTGGCCACCGGCCGCGCGACGGTGCGCTTCGACGAGGAGGCGCTGGATGCGGGCGTCCTCGCCGAGACTGTCAGCGACACCGGCTACACACCGGTGATCAACCGGTACGAGATCGGCGTGGGAGGCATGACCTGCGCCAGCTGCAGCGGGCGGGTGGAGCGCCGGCTGAACAGCCTACCCGGCGTGGTGGCGGCCAGCGTCAACCTCGCCACCGAGCGCGCCACCGTGCGCCACCTCCCCGACGCGGTGACCCCTGAGGAGATTGCCGCCACCATCCGGGATACCGGCTACGAGCCCATCCCGCTTGAGGAAGAAGGCCGGGCCGCCGACCCCGAGGCCCACCGCCAGCGCGTGCTGACGGCCATGCGCCGGGAGGTTGGCCTGGCGGTGGCGCTCACCGTTCCGGTTTTGGTGCTATCCATGGGCGCCGCCTTCATCCCCGGCCTGGGCGAGTGGCTGGCCGCGAGCGCGCCCTGGCCCGGGGCCTCGGACGGGGTCGAGCTGGTGCTGACCACGGTGGTCCTGGCCTGGCCGGGCCGGCGCTTTTGGGGGCCGGGACTGACCGCCTACCGCCACCTCGCCCCGGACATGAATTCCCTGGTGATGACCGGTGCCGGCGCCGCCTGGCTCTACAGCGTGGGCGTGGTGCTGGTCCCCGGTCTGTTCCCGCCCGAGGCGCGCGGCCTGTACTTCGACTCGGCGGCGGTGATCGTCACCGTGATCCTGTTCGGGAAGTACCTGGAGGAGGTGGCCAAGGGTCGCACCACCGCCGCCATCCGCAAGCTGATCGGCCTCCAGGCCAAGAACGCCCGTCTGCTGCGCGACGGCGAGGAGTGGGAGGTGCCGGTGAGCCAGGTGCAGGCTGGGGACCGGTTGGTGGTGCGGCCGGGCGAGCGCATCCCGGTGGACGGCACCGTCCGGGAAGGCACCAGCTACGTGGACGAGTCCATGCTCACCGGCGAGCCGGAGCCGGTGCCCAAGGCGAGCGGCGACGAGGCGGTCGGCGGTACCGTCAACCAGCACGGGGTGCTGACCATCGAGGCCACCCGGGTGGGCGGTGACACCGTGCTCTCGCAGATCATCCGCATGGTGGAGCGCGCCCAGGGCTCCAAGCTGCCCATCGAGGGCCTGACCGATCGGGTGGTGCGGGTATTCACCCCGCTCGTGCTGGCCGTGGCCGCGGCCACCTTCGCGGGCTGGCTGGCCTTCGGTCCGGCCCCCGCCGTCACCCTGGCCCTGGTCAGCGCGGTGGCGGTGCTGGTGGTGGCGTGCCCGTGCGCCATGGGCATGGCCACGCCAGCGGCCATCATGGTCGGCACCGGCCGCGCCGCCGAGCTGGGCGTGCTGTTCCGCAAGGGCGAGGCCCTGGAGCGCCTATCCCGGGTGGACACGGCGGTGTTCGACAAGACCGGAACCCTCACCGAGGGCAGGCCGCGGCTCACCGACCTGGAAGCCGCCGGGGACGAGCACGAGACCCTGCGCCTGGCCACGGCGGTGGAGGCCGGAAGCGAGCACCCGCTGGCCGAGGCGGTGCGCTCGGCGGCCGCCGAGCGCGACCTGGAGATCCCCGCCGCCGAGGGCTTCGAGGCGGTGCCCGGCCACGGGGTACGGGCCCACGTTGCCGGCCGCGCCGTTCGCGTGGGCAGCCGCCGGCTACTGAGCGATGCCGGCATCGACTCCGGCGACTGGGCGACGCGGGCCGAGGCCCTGGCCGAGGAGGCCAAGACCCCGATCTACGTGGCGGTCGACGGCCTGGTCCGCGGCGTGCTGGCGGTGGCCGATCCCCTCAAGGCGGACGCCGCCGAGGCGGTGGCGGCTCTGCAGGAGCGTGGCCTTCGGGTGACCATGCTCACCGGCGATGGCCGCGCCACCGCCGAGGCCGTCGCCCGGCGCGCCGGCATCGACGAGGTGCGGGCCGAGGTCCTGCCCGACGGCAAGGCGGAGGCGGTGGCGGCCATGCAGGGCGACGGCCGGCGCGTGGCCTTTGTCGGGGACGGCATCAACGACGCCCCGGCCCTGGCCGAAGCGGAGGTGGGCGTGGCCGTTGGCACCGGCACCGACATCGCCATCGAGGCCGCCGACGTCACCCTGACCCGCGGGGAGCTAGCCGGGGTGGTTACCGCCCTGGACGTGGCACGGCGCACGCTGGGCACCATCCGCGGCAACCTGTTCTGGGCCTTCGCCTACAACGTCGCCCTGATCCCCCTCGCCGCCGGGGCCTTCTATTCGGCCTTCGGGCTCCATCTGAACCCCATGGCGGCGGGGGTCGCCATGGGCCTGTCGAGCCTGTTTGTGGTCTCCAACAGCTTGCGCCTGCGCCGTCTGCGCCCCGTGCGGCTGGCGGGCTCCGCGAGGGGTTCCCAGGTCGAGCTCCCGGATCGGTCGGAGCCCTCGCGGGCCGAGGCGGCCTGAAAAGGCAGCCGGCAGTTGGCAGTTGGCAGTCGGCAGTCGGCA
>CAZQQP010000338.1:0-4336 GCA_964595475.1 uncultured Planctomycetaceae bacterium | reverse complement strand
CTTTCGTATCGCCCGGCCTCGGCTTGGGCGGCGGCGATGCCGCGAAAGGGCCCGCTTCCGAGAGTCAGCTCGATGGATCTGAACTCGCCGGCCGTCCGGAAGGCCTGATCGAATCGGCCCGCCTTCGCCTGCGCCACCGCGATGGCTCGCAGGGCGCGTTTCTTCTCGCTCTTGTCGTTGATCGACCGGGCGACGGCCAGCGCCTTGTCGAAGTGGTCCGCCTCGGCGTGGGCCTCCGCGATCTTCCGGAGCAATCGCGTCGCCTCGCTTTTGTCCTCGATCGACCGAAGCGTCTTCCACGCCCTCGAGGGGTTCCCGGCGTCCATCTGCTTACGCGCGATGCGGCGGAGAAAGCGATCCTTGCGACGGGTGTCGTCGATGGATCGCGCCGCCTTGACCGCTGCCGCGAACCGGCGGTCGGCGTCGGCCTTCTCCGCGTCCGCCCGTGCCTTCGCGATCGCCCAGCGCGTCCGGGCGGTCTCCTCACCCTCGTCGAGGGACGCGTCGGCCTGGAGGGCCCTCGCGAGGGTCTCTTCCGCGGCGGTCGGCTGGCCGGCCGCGGCCTGGGCCCGTGCGATCCGGTGGAGGGCCCGGGCTCGGCGGCCCTTGCGGCGGTAGGACCGCGCCGTCTGGCTCACGTCCTCGAAGGTCTCTCGCGCGGCACGCGATTCACCCAGTCGGGCCTGGGCTTTGGCCACGCGGCACAGCGCGTGGACGCCGCTGATTTTCTCGGCGGTGTCGTGGGCCTCCATGACCGTCTCCCGCGCCGCGGCCCGCTCGCCCAGTTCCGCCTGAGCCTTGGCGATGCGACAGAGCGAGCGAGCCTTGGGCCGGTCCCGCCGGATCGACCGGGCGATCTCGAGGGCGTGGGCGAGCACTCGCTTCGCGTCCTTTCGCGCTTCGTCCACCGAGGTGGCCACCCGCGTCAGCAGCCGCACGCGGCGATCCGCTTCGCCCATCGACTCCGCCGTCTTCACGGCCATGTCGATGTGGCCGGCACGCACCTGGGCCCTCACGAGCTCGCGGACGACGGTGGACCTCGACCGCCTCTTTTGGATCGACGCCGCGATCTCGGCCGCTTCAGCGAGGGTCTTCCGCGACCTCGACGCGTCGCCCGCCGCGGCCTGCGCCTTCCCAATCCGGACGAGTGTGCGCAGCTTCCTTTTCTTGTCGTCGATGGAACGGGCCGCCCGGTGCGCTCGGTCCAAGCTCGTCCGACCGGCCTCCGTCCGCCCCGTCTCCGCTTGAGCGCGGCCGATCTTGAGGAACGCCGCTGCCTTGGCCCGTGCGGCGGTCATCGAGGCGACGGTCTTCCGCGCCCGGCGGAAGGTCTTGCGGGCGGCGCCGTCGTGGCCCGCCGTCGCACGGGCGCGGGCCACCTTCACCATCGCGCCCACCGCCCCGTGCCCCTCGACCGATCGGGCCGTCTCCAGAGCCTCGTCGAACGTTCGCCGGGCGGCGCTTGTTTCGCCGGCCTCCGCTTGAGCGATCCCGATGCGGCAGAGCACGTGGACCTTGAGGGCCTCATGGTGCACCTCACCGGCCGCCGCCTTGGCCTTCCGGAGAAGTTGCTCCGGGCTCGGCGACGACGCCCCACCGCCGCAGCGGGTGTCCGCCCGCGCCGCGGACCCGGGTTCCGTGCTTGCCGCAAAGGGAAGACCCCAGAAAGCGACGAGGAGGAGAGCGATCCGCAAGCTGTGTCTTCCTGCCCACGCGTCCATGACACGACCTCCGTCGGGTGGGAAGTTTCTGATTTTTCAGCCACCGGTGACTAACCGTCGCGGCTCCTCTTCACCCGTCACGGCGACGTGATCTCCAGCGCCGGTGCCGCGTCGCGGAGGTCCGCGAGCCCTTCCTCCGTGACATGGGTGCCGTGCAGCGAGACCCGGCGGAGCGTCGGCATCTCGGCGAGCTGCTCCAGCCCTTCATCGCGGAGGTTCGTCCCGCCGAGCTTGAGCCGCCGGAGGCTGTCCAGCTTGGTGAGGTGCTTCAGGCCCGCGCCGGTGACGTCCGTCGCCCGGAGATCGAGGCTCTCCAGCGCGTCGAGGGTCGACAGGTGCTTCAGGCCCGCGTCCGTGATCTCCGTATCGTGGATGTCGAGGTCGACCAGGTTCTGGAGCTTGCCCACGTGCCTGAGTCCCTCGTCCGTCAGATCCGTCTTCCAGAGGTTTAGCCGGCGAAGGCTATTGTGATCCGAAAGGTGTTTGACGCCGGCATCCGTGACGTCCGTCTTCCAGAGCTTGAGGCGGTGGAGGCTGTCCAGGCGAGGGAGATGCCGCAGGTCCTCGTCCGTGGCGTCCCGCAGCCAGAGGCGGAGGCGATCGAGTCCGTCGAGGGCGCCGAGCCGCTCGAGGGCGCCATGTGTCGCTCCACTGAGGGTGAGTCGGAGCCGATCGAGGTGGTCGAGGCCCGTGAGCTGCTCGACGTCCTCGGCCGTGACGTTCCTGATGTCGGCCCGGAGCATGCGAAGGCTGTCGAGCTGGGCGATGGACTCGAGTGCACGACCCTCCAACTGCATCCCGGGAAGGCTCAGACGACGGAGGCTCTCGAGGCTGGTCAGGCGTTTGACCCCCTCCGCGCTGATCTCCGAGAACCCAAGGCCGAGACGGCGAAGGCCGTCGAGCCGGGTGATCGGCTCGAGGCCCTCGTCCGTGAGATCGGTAAAGCGGAGGGTGAGCCGTTCGAGGCTGTCGAGCTGCGAAAGCGCGGCCACTCCCTCGTTCGTGACCTCTCGCGAATACAGGCGAAGCCGGCGGAGCCCGTCGAGCTTCCCGATGGGCGCGACGGCGGCGTCCGCGAGGCGGTTGTCGAAGATCTTCAGCCGCCGGAGGCCGTCGAGGTCCACCAGGTGGCGAAGCCCCTCCGCGGTCACGTTCGCCTGCCGGAGGTCGAGCACGCGGAGCCGGTCGAGCTCCGAGAGATGCTTGAGGCCTGTTCCGCCCGCGTCCGTCCTCGCGAGGTTCAGCCGGCGAAGCTCGCGGAGGGGCGCGACGCTCGCAAGGCCCTCGTCCGTGACGTCGGTGCGGCGGAGCTTGAGCCGGCGGAGCTGTTTAAGGTCGCGGATGTGCTTGAGGCCGCGGTCGGTGACCTCCGTCGCGGTGAGATCGAGCCGTCGCAGCGTCGCGAGCCGGGAGACGTGCCGAAGGGCGTCGCCGCTGATCCGCGTGTTGCGCAGGCGGAGCCAGCGGAGCTTCTCGAGGCTCCTCAGGTGCTTTACCCCCGCGTCGGAGATCTTCGTCTCGGCCAGGCTTAACCGGCGAAGGCTCGCGAGACGGCCCACGTGCTCCAACGCCGCGTCGGCCACGTCCGTTTTCGCGAGGTTGAGCAGACGCAGGCCCTCCAGATCGCCGAGGCGGGCGAGGGTCTTTCCCGAGACGTTGCTCCCGACCAGCCGGATCACGCGAAGGCGGTCGAGGTCGGAGACGTGCTCGAGTGCTCGGTTCGCGAACGCCACCCAGTTGAGGATGAGGACCTTGAGGTTGCCGAGGTCGGCCACGTGCTCGACGCTCCCCGGGGTCACCACCGCGTTGGTGAGGTCGAGGGTCTTGACGCGGTCGGCCAACGCGGCCGCGGCACGGAAGTGGGCCTCCTTCAGCCGCTGGCCGGCGAGGTTGAGAACGAGCGGCGCCGCGTCCTTGCTCTGCAGGTGCCGGAGGGCCTCCGGGCTGACCGCGTCGGAGAAGGAGACGACCGCGACCTCCTCTTTCCGGCGGATGTCACCGCCGGCTCGCCGCCAGGCGTCCTCTCCCGAAGAGGTCTCCGGGCGATCCGAGCAGCCGGTTGCGGCGAGAAGAGCGGTCGCGAGCAACGCGTGGGCGAGAAGAGAGCCACGCGAGGGCGACCGGCCTGCCAGCCTCTCTCGCAGCCGTCCTTGCTTCCGCTCCACACGCTTCCTCCGCATCGCGCAACCCTTTCCCTCGGGCCGTGGCCAATCGCAACCGACTATAAGAAAAATCCGACGCCGTTCAAGCGATCGATCCGCCCGTCGGCATTCCGCGCGCTCTTTCGACTGGAACTCCCCGGAAGCGGCATACCGAGCCACCGGCCGACCCGCTTTCGCCGGATCGCCCCGATTTGCTGAGCGAACCCGCGTCGTCACCGGCCTACCGCACCGCGTGCGGCCCCATTGGTTCCGGCCGAGCCGCGTAGGGGAGATCGTGGGGTCAGATCGTGAACTGTCACGAGTGGTTGCCTGGGCGGCAGCCTACCGATCAGTTCCCGACATGGCGAGGCCGCTGCGAATCGAGTAAGGAGGCGGAAAAGAATAAGTTGAGCCTATATGCCAAAGCGAGGAGCGGGAAGCCTCCTTGCTTTGGCGTGGGCCTCGAACCATTTG
>CAZQQP010000337.1:1003-4414 GCA_964595475.1 uncultured Planctomycetaceae bacterium | reverse complement strand
AGGCCCACGCCAAAGCAAGGAGGCTTCCCGCTCCTCGCTTTGGCGTATAGGCTCAGACCTCCTGACATACCCCCTCTGCGAACTGACGGTTCGCGACCCTCGAGACCGCCCGAACGCCGAGGTCGGCCCCGGATTTTCCGCGGGTGGAGGACTGTCGCTGCGACCTGCACCCCTCACGACTTCGGGGTACGGGCCGGCGGAACGGTCCCGAAAATTCCGGGCTCACAGCGGGTATGTCAGGAGGTCTGAGGCTCGCCTAGGTGGACTCATCGCGCGAGCACCGCCCGATCGCCCGCTACGGTGTGGCGGACCTCGTCGCCGACAGCGTGGTGATCCTTTGCCAGCGCTCGCGGACCGCTTCCGCCGGCGGACGATCGACGTGCTCGAGATGCCGGCCAGCTCCCCCCATGAGCGGCGCATCCCTACACCATCCGGCGACCCGACGGCATCACGATCGTCTCGCTCACATCCATGACGCGAGACCAGCCCGCGTCGGCGCGGCCTGCGGCGGCGGGTAGCAAGGGCTTCGACGCGATGGGCCGGGGCGGCTTCTTCGAGGACTCGACCATGCTCGTCTCGGGGGCCTCGACCTGCGAAGCGCGGTGGAGACGGAGCACCTGACGATCCAGATTGTGCCACGCCCGAGGAGCCTCGGATCCCGCTCAAGAGCTCCATCGAGGAGCACAAGGCCCCGCATCGCGATCGACAGCCTCTCGGCGGTGGAGCGGGTCGCCTCCGACACCGCCCTCGCCGAGTTCGCGGCATCGGTGACGGCGCCTCTCCACACGTGACGTCGCGGCGCGCCGCGGCGACATCGGATCGCCGAGAGTGGCTCTCGGCCACGGAGCTGCAGCTGTCCACCCTGACGGATAGCATGAAGAAGCTTCGCTACGTGGAGCAGGAGGAACCATCGGGCGGGCGTCGCGATGCCGAAGATGCGGGGCTCGGATCACGACCATCGGGGGCGGTCATTACAATCGGCTGGGAGGAGCTCCCGAGCGGCGAGCCCTGCGATGCCACCGTAGTGGTGCTCAGAGATACGGCGGCTGACCGCGTCACGCCCGCGTAGCGGCGTTCTGCGGGCTCGCGGCCGGGGTCGAGATGGATTCATGGACGGGCGATCCCCCCATCCCGACGAGACGGAGCAGAAGCCGGGCGAGCACGGTCCCAAGGAGTGGAGCCGACTCCAGGGGGAGCGGCGGCGGAGTCGGGAGGACTTCCGCAAGGTCGTGGAGAACTCCTCCATCGGTATCCTCCTCGTCGACGAGGCGGGCACCGTCCTCCACGCGAATCCCGCCGCACAGGCTCAGCTCGGAGAGACCGGTGAGGCTCTCCGGGGCACTTCCTTCGGCGTACCCCTGTCGCGGGAAGCGCGGACGAAGGTGCCCATCCGGCGGAGCGACGGGGAGATCGGCATCGCGCAGCTCAGGGTCACCCCGAGCGAGTGGGAGGGGCAGCCCGGCTACATGGTGATGCTCCACGACGTCACGGAGTGGAAGCGCACCCACGAGACCCTTCATCAGCTCGCCTGCTACGACGCGCTGACCGAGCTGCCCAACCGCGTGCGATTGGAGGAGCGGCTCGGCCAGGCCATCCGGACGGCGACGCGGGACGGCCACCGCTTCGCGGTGCTGACGCTGGACCTCGACCGATTCAACGAGGTCAACGACACGCACGGGCATCCCGTCGGCGATCAGCTCCTCCAGGAGATCGCCCGCCGCTTGCGGTCCATCGTCCGGGACGGCGACACGGTCGCCCACCTCGGCGGCGACGAGTTCACGGTTCTGCTCGAGCACGTCGACAGCCCCAGACAAGTGGTGGAGGCGGGAGAACGGCTCCGGCGGGCCGTGTCCGAGCCGGTCCAGCTCGCCGGCCAAGAGCATCTGACCGAGGTGAGTGTCGGGTACTGCCTCTTCCCGGACGACGGGATGGACACGGAGACGCTCCTCCGCCGCTCCAATACGGCGATGTACCACAGCAAGCGGCTCGGCCGCAGCTCGGTCGAGGGCTACAACAGCGAGCTCGGCGAGCAGGTCGCCGAGCGGCGCGTCCTCGAGCAGGAGCTCGCCGGAGCGCTGGAGCGAGCCGAGTTCGTCGTGCACTACCAACCGCTGGTCCAAGTGTCGACCGGGGCCATCCGGGGGGTCGAGGCGCTGCTGCGCTGGTGCCACCCCGTCCGCGGTCTCGTCGCTCCGGCGATCTTCGTGCCGATCCTGGAGGAGGCGCGGCTCATCGGCGAGGTGGGCGAGTCGGTGCTCCGCGTGGCGGGCGGAGGGGCTCGGGGATCTCGCGGTGGCCGTGAACCTCTCCCCCCGCCAGTTCGAGGACGGCACGCTCGGCGACCGCCTCGACGCGATGCGGGCGGAGCACGGCCTGCCACCTCACCTCTTGGAGCTGGAGATCACGGAGGAGATGCTCGTGGCGGAGCGGCCGACCACGGAAGCGACCATCCACGACTGCTCGGAGCGGGGATATCCCATCGTCCTCGACGACTTCGGGACGGGGTACAGCGCTCTGTCCTACCTCCAACGCTTCCCCGTCGACATCGTCAAGCTGGACCGGACCTTCGTAACGAACGCCGCGAAGGGGTGGAAGCAGGGAAGCGTCCTGCGGGCCCTCGTCCAGCTCGCGAGAACCCTCGGCATCCGCGTGACGGCGGAAGGGGTGGAGTGCGAGGAGGACGCCCGCCTGATCGTCAGCGCCGGTTGCGACCTCGCCCAGGGGTTCGGCTACAGCCCGCCCATGCCCCCTCTCGATCTGGCCCCCGTGCTACGGTCCAGCCTCGCCGTTCGAGGGCGGGAAGCGAGTCAAAGGTCCGCCGCTTCCGACGGGTAGGAACGCCCGTCGATCACTCGCAGTCGACCGCCTTCGCCTGCTCCACCAGCGCCTCCTCCGCGGCCGTCTCGCGGGGCGGCACGGAGAAGCTGCCGAGGATTCGCAGCTCCTCGAGCGTGGTGGCTCCTTCCGCCACGCGCTCAAGCCCGTTCGTCAGCAGCGGGCGGTGGTCTGCGGCAACGGTCGGTTCAAGCTCGACAGCCAGAGGACCTCCGTCTTCATGCGGCGGCACTCGGGGCAAAGCGGCCGGACCAGCCGCTGGGCCGGCTCCAGGTCCACGCGGGCGACGGCCACCAGCGGGCGTCGACGCGGAAGCGGAGCACCACACCGTCGCCGTCGGGGTTGAGGTGGATGTCGGTCGCGTTCCTCTGGACGGCGTCGCGGAAGAGGCCTCGCCCCACGCGGCGCAGGAGGCTCGGGCCACCTTGAGGCGCTTGGCCTCGCGCTCCCGCCAGTGCTCGTGAAACAGCGGAGCGAAGTCGTCACGAAGCGGGCGGAGTGCGTCGTCGTGAGAAGCGCCTTCGCCCGCCGGGGGCGCCGAGAGAGGACCAGTGTTCGTTCCAGGAGCACTCTGTC
>CAZQQP010000337.1:0-976 GCA_964595475.1 uncultured Planctomycetaceae bacterium | reverse complement strand
GGGATAGATCGGCTGTTTTCGGACTGTTTCAGAGGGCAGCCGATGGATCCTCATGTGCGGAAGACCAAGCGCCGGTTCGATGAGTGGCGGCGGGCTCACGGCGGTCGGGCTCGGATCCCCGAGTGGGTGTGGGCCGAGGCCGTCGAGCTTGCGAGCCGCCACGGTGTGGAGCAGACGGCCAAGACCCTTGAGATCAACGCGAGCGCGCTTGAGAAGCGTCTCCGCCCTAGCCGCAACGCGTCAGACCCCTCGGGGCAGTCGTTTCCCGGGTTCGTCGAAGTTTCCGTTCCGCCGACGGCCGCGCGTTCGGAGTGCACGGTCGAAGCGGAGGACAGCACCGGGAGGCGGCTGAAGGTTCGCCTATGCGGGGAAGCGACCTCCGAAGCTGCTTCGGTCGCCCGGGCGCTATGGGAGGGGCAGAGATGATCCATGTGACCCCTTCCATGCGCGTGTTCGTGGCGACGGAGCCCGCGGACTTCCGCAAGGGCATCGACGGGCTCGCCGCCGTCTGCCGGAAGCATCTGCAACAGAATCCGATGAGTGGAGCCTTGTTCGTGTTCCGCAACCGCCGCGGGACGGCGGTCAAGCTGCTCCTCTACGACGGTCAGGGCTTCCGGCTGTGCCAGAAGCGCCTCTGCCAGGGACGGTTCCGGTTCTGGCCGAGCAGCCGCGAGGAAATCGCCCGCTTCCTCGAGTCCCACCAGCTACACGTGCTCCTGTCCGGAGGCGATCCCGACGCGATGCGGGCCGCCCCTCCCTGGCGGCGTATCGCTTAAAAAGTGGGCCCGAACGCTGATGGTTCAGCTCCATCGGGCCGGACACATCGAGTTGCCGCCACCCCAGACGAAGCGCGCTTCGGGGGTTCGAACGGCGCTCGTCGCAGACGCCCGAAGACGCCGGTGATCGACCAGACGCCGGTGCACGGGCCGCTGTCCGCGTTGCAGCCTCTTTGCTTCCGTCAGGTCCGCCGCACGGC
>CAZQQP010000336.1:1170-4416 GCA_964595475.1 uncultured Planctomycetaceae bacterium | reverse complement strand
CTTCCGTCAGATGCGCCCGTCTTCGCTGGAGCCGGTGTCCGCTGCCTGAGACCGCCTCGCAGCTCAGGGAGCGGACGCACGGGCCCCGCTCCCTGGACCGGAGCGGCTCTAAGCTCCCTGCCCGGACCATCCCTTCCCGCACCTACGCGAATTCCTGAAGAGCCCCAAAAACAGGAGGACGATGAGTATAAAATCGGGGTGTCGCGCCACAGCACCGAAGACAAAGAGCTCCACTCAGATAACGATGGCGTGTGCAAAAAGAACCACGCCTGTGGCCCGGAACCCCGAATCGATCTTGGGCACCGGACGCTCCTTCGGCAACCTGCGACCTATTTCCTATGCGGCGCCCCGGCCTTTGTCATCATCATTGGCACAGTCCGCTCCCCTTACCCGGCCGAAAGGGTGTTTCCGAGCGTGACGAGGCCGAAGCCGAGCGCAAGGAGCACTGCTCCGGTCTTAAAAAGCGTAAAAGGGCGCCTGGAAAGCGCCCGGAAGACGGTGAAAGGGCGAAGAGCCAACCCGAGCCCTCCCAAAGCGAAAGGCACGAGCGCAAGCCCAAGGACAACGATTCCGGTGATCGACAAGATCCCCTTCATGGTGGTTCCTCCGATCGCGACCCAAGTAAGCGGCTACGGCGCCGATCCGGCCATAACCGCGGCCTTTGGAGGACGCTTCGAGCCGGTGGCTCGACGCGCGGTCCGCGTGTCCGGCTCGCCGCCGCGCCCGGCCGACCTGCTCGGCCACGTCCCCTGAGGGCGCTACGAAACGATCGCGGAACACCACCGATCGGCGCGCCTCAGCACGTCGCACTCGCCGCCAGGGGTGACCGCCATCTTCATCGCGGCGGTCCGGTCGTATCTACCGACCACCCGGACGGCCCGCGCATCCTCCGATTCACGCAGGCGACTGCTGCGGACCGGAACGGAGGGAGCCATGGCCTTCCGAAGCCGACGGCCCGACGGGAAGGGCCACCGGCCGGCCGGCGACGGACCGACTCGATCAAGCGGATGTGGACCGGGCGCTCCGCCGGGCCGCCGGCGTCGTCGCCCGCCACGCCTCGGCCGGGGCCTCGTGGCGGGAGCTCGCCTCGTTCGATCCACCGGACGATCCGTGTCCGATCGGTGCCCGCCTCGCGGCCCGCCTTCCCGACTCCGGTGAGCTGATCACCACGACGTGGCCGCGTCTCGCCTTGAGCCATGCCACCCACTCTCGCCAAAGCCGCCCAGCTACATCCCTACGAGCCACCACGAGAGCAGATCCAATGATTGGTCGGAATCGTCGCCGGTGACCGCTCGGCCGACGGCTCCTCGCGGCATCTCCCTCGCTAGGGGAGTCGGACCCGCACTCGCGTCTTCCGGGGCATGCGGCCTACCCGCCCCGAGACGATCACACGTTCGCAGAGCACCACCGCCGATCGAACCGAGGCCGACGATGGGCTACCGAGCGGGGAACGCCGTCGGCCGCTATCACCCCTTCGCTTATATTCAGCTGTCCGTCGACGCCCCCCCCTACCGCGTCAACGAGGGAGACATGGTGATCCGAAGCCGACGGCCGCCCGGAAAGCGCGGCCCGCCGTGCGGCCGGCGACGGACGGACTCGACCGAGGGGAAGTGGACCGGACGCTCCGCCGCGCGGCCCGCGTCGTCGCCCGGCACGGCTCCGCCGGCGCCTCGTGGCGGGACCTCGCCCGCCACCTCGGGGTCTCCCGCCAGGCCCTCCAGCACTGGCGGAACGGACGGGAGCGGCCGTCGCGCGAGACGCTCCAAAGGATCCGGAAGTGGTGCGAAAAGTGGAAGCGCTCCGGTCGGGGAGCGGGGACCACCACGAAAGGAGACCCAACGAGGCGGCGGCATGCGAATTGCTTCGAGCCCAATCGACGGAGTCACGATGCCAGGAGTCGCCCGATGCGGATTGAGGGGAAAGCTGCCGACCGTTTCGCAAAAGCGTGGCGCAATCTCACGTCCGACCCGCTTCTGTCGGTGCTCGAGCACGTCGCGTTCGCCGTGGCCCTCGCGGGGCTTGTCGCGGCCGTGGTCTATGTGACCCCCTAGCTCCGGCGGAGACGCTCCGCCGCGCGGCCCGCGTCGTCGCCCGGCACGGCTCCGCCGGCGCCTCGTGGCGGGACCTCGCCCGCTACCTCGGCGTCTCGCCCCAGGCCGTCCAACACTGGCGGAACGGGCGGAAGCGGCCGTCCACGGCCAAGCTCCAAGCGATCCGGGCGTGGTGCGACGAGTGGAAGCCGGACGGCTGGTGAGCGGGGAGATCGTCGCGTGGCGTCGCCGCTATTTCTCCCCGCGCCGGAAGCCGAGCCGCGTTTCGTCCGGACGAGTCCCGACGGCGAAACGTCGCCTCCCGCTCGGCCCGAAATGAGCGAAAAAGGCACGGCCGTTGGCGTCCGCTCTCATCGACAGCCGCGACGCCCCCGACGGCTCCGTCAGCGTCAAGCCCGCCTCGCCGTCCGGGCGGATCCCCATGCCCAACCGGATCGTGTCCTCCGCGTCTTTGACGTGCACCGACGCGGCCCCTTCTGCGTCCGTTCTGATGACCTTCCGGAAAAAGGGGTGGGCGGGTCCGAGCCGGCCCGCCCAGGACCGCGTTTTTCCACGGACCGGCCGGACCTCGCGCCTCACCCCTACGGGCGAGCCCCCATTGCAAATCCGGTGCCGCTTTTCTGAGACGACCTCGGCCGGCGGCAAGCCGCAACCGAGCCTGGAGCACGGAGCCTGGAGTCAGAGGTCCCGACGGGATCCACCGAGGGTGTCCCTTCGGGACCTTCGGGGCCCCGAGGGCCGAATAGCCAGCACCGCGGGCTGACAGAAAAGGCCGGCGGCCTCGGACTCCAGGCTCCACGCCCCAGGCTCCAGGCTTCCAACCGGTCGGCATGCCGATTGCTATGCCCCCCTCGTCGGATTCCGGACCAAGGAAGGCCGCCCGATGCGGATTGGCGCGAAAGCTGCCGAGCTTTTCGCAAAAGCGTGGCGCAATCTCGCGTCCGAGCCGCTTCTCTCGGTCCTCGAGCACGTCGCGTTCGTCGCGGCCGTCGCGGGTCTTGTCGCGGCCGTGGTCTATCTGACCCCCTAGCTCCGCCCGAGACGATCCGTTCCGATCGGGGGAAAGGACTGACCGTCCCGCGCGACGCTCAAGGCGATCCGGGCGTGGTGCGATACGTGCGACGCCGGTGGGCGGTAGCCGGTGGGCAGCGGGGATTGCGCGGTAGCCGGCTCACTTTCTCGAAAAGATCCCGTC
>CAZQQP010000336.1:0-1160 GCA_964595475.1 uncultured Planctomycetaceae bacterium | reverse complement strand
CGCACGCTCTATCCGAGCACCGCGCGCTCCCGGATCGAGACCGTCCGCGAGCGCGTCGAGCGGGCGATCACCCGGGAGTATCCCGACGATCTGGCGAGCGACCTCGCGGCCGTCCACCCACGCGAATCGGCGACGAATCCACGGCCAGACCCAGCGCCCGCACGCGAAGACGAGAAAAACCACGACGCCGACTGCGCCGACGAACAGAAAGCCGACCGCGATGGGTGCGACGCCGAGCATCGGTTCGAACAACGTGCCGAGGTTGTAGAGAATCGCTAGGCCGGCGAGACCCGCAAGGATCAGCGGAAGGATGTGGTGCCAAAACGCATCGGAACGCCTGATGGCCCCCACAAACGCTTTGCAGTAGGGCCAGGCGAGCTCAAAAAGATTACAGTCCCTACGGCGACCGTAGATCCATGCGCCATCGTGCTCTCGGGCTGTTTGGGGAACCGCGATCTCGACCTCCGCGGGGAACCAGAACGTGGTACCAGCTTGAAACTCATGGACCTTTTCTAGCTCCAGCCCCTCGATCCAACGTGAGTGGTTCCCGCCCTTATACCGCCACCCGCGAGCCTGGAGCGACTCATTAGATTTATAGTAGTCTATCTTCGCCTCCTGTTTTGCGACAGGTGCGAGCTTGCGTTGCGCCGCATCCTCTTCCTGTCCCGAAAGAACCGAGATGATCTGCGGCCCGAAGCCTGAGGGCTTCGGCGGACATCTGAAGCGGACCAGCGAGTAGACGAAGAAGAGAACGGCCGCAGCATGGAGAACCCATATCCGACCGAATTCCACTGCACCGCCGAACACGAAGGCGTCGTCTGTAAGAGTCGCGTCCCCCGCGACATAAAGGATGATCGCAATGCTGATAAGGCTAAGGTTGCGGGCCTTCGGCGGGGCTGACGGGTCGGCCATCGATCACACTCCCAATCGGAAAAGGCGCCGTTTCGCGTTTCTTCCCTTCGGTTCTCGCTCCGAACGATGCACGGAGCCCGGCCCGTATCTCCCGGACAGGTTCACCGGCGATCACCGACGGGCCGGCCGGACCTTTCACGGTCTCTCGACCGGCGGAGCGCCGCGCAACCGGCGCAAGAGCCCCCGCAACCGCCGCCGAGACGATCCAGAGAAACCGTGGTGGTGCAAGGCATGCGGGTCCAGGCATT
>CAZQQP010000335.1:2866-4418 GCA_964595475.1 uncultured Planctomycetaceae bacterium | reverse complement strand
AAAGCTGGTGGTCGCCCTCGACAGCGGGGATCGGGTCACCGGCAAATTGCAGTTTGACCCGAAAAAAGGGCAGATGCTGACCGAGACGGCGTTCGGCGACGTCACGCTCCAGGAGGCGACGATCGTCGGGATCTGGCCGCCGGACCAGCCGTCGCCGGCGGTGGAGAAGAAGGAGGGGAAGCTCGAGGAGCTCGAGCGGAAGCACCAGGAGAAGGTGGAGGCGATCGAGAAGAAGCACGAGCAGCGGGTGGCGGAGCTCAAGGCGGAGCAGAAGAAGCGGCTCGCGAAGCTCGAGAAGGAGCGAAAGAAGCTTACCCACCCGTGGTCCGGACGGATCGAGTTCGGCCTCCACGGGGAGACCGGGAACACCGAGCGGATCAACGTGCGGGGTCGCGCCGAGGCCAAGCGGGAAACGCCAACGGAGCGGCTGAACCTCTTCATCGAAGGGGCCTACTCCGAAGAAGACGGCAGAGAGACCCAGAACGAGATCTTCGGCGGCTCGAAGCTCGAGGTGGACTTGACGGATCGGTTGTTCACCTTCGGGAAGGTTCGGCTCGAGCGGGACGAGTTCGAGCGGTTGGACTTGCGTGCGGACGTCACCGGCGGCCTCGGGTATTTCCTGGTCCGGGAGGCCCATCAGGAGCTCAAGATCCGTGGGGGCGCCGGTTTCCAGAGCGAGTCCTTCGACACGGGCATGACCAACGAGGAGCTGATCGTCGAGGCCGGCTACGACTATCGCCTCGACCTCTTCGAGGAATGGCTTCGGCTCACCCACAGCCTCACGCTGGTTCCGACGGTGGAGGCCGTCGTCGACGACTTCCGCGTGGACGCCGAGACGGCGCTTGAAGTGCCGCTTACCAAGGAGGAGGCGTGGAAGATCCGCGTAGGGATGCGGAACGAGTACGACAACAATCCGCAACCCGGCGTCGAGCGGTTGGATACCTCCTACTTCATGGACGCCCTCTACGAATGGGACTGACCGGGGCGGGTCGAGCTCCGACCACGCTGCCCCGCCGCGGGGTCGCGGCACGGCGAACTATCTCTCCTGTTCCGCTCGCTCCAGGCCCGCGACCCACCGCGCCTCGACGGTTCGCCGGAGGAGCACCCGGCCCCGCCACTGTCGCAGGAACACCACGACGGCCGCGTGCTCCGCGGACCACCGCTCCACCTGCAGCTCTCCTGCGTCCACCCGTCGCACGAAGCCGCGTCCTCTCGTGAGCGGACCTTCGTACTCCAGATAGACCCGCCGGTGGTCGGGGAGCCGGACCAGCTCGAGCTCGCCGCGGTCCGGCCATCGCCACGGGGGCACCGTCACGCGCCAGGTGGTCAGTCGATACGGCGTCGCCGGGGCGTCGGGGTTGGCGAACAGCCAGTCGTAGTGACGATCGCTGTCGGTCGTGTGCTCGAGGAGGACTGTCGGCAGGCCGCCCATGCGTCGTCCCGACGGTTGTCTTCAACGCCCTTCCATCATATCTTGGCTCGCTCGCCATTGTCCCCGCTTCCGGCAAGGACGCTGCCGATGGCACGAAGATCCACGACGGCTCTCCCCATC
>CAZQQP010000335.1:0-2856 GCA_964595475.1 uncultured Planctomycetaceae bacterium | reverse complement strand
CATCGGGTTGGTGCTACTCGCGGTCGCCACGGCCGGCTGTCAGATGCCGGTGGGGGTCGCCCGGGTCGAGGGCTACGACGCGCTTCGGGCGTCGCAGTACCAGGACGCCATCGAGCACTTCGGGTATTGCGTCGAGAAGCATCCCGACGACTGGCGGAGCCAGTACTTTCTCGGGAAGGCGTATCTCGCTCAGCGGAAGCCCGCGAAGGCCCGTCCCCATCTGGAGACCGCTCTAACCATCCGGAAGAACCTCTCCAGCGTGCGGGTGACCCTCGGGGAAGGCGAGCCCGATACCTATGTGCCCTGGCCGGAGCGGTCCACGATCGTCGACGCGCTCGCCAAGGCGATGCATCGGGAGGGAGCCAAGGAAGAGCTCCTCCGGTTTCTCCGCCGCGTCGCGAGGGAACAGAAGTCGGCGAACGCCTACATCCGCCTCGGCAAGTATCTGAAGAAGTACAAGGACCACGACGCGGCGCTGCGGGCCTTCCAACAGGCCACGCACGTCGCCGAGCCGGGGGACGAGCGGCCTTTCGTCGCGCTCGCGAGCTTCTACGACGCCGTCGGGGATCGGGAGAAGGCCGCGACCCAGCTGCGGAAGGCCTATTCGATCAAGCCCGACGATCCGGACATCAGGAAAGCGCTCCGCTCCCACGGCCTCGTCCCCGGCCCGACCATCGCGCTGCCTCCCGAGCCCGTGGGGGAGAGGATGACGGTGGAGGAGGCCATCGCACCGGACGGGGACGAGAAGGACAAGACGGCCGACTCGGCCGCTTCAGACGGCGACGCGGAGACGTCCGAGACCAGCGCGGACCAGCCGCCGAGCGATGCCGAGAAGAACCCATCTTCCTCCGGAGACCAAGCCGACCAATAGGGCCGGGCCGACACTCGCTCCCGGAGCGCCGACGAAGGCTCGCCGAACGCCCTTGGTCTCCATCTTCCCGCCCATCCCCCTGCACATCGTCCGCTGACTCGCGACCACCCGTCCGCTCCCCCCGTCGGTCCGCCGCGGCGTCTTTTTTATTGGCGGAGTGGGGCTCGCTTGACTTGGGCGGGCGGGCTTTTAACAATTCATCCGGATGAACGGATGATTCATGGCACCGACCGGCCCCACCATCTTCCAACGCCTCGCCTCGCTCTCCGACGCGACACGGGCTCGGCTGTTGCGGCTCGTGGAAAAGCAGGAGCTGACGGTCGCGGAGCTGTGCCTGATTCTGCAGCTCCCCCAGTCCACGGTGAGCCGCCATCTGAAGCTGCTCAGCGAGGACGGGTGGATCCAGTCCCGGCGTGAGGGGACCAACCGGCTCTACCGGTTCGCCAAGGAGTCGATGGACGCGACCACGCGACGGCTGTGGGGTCTGATTCGCGACCAGACCGCGGCCGACCCCACCGCCCAGGAGGACGATCGGCGGCTGAGCCGCGTGCTCGCGGACCGCCAGAGCCGCTCCAAGCAGTTTTTCGCGTCCGCGGCGGACCGGTGGGACCGGCTCCGCGAGGAGCTGTTCGGCAGGCGCTTCGACCTGCTGGCCCTGCCCGGCCTCCTCGACGACCGGTGGGTCATGGGGGACCTCGGCTGCGGCACGGGACAGTTCACGGAAGCGGTCGCCCCGTTCGTCGAGAAGGTCTACGCGGTCGACTCCACGGAGGCGATGCTCGGCTCGGCCAAGCAGCGGGTCGGCGCCTTCGAGAACGTGGAGATTCGCCGCGGCGACCTCGAGGCGCTTCCCCTCGACGACGCGTCCCTCGACGCGGCGTCGATCGGGCTGGTGCTCCACCACATCCCGGAGCCTCGACGGGCGATCGAGGAGGCCCGTCGCGTGCTCCGCCCCGGGGGTCGCCTCCTCATCGTGGACATGCTCCCCCACGACCGGCGGGAGTTTCAGCAGGAAATGGGCCACCACTGGCTCGGCTTCGGGAAGGACCAGGTCGAGGGGTGGTTCGCCGCGGCGGGCTTCGAGCGGACCCGCTTCTGTCCGCTCCCGCCCGAGCGGGAAGCGAAGGGACCGGGCCTGTTCGCCGCCTCCGCCGCCCGAAGCCGGGCGCCGGAGCCGGTCGAGGCCCACGGGAACTAGAACACGAAACCTCTTTTCAGTGAAGGAGTCGCTATGAGCACAGTCACCCCCCACGCCACCGAGCGGCCGCCGTACAAGGTGAAGGACCTCACCCTCGCACCGCAGGGGCGGGAGCAGATCCGGCTCGCCGAGCACGAGATGCCGGGCCTGATGAACGCCCGGAGGAAGTATCGCGACCAGCAGCCGCTGAAGGGTGTCAAGGTCACGGGCTCGCTGCACATGACGGTGCAGACGGCCGTCCTGATCGAGACCCTGGTGGACCTCGGCGCCGACGTCCGCTGGGCGTCGTGCAACATCTTCTCCACGCAGGACGAGGCCGCCGCCGCCGCGGTCGTCGGCCCCGACGGCACGCCCGACAACCCTAAGGGCGCCGCGGTGTTCGCGTGGAAGGGCGAGACCCTCGACGAGTACTGGTGGTGCATCGACGAGGCCATGACCTGGCCCGACGGCTCCGGCCCGGACCAGATCGTCGACGACGGCGGCGACGCCACCCTCATCCTCCACAAGGGGGCGGAGATCGAAGCGGCGGGCAACGAGATTCCGGAGTTCGACCCGGACAACGACCCCGACGAGTGGGGCGCCATCCTCAAGATCCTCCGGAAGGTGAAGGAGGAGGACCCCGGCAAGTGGACCCGCTTCTCTCAGAATCTCCGTGGCGTGAGCGAGGAGACGACCACCGGCGTCTACCGCCTCTACGACATGGAGCAGAAGGGGACGCTGCGGTTTCCCGCGATCAACGTCAACAACTCCGTGACCAAGAGCAAGTTCGACAACATCTACGGCAACC
>CAZQQP010000334.1:0-4468 GCA_964595475.1 uncultured Planctomycetaceae bacterium | reverse complement strand
ACCGAGTGTCAGCCGCCACCCGTCGCCGCGACCTACGCGAATTCCGGAAGAGCCGTTTTTACCGACCGGATGCACATGCTCTTATATTCATCTCATGGTTCGGCCTCGTGAACGACAAATATCGGGGTCATTCATGACGTGTCGGCACCATTGTTGTCGCTACGGGTCTTCGGCGTCCTGGTGCGCAAACCCCCAAAAATCCGGGACTTCGTCCCTCAAGGACCGACGTCACCGGCCTTTTTCTGTTAAACATGGGCTAGCCATCGGTTCCCAGCGGCCGTCAGAGAGACCGCCGCATGCCTAACGGTCGCCACACAGTGGATCCGGGCAGCGTCAGCGGATCTCAGTCGCTTCCGGGCCCGACCGTATCTCGCTCCCTGTCCCGAAGGTCCACTCGAGGAGGATGAAAGTCTTCAGATCGGGTGAGTCCGGCCCGAGGCCCGCGAGCGGCGCGAAGACGAGGCTCACGGAGGGGATCGGTCGGACCTCCACGCTCGGTCCGACGAGGGACTCCCACTCCGCATCGCCCGGGTTCCTCGCGCCGTCCTGGGTCTTCCGGAAGATCTCCGCCTCGGCCCCGGCCGACAGCCAGGGGTCGACGACCGTGTAGCTCAACCCGGAGCTGACCCCGAGCTCCGTATCCCGCTCCCCGCTGTACTTCTGCTCGTAGACCAGATTTCCACCCCAATGCCATCGGGGCGCCAGGTTCTCAGCGAGGAGGAGCTTGTACTCCACGGCATCCTCGTCGCCCTCGTTCTCCCACTCCGCGTAGAGCGTGGGGTTCAGCGGGATCTCGCCCCAGTCCGCGATCGCCCATCGGAGCTCGACCCGCTGCGCCCCTTCGTGGAGGCCCTCCTGATCCGGTTCGCGCGTCTGCGTGTAGTAGAGGTCGAGCTGGAATCGATAGGGAAGACCGATCTCAACCTCTTCGATGATCTCGTTGGTCGGTCGGATATCGTTGGAGAACTCGCCGACTCCCCACACGGTCAGCTGATACGTGTTCGGCGGGAGCACGTACGCTCGGGTCGTCGGAAACCGATGGTTCCGCGCCGTCCACGCCGGCTGGTCGTAGGGCCCGACCCGGTCGTCGAGCGAGGTCGCTTCGCGATCGCCGAAGATCGTCATAGCGGGGAGGGTGAGCTCCGCGGGGTTCTCGGGTTGTGCGTCCTCTCCGTTCGCCGCGGCGGAATCCCGGTCCTCGCCTGCTTCGTTCGCGGCCGGCGCCTTGTCGGCGAAGACCGTCGGGCCGACCGCACCGATCGCGGCCGCGGGCAAGGCGGACGCAATCCGGTCCGTTGGGCCTCCGTCCCTGCTGCTTCGTTCGCGCGTCGGCCGTCGAGCTTCGTTCTCGACGGATCGCTCACGGAATCCGAGATAGCGCTGCGGCGCTGTGTCATGGGCGAGGGGACCGTCGCCCGTCCCCGAACCGCCCCGCAGCGACGAGACCGCGGTGACAGAAAGGAAAGCGGCGGTAGCGAGGAGGACAACCGCGGCGTCCATCCTCCGCACATCGCGGAGCCGATTTCTCGGGTCGGCGTATCGCATCGGTCTCTCCTTTGGCTGAACCTCATCTGCGAACCCGCGCCGGTTCGGATCGCGGAAAATACATCCTGCGCGGACTGCAGGGAAAAGGTGTGCAAATTCTGCACAGGTCGGAGAGGACGGTCTCCGCGGAGACCGGCGTAGCGTGCGTCCCGCTCCTCACCCGTCGGATCGGCCGTAGCGCTCGAGACGGCTGTAGAGCGTGCGACGGCTGATCCCGAGCGCCCGCGCCGCCGCGAGGCGGCGGCCGGCGTGGCGGTCGATCGCCTCGAAGATGATCCGACGCTCCGCCTCGGCCAGCGTGGTCGGTTCTCGGCTCGACGCGTCCGCGGCCACAGCGTCCGTGGCCGGCTTCGGCAGCTCCGTCGGCAGGCGTCGCCTCGCCCGATCCAGCGCCGCCTCGATCTGACCGAGGTGAGCTGGCTTGGTCAGGAGCTCGACCACGTCGAGATGGATTGCCTCCTGTGCGGCGGCAAGGTCCCCGAATCCGGTCAGGATGACGACGGGCATGTCGGGCTGATGCTCGCGTAGGCGCCGGAGCCACGTCATCCCGTCGGTGACCGGCAGGTTCAGGTCGAGAAGGAGCATGTCCGGCGGATGCTTGATCGAGAGTTGCTCCGCCTCGTCCACGGCGGCCGCGGCGATCGGCTCGTACCCCATTTCGGGCAGCACGCTCCGGAGGAGGTCCCGCATCCGACGTTCGTCCTCGACGACCAGGAGACGAGGCGTCCGCTTCGGCGCGGGCCGGACCGTCTCAGCCATTCGTTCGCTCCTCGCTCACGGTCGGACCGGCCGACGAGCCGTAGGCGGCCGGGAGCTCGACCACGAAAGCGCTGCCCGCTCCGGACTCCGGGGTCTCCACCCGGACGCGGCCCCCATGGCGCTCGACGATCGCGTGGACGAGCGACAGCCCGAGGCCCACTCCCCGCCGGTCGCGCCGTGGCTTGTCCGTGTAAAAGGGCTCGAAGATCGTCCCCACCAGCTCCGCGGCGATCCCGGGCCCATTGTCCGAAACACGGAGCGTGACGAAGCGATCGCCGCGCGCCAACCCACTCCGGACACAACCGGTGCCCGCCGGAGCACACTCGAGGGCATTGGCGACGAGGTTCGTCACCAATTGGGTCAACTCGGCCTCGTCGCCGGAGACGACGACATCGGCATCCGGGCCGCCGTGCTCAAGCGACCGGTCGCGGGCCATCGGCATGCGTTGCATCCGGCGGACGGTGCGCCGGGTCAACTTCGCGAGGTCGACCGGGCCATGAGGAGCCTCGCCGGTCTGCCCGAGCCGGAGCAGCCGCTCGGTGATGGAACTGCAGCGCTCCGCCTCCTCCCGGACGATCCGCAGCGCGTGGTCGGGGCGGATAGCTCGCTCCCGCTCCGGCCCGCTCGACCGACGTCGGGCGGCCTCCGCATGCCCGATGATGATCGCGAGGGGATTGTTGATCTCGTGGGCGAAGCCGGCCGCGAGATGTCCGATGCTCGCGAGCCTCTCCGACCGGACGAGCTGTCGGCTCTTCGCCTCGACCTCCGCCTCCAGCCCGCGGTACAGCCGGTCAAGCTCGCCGGCCATGTGGTTGAACCGCTCGGCGATCCGGGCCAGCTCGCGATCGCCGTCGGCCGGCAGCCTCTCGGTGAAGTCCGTCGCCGCCGCGTGGTCGACGCCCCGCTCCAGCCGACGGAGGGGGCGGGTGACCGAGCGGTAGATGTTGATACCGAGAACGACGGAACTGGCGATCGTGATCCCTGCGAGGCCGGCGACGACGGCGATCGTCCAGCGGAAGCGCGTGGTCGCCGCACGACGGTTGGCCACGATCCGCCGCTTGATCCGGTTGGCCAGGCCCGCCACGCGTCCGAGGGCCTCGTTGATCGCCGTCGGTTCGTCAGGCGTCTCAGCGCGGGGCATCTGTTCGAGCGCCCCGTCGAGGTGTCGGACGAGGGCGTGCTGAAGTTGATCCCACTCGGGGATCACGGCGAGCGGCGGTCCCGTCTCCTCCCGGAGACGACGCGCCTTTTGCAGGGCGCTTTCGATGTGACGCCGCGATCGCTCCACGCGGGGCGACCCGTCGCGGAGGAGCATGCGGGCCGCCGCCGCTTCGTGGCCGACCTCGTACACGCGGCGAAGCTCGCGGTACCGATCCCCGGTGGCGTCGAAGTAGCCTCGGAGCCCGAGAAGACCCCAGACCGAGGCCGTCCCGATCGTCGCCAGGCCCACCACGACAGCCACGATCTTGATGGCCAGCTTTCGCGCGAGCGTCATGAGAAGCTTTCTCCGTCGCCTCCGTCTCGGCACACAGGTCGACCGTCACGTGGGCCGGATCCTTGTCCGATTTCGCCTGCGAGACCGCCGCGTCGTCGGGAGGGTTCTCGGAGCGCACGCGCCCTTCGCCGTCCTCGGCCGGCTTGGCTACGGAGCCAAACCGGGGGCCTCACGGCTCTCACGATCTTATCGACCTCAAGGGCCATGATGGCCTCATGATTCCCGCCCGCGGCCGCTTACGGCGAACTCCCCCCTCCAAGCCCCGGGGCTGAACCGGACCACCCCGATTTTTCCGGGACGAGGGTTTTTCACGGGCTCTTCACATTGTGCCTATGTAAGAATTAGAAGCTCGTCTTTAAACTCTGAGATGTTGGAATATAACGTGCCCATGTCCGTCGAGCGTTCAAAATCGAGACTTTCCGCCCGCCGTCCTTCTCCGTGAGTCCTTCCGCGGGGAGGGCAAGGTCCGCAAGCGGACCGTCGCGAACCGGTCGGGTCTCCCGGAACAGACCATCGAGGCGATGCGGGCCGCCCTCCAAGGCCAAGGCAGCTTCCAACACATCCCAGACGCCTTCGAGCTCGAGCGGACTCTGCCACACAGCCATGGGCCGCGATCGTCGGCACCCTCCGCAACCTCGGTCGCGAACACATGCTCGCCGCGAAGCGGAG
>CAZQQP010000333.1:1041-4493 GCA_964595475.1 uncultured Planctomycetaceae bacterium | reverse complement strand
TCGCGCTCCTCGCTTTGGCGTATAGGCTCAACTTATTCTTTTCCGCCTCCTTACCCGCTCCCGCCCACGCACCCAGCGAAGGACGCACCATGTCGAACGACCCGACGTCGAGCCAGGAGATCGCCCTTCTCATCCGGGCCGTCTACGACCACGCCCAGGAGTCGGTCGGCATCGACGCCCAGCCGTCAACCGGTTGGGAGTCGGCCGACGACCCACGCGCCAAGGTCGAGATCCTCGCGGCGATCGCGGCGAAGGCGAACCACTACGCGGCCGACCTCATCCGGGACTACCCCGCGACCGAGGAGCGGAAGCAGTCGCTGTACGACCACTACGCGGGGCTGAAGGAGCAGATGCTCGAGCAGATGCTCAACGAGGAGTGAGAGCGGCGGCCGAACGTCGCCGCGACCTCAGCGAGAGCGTCGGCCGCGCTTGTCCCGAGACGTGAGCTCGTTCGTCCTCACCTCTCTCCGGTACGCTGACCGACGCATCGCTACTTGAGACGGTGAGCACGGGCTCCGGCGGATCACCGCTCTTTGTGCACCGAGACGAAGTGCTTGGTCAGGGCGACGCGCCCGCGGGCCACCTCCACCCCCTCGGCACGGAGCAGTGCCGCCTTCTTTTCCACGCCGTGGGCGTATCCGGTGATCGCCCCGTCGCTGCCGACCACGCGGTGGCACGGCACGCCGGGCGCGTAGGGGTTCCGCCGGAGGGCCCCGCCCACCGCGCGGTAGGCGCGGCTGCCGAGGGTCCGGGCGATCTCGCCGTAGGTGGTCACGCGACCCGCCGGCACCCGAGCCGTCACGGCCCACACCTTCTCGTCGAACCGCATCGCGGGGAGGAGCCGCCCCCGCAAGATGGCCTTCTCGGGAGCGTCGGGGATGTCGGATCTCCGGAGCATCGCGGATTCCGTGGGCAAGCCCGGCGTGTCGGGCCTACCGCGCCAGGGTCCGCCCCCGGCTCGCCGGCGTCCACCCGCGTCGGCTTGTCCACGCCGCACACGCCGGAGACGATGGCGTCGCGTTGTCAGGAGGGTGAGGGCGTCATGGATCCTCCGGCCGTGGGCACGCTCGCCGAGGCGGCAAGCGGGGCGTCGACCGACGGGCCCCTCGCTATGGGGCTCGTCGGCGTCATCCTCCTGGTCACCTTCCTGTTTATCGCCTTCGACTGGCTTCACAAGACGGAGGCCGCTCTCCTCGGCGCCGTGGCGGCCGTCGCGACGGGCCTCGTCCTGGGCGTCTTCGACGGCGACGTCTTCCACGTGGAGAAGCCGTACCACGCGGTCTACCGCGCCATCGAGCACGACCTCGACGTCATCGGCGTCATCGTCGGGACGAGCATCCTCGTCACCGTCGCCAGCGACTCGGGTCTCTTCCACTTCCTCGCGATCAAGCTACTCAAGGCGACCCACGGCGACCCACGCAAGATGCTGACGGCGGTCACGGTGGCGACCGTGGGCTTCGTCACGTTCCTCACCATCGCTCCCGGCGTGCTCATCATGACCTCACTGGTCCTGGTGATCACCCGCGCCCTCGGCGACGATCCCCGGCCCCACATCCTCGCGGTCGCCATCGCGGCCAACTCCGGCGCCATGGTCACCTTCGCCTCGGGCATCCCCACGCTCATGATCGGCACCGCCGCGGCCATCCCGTACGTCCACTTCCTCTGGGTCTCGGCGCCGCTCGCGCTCGTCTCCGCCGCGGTGGCCTACGGCGTCATCCGCTTCGTCTACCGGCGGAGCCTGGCGGAGCGGGGCGACGCGGCGGAGCGGGCGGAGCGCGTCGCCGCTTTCGACGAGTGGGCGGACGTGGAGGACATCTCGCTGTTCTACCGATCCGCCCTCGTGCTCGCGCTCACCATCGCGGGCTTCGCGACGGCGCAGGCCGTCGGCGTGGGGCTGGATTTCATCGCGATGGCGGGCGCCACGGCGGCGCTGCTCATCTCGACCCGGTCGCCCGAGGAAGCTGTCAAGAAGGTGAAGTGGACCATCATCGTCTTCTTCGTCGGTCTCTTCGTCCTCATCGGAACCGTCCAGGAGACCGGCTTGCTCGAGCTTCTCGCCGCTCGGCTCGAGACGTGGAGCGGCGGTGACACCTTCCTCGCGGTGACGCTGCTCGTCCCGTTCTGCTTCGTCACCGCGGGCCTCGTCGACAACATCCCCGTCGCCGCCACCATGATCCCGGTCATCGAGTCGATGGTGGGCGGGGCCGGCGGCCTCCGCGCCGAGCCGCTCTGGTGGTCGCTGATCGCGGCGTGCAACCTCGGCGGCAACTCCACGCCCGTCGGCAGCGTCGCGGCCGTGATCGCGCTGCACGGCCTCGAGCGGGAGCGGGGCATCCACGTCGGCTGGGGCGAGTTTCTCCGGGTGGGCGGCCTCGTCACGGTCGCGCAGATCGTACTGGTGGTCGGCTACATCGCGGCCTTCGCCTCGCTCGGGTGGTTTCCATCCCTTTCCCATTGACGGAGCGTGCCATGGATGCGACGGACGCGGACGACCTGGACCTCGACGAGGCGATCGGCCGCTTCACGGCGGCGCAGACCCACGTCGCGCTCTCCCCGCCGAGGGCCGCCCGCCTCCTCGTCGCGATCGACGGGTCCAACCAGGATGCGACGGCGCTCGAGCTCGCGAGGGTGCTCTCGGAGTCGGACACGTCGCTCACCGTCGCCTACGCCTACGCGGGCGACGCCGACGCCTCCAAGGACGCCGACGCGTCGGACAAGGCGGCGACGCTCGGGAACCGGGCCGCGGTCGCGTCGCGGCCGGCGGGCGCCGAGACGCTTCGGGCCTCCCAGCAGCTCCTCCGCCTCGTGGACATCCACCGCTCCGACCTGCTGATCGTCAGCGCGCCGTATCTCGACGACATCGAGACGCTCGGCGAGGACAGCGCCGGGGAGACCCTCGACGTGCTCCTCCGCCGCTGTCCCGTCCCCGTCCTCGTGGTCCGCCGGCCGACCGACGATGCGGCGGCGACGCTCCGCCACCTTCTCCTGCCGCTCACCGGCGACGACGCGGCGGACCATGCGGCGGCGTCGTGGGTCGCGTCGCTTCTGGGACGGGCGACCACGCTCGGGATCCTCTCGGCGGTGGACCCACGGTGGCGACCCACGGCGGCGGAGCTCTTCCGGGGGGACCCGCCCAGCGACGTGCGGCTCGCCGGGCTGAGACGCCCGTCGGTCGCCGGCCTCATCGGCGCCCTGCACCGGCGGGCGCGGTCCCACGGCGTGATGTCTCGCGTGCGGACGCGGAGCGGCTCGCTCGCCACGGTCGCCGCGGAGGAGGGCGGCCGAACGCCCCGGACGACCGTCGTCGGCCGCGCCGCCTCCGCGGGCGGCGAGGAGGCGGCCGCCGTCGTTCGAGCCTCGCGACACCCCGTCCTCGCCGTCTGACCGCGGCGTGGTCGTCGCGGCCACGGACACACTCGGGTTTACGCGGCCTCACGGCTTCGACTTGCAGG
>CAZQQP010000333.1:0-1031 GCA_964595475.1 uncultured Planctomycetaceae bacterium | reverse complement strand
TTTTATGCGGTCGTTCGGAAGATTAACCGTCACGCTCGGAGTCCTTTTCCTCCTCGGTCTCACCGTCGGGCTCGACGCTCGCCCCCGGCCGGACGAGAAGCGGGTGTACAAGCGGGTGGGCGACGCCCGGCTCCGCCTCCACCTCTTCGAGCCGGCGGACCACGACGCCGGCGACCGCCGCCCCGCGATCGTCTTCTTCTTCGGCGGTGGCTGGGTCCGCGGCGATCCGGCTCAGTTCTATCCACAGTGCGCGTATCTCGCCTCTCGCGGCATGCTCGCCGCGAGCGCCGCGTATCGCGTGGAGAAGCGCCACGGCGTGACACCCGTGGCGTGTGTGAAGGACGCCAAGTCGGCGGTGCGCTACCTCCGCGCCCACGCGGACGCCCTCGGCATTCATCCGGATCGCATCGCGGCGGGCGGCGGCTCCGCCGGCGGCCACATCGCCGCCTGCGCGGCCACCATCGAGGACATCCGGCCGAAGGGCGAGGACCGCTCCGTCCGTGCCACACCCGACGCCCTGGTCCTGTTCAACCCCGCGCTGGCGCTGGCGACGGTGGAGGGACGCTGGGAAGCGAGCGGCCGCGTCGCCCACGTTCCCGAGCGGCGGGGCGTCGACCGACCGCGGCGCATCTCACCGGCCCACCACGTGGACGGAAGCGTCCCGCCCACGCTCGTCTTTCACGGCACGGCGGACCGCGTGGTCCCCTTCGCCTCCGCCGACGCGTTCCAAGCCCTCATGGAGGAGGCGGGCAATCGGTGCGAGCTCGTCGCCTTCGAGGGCAAACCCCACGCATTTTTCAACTTCGGGAAGGACAACAACCGGCCGTTCGTTCGGACCATGCGTGAGACCGATCGATTCCTGCGGTCGCTCGGGTTTCTCGAGGGTCCCCCCACCATCGACGCATACATGAAAGGGTTGTCGAAGCGCCCGCCCCGCTGAGGTCCGACCTATATTCGTGCCTCGGCCGTGGGCGGAGGTAAGGAGGCGGAAAAGAATAAGTTGAGCCTATACGCCAAAGCGAGGAGCGGGA
>CAZQQP010000332.1:2763-4511 GCA_964595475.1 uncultured Planctomycetaceae bacterium | reverse complement strand
GGCCGGCGGGGCATCGCAAATGGTTCGAGGCCCACGCCAAAGCAAGGAGGCTTCCCGCTCCTCGCTTTGGCGTATAGGCTCAACTTCTTCTTTTCCGCCTCCTTATGAGCAAATCGCCGAGGAAGCCGGCAATCGAGCTACCTCCCTGCGGATGAGACCGGATGGCGTGTCAACGGCCAGACCTTCTGGCTCGGGACGCTCGCGAAGCCGCGGGTCTGCTACGACCTGATCGACCCGACGTGCGGGAGGCCGCCGTTGATGAAGTCGCTTTCGGAGTATTTCGACGGGGTCTTGCTGCGCGACTTCTGGGCCGCGTACGACGCGGTGATGGCGCGCGACCCCTCCCGGCGCCCTGCGTTGGGACCGGGTGCACCTCCTGCGGGAGCTGGTGCGGATCGACCAGCGCAACGGATCAGCAAAGGGGCAGGACTTCGCGAGGAAGCTGAGGGGCTGATCGGCGATGCGCATGCGGGCCCGAGAGGACTTCGACCGGGAGCGGTACCGCAGCCGGATTCGCCGGATCGACGGTCGGCTCCGAGCGCTGGCGCAGCCCGAGTCGGCCGATGGTCACGTCGTGCGGATCGCGAACGTCTGTATCGGCACCAGGACTCGCTGTTCACCTTCCTCGACTACCCAGAGATTCCGCGGGAGAACAACCTCGCGGAGCGGATGATCCGCCCGGTCGTCATCATCCGCAAGAACAGCCAAGGGAACCGCTCCGAGCATGGCGCCGCGGTGCAGGCCATCCTGACGACCATGTTCCAAACCTTCGAGCGGCGCGGCCACGACCCGATCGAGACGGTTGTGGCGGCCTTGCGGGATTCCGTCCGAACCGGCAGCCTCCCGGAGCTACCCCGCTGATTCGCGCACGCGGCTGATTCGTTCGAGCGCCGGGCCGAGCCGGCGAGAAGCGGCAAAGGAGAGAGTCGGACAGGAAAGGTCTAGCGAGCCATCCTGGCCCCGAGTCATGCGTGCGTGGCGGCAACGCCGCGGGCGAAGCCCCGACGGGATCCACCAACGGTGTCCCTCCGGGACCTTCGGGGCCTCGGCGGGTTCGGCTCCCGATCCGGCTCTCGCCGACTTCCCCACCCTCCGGCGCACACGAACGCGACCGGCAGGGATTTTTTAGTCGGCGTTGTGCTCCTGGAGGCGGCGATCGATCTCCTCTGCGGAGCCGACGTAGAGGCGGCCGACGGGGTTTTCGAGGACGTAGACCAGAATGGTGCCCCTTCCGGGCTCAAGCTCCCCGAGCAGGACTCGAACCTGCAACCTACCGGTTAACAGCCGGTCGCTCTACCAATTGAGCTATCGGGGATCCGGTAGAAAAACCCATACAATAGAAGCGGGGAAGGGAGGGTCAAGCGGCAGTCAGGGGCTTCAGGCCGGGCGGCGCGGGACCACGGGCTTCGATCCGGCCGGCGAGCGGCCGCGTTCGCGGGAAGCGAGACCGCCGGGAGCCCCTCCCGGATGGACGGGTCGATCGCCGGTACGCGCCGAGCGCCGGCCGTAGCATGCACGCGTCAGGAAGTTCCGGGCGTCCGGCTCCCGATGAAGGGGACCCGATGATCCGATGTCCGGCCTGTCACAAGGCCCTCGACGACGGCAGCCGCTACTGCTCGGCGTGCGGAAGGGAGCTCGACGCGGGCGGGGGAGCGAGGCCGTCCCCAGCGACGCGCTCGCGGGTGGAGCGACCGGTTACCTAAAAAAGCGCAGCGGCACCGAACGGTACGAACTGCTCGCGAACCGCA
>CAZQQP010000332.1:0-2753 GCA_964595475.1 uncultured Planctomycetaceae bacterium | reverse complement strand
CGTCGGTGCCGAGGCCGTCCGGGGAGATCGGGGAGGCGCCGACCAAGACAGTGAAGCAGCAACGGATCCCGGACCCCAGCGGCAACGCGGGCGCCGGCGACTCCGCCGGCGGGCCACGGCCGTCCGGAGAGGATGCCCCGGCGACTGCGGGGCCAACCCCGTTCGGGCGGGGGGCCACGCTTGCCGATCGTTTCCGCGTCGTCGGGCGGGTCGGGCAAGGAGGAATGGGGGAGATCTACCGCGCGGAGGATCTGAAGCTCGGACAGGAGGTCGCCCTCAAGTTCCTGCCTTCCGCCCACGCCCGCGAGCCCCGGCGGCTCCAGCTGCTCTACAAGGAGGTCCGGCTCGCCCGGCAGGTCTCCCATCCGAATATCTGCCGTGTCTACGACGCGGGCGAGGTCGGCGGCCGGACGTTTATCTCGATGGAGCTTGTCGAGGGGGAGGACCTCTCGAAGCTCCTGCGGCGGGTCGGCCGCTTTCCCGCCGAACGCGCCGTTTGGATCGCCCGACAGCTCTGCGCCGGCCTGGCGGCCGCCCACGATCGCGGGGTCGTGCATCGGGACCTCAAGCCGGCGAACGTGATGATCGACAGCCGGGGACAGGTCCGGATCACGGACTTCGGGGTCGCGGGCTTTCTTCACGAGCGGACGCGTGCAGAGACGGCCGGCACACCGGCCTACATGGCCCCGGAGCAGCAGGAGGGCCACGAGGTGACACCCCGCAGCGATATCTACGCGTTGGGGTTGGTCCTTTACGAGCTGTTCACGGGACGGCACGCCTTCGGCGACGGGCGGCCGGACGTGACCACCACGCCCGACCCGCCGTCGTCCGTCACGGAGGCGATCGACCCGGCGGTGGAGCGGGTGATCCTCCGCTGTCTCGAGCCGGACCCGACGCACCGGCCCGCGACGGCATTGGCCGTCTCGGCGGCGCTGCCGGGCAGCGATCCGCTCGCCGACGCCCTCGCGGCCGGGGAAACCCCCTCGCCGGAACTGGTTGCGGCCTCCGGCAAAGCCGGGGGACTGCACGGGCGGGCCGCCGGCTTGTGTCTGGCAGGCGTGGTCGCGGGTCTCCTGGGCCTGGCGTTCGCGGGGAATTGGGTCCGGACCGTGGGGAGAAACCCCGACCTGCTCGAGCCGGCGGTGCTCGAGAACCAGGCCCGAGGCGTGGTCGAGGCGCTGGGCTATGGGAATTGGCAGGCGGCGGACACCGCGGCGGGCTTCACTGAAGGAGGTGGCGCGGGGGCGGTGAGATTCTGGTATCGACAGGGACGGGCGGTTCTCCTTCCGGTCCGGGCGGGGCAGATCCGGGTGGATTGGAACGACCCGCCGATGGTCGACCGGGGCATGATCGGCGTCATGCTCGACGGTCAGGGCGACTTGGTCCGCTTCCGGGCGGTTGCCGGGAAGGAGACCCGCTGGAAGCCGGTCGGCTCGACAAAGGAGCGGCCGCCGGAGCGACTTCTCGAGCTCGCCGGATTGGATGACGCTGGCGGGTGGCGCCCCGTGGAATCGGACTGGCGGCCGGTCCTCCGCGCCGACCGGGCCGCCAAATGGGTGAACGAGGACGGCTTGGTGGTGCGGGCGGCGTGGTGGCGCGGCCGGCCGGTCTACTTCGACCGCACGCCTGCCGACGCCGGCGAGCCGACGGGGGCGACGATGCTTCCATCCCGCCTCTATGTGACTGCCGGTGGCGGGCTGGCGCTGCTGAGCCTGCTGACCTTCGCGGGGGCGGGGGTGCTGACCTGGCGAAACCTCCGCTCCGGCCGATGCGACCCGCTCGGCGGGTTTCGCCTCGGCGCCACCATCCTGCTGCTTCAGGTGCTGACATGGGTCTTCTATGCCCGCCACGACCCTTCGGTCGGGACGGAGGTCCGGCTGCTGCTGCCCTGGGTATGGGTGAGCACGTACGTCGCGATCTGTCTGGCGATGATCTATCTCGGGTTGGAGCCGTACGTCCGGCGCTTCTGGCCGGATGCGCTGGTGAGCTCGAGCCGGGCGCTTCGCGGGCGGTTCACCGACCCGCTCGTCGGGCGCGATCTCCTCGTCGGCGCCGCGGCCGGGACGGCGTGGGCGCTGATGGAGGCGGCGGCCCACGCATACACGGGCACCCGGATGGAAGCGGCGTCGGGACACCTGGAGGAGCTTGCCGTGCTGATGGGGGCACGCGAGGCGGTGGGCGGCATGTTCGGCAGGGCCCACCTTGCCGTGGCGATCGGCTTGGTCTCTTTGATGATGGTTTTCGCCCTCCGCTTGCTTCTTCGGAAGGTCTGGCTCGTGGCGCCGGCTTTCGCGGTGCTGTGGGCGGTCGCCACCCACAGCGGTCTGACCGGGTCGGAAAGCTGGGCCGGGGTTGCCGTCCGTTTTCTTCAGGACCTGACCCTCGTCGTCATCCTCATGCGGTTCGGGCTGCTCGCCGGCATGGCGGGGCCCTTCGCGTGGTACGTTCTCAACTGGTATCCCATCACGGCGCAGGTGGGCGCGTGGCACTTCAGCTACGGGCTGTTCGGGCTGGTCGTCGTGGGAGGGATGGCCGCCTACGGGGTGTCCGTTGCGTGGAAAGAGGGGATCGCTGCCTCGGCGAGAAGATCGCCGCGACACCGTGAGGGCTCGCGCAGGCAGCCCCGAGCTCTGTTCATCTGATGCACAGCTCCATGACAACATGGGTACCCCGCCTGGACGGGGAATCCCGGCTGGAACGATAAGGAGGCGGAAAAGAATAAGTTGAGCCTATTCATCGGTGCCAAGGCGGAA
>CAZQQP010000331.1:0-4541 GCA_964595475.1 uncultured Planctomycetaceae bacterium | reverse complement strand
CGAGGCCGAGGCCGAGCAGCGTGTCGAGCGTCTCGAACAGGAGGTTCTGCGACTCGCGCCCGACGATGTTGAAGGCGATCTGGACGGACGTCCCCGTGTCACTGGTCTCCAGCGTGCTCAGGAGGGCCGCCTCGACGGCGGCCCGCTGGTCGGCCCGGACGAGGACGCCGTCGGGGGGCGTCGCCGCGTCGGTGGAGGTGGCCGTCAGCGAGCTGTCGCGGACCGCGGCGGTGGCGTCGCTCTGGAGACGGTTCGTCACGATCTGGCCGTTCCGCGCCACCACCTCGCCGCCGCCGAAGGCGCTTCCGCCGGAGGCGCTGACGTTGGTCTCGATCTCCGCCTGGAGCGCCGCCGCCTCGTCCGCGTGGACCTGGATCCACCCGGCCGTCGCGTCGGCGTGCTGGATCTCCGCCGTGGTCTCCCCCCGCACGTCGTTGACGGCCACGGTCATGCCGGTCGCCCACGCGTTGGAGTCCGTCAGGTTCCCGATGCTTGGGAAGGCGGCGTCCACGGCGTCGCTGTCGGCCGGCGCCTTCTCCCACGTGTCCGTGGTGTAGTCCTCGCCGCCGAGGTCGATCGTCCCGCCCGAGCCCGTGTAGCGGTAGATCGCCCCCTGCTCGCCCCCTCCGTCGTAGTCGAGGCCGACCCGCACCCGGTCGCCCGGCTCGACCTCCCGCTCGCCGGAGGCGGTGGTGAACTGGTAGTCCTCCTCCAAGATCGGCTGGAGAACCTCCCGGACGGCATCGACGGTGTTCGACGCCGCCGCGGAGATGGTCGTCTCGCTGGTGGCGGTGAGCTCCGTCTTGTCCGTCGCCTCGACGCGGAGGCCCCCGTCCGCGTCGAGGCTCGCCCGATCGCCGGAGGCGCCCGACACGGACGCTCTCGCCTTGCTGCTCAGCCGATTGCTCGCGAGGAGCCCTCCCCCGCTCATCCCGCTCTTCCCGAACTTCGCGTCGACCACGAAGGCGTTGACCGCGTTGGCCGTCTGCTCGTTGCCCGTGACGGCGCTGAGGGTCGCGTGCGAGTCGGCCGTGACCGCCAGGTCGCCCGCGCTGTCAACGTCCGTGCCGCTCACGGTCGCCTCCGCCCCGACGGGCTGCTTCTCGGTGAGGAGATCCGTCCCGAGCAGCGCGTCGATGGTGGCGGTTACCACGTCGGTGGCCTTCCACCCCACCATGTTCAGCCCGACGACTACCCCGACGGAGTTGTTGGCGCTGGCTTCCGTGGTCGTCGTGGCGTCGATGCTCCCCCCGTGGTCCGCGAGAACCTCGACTGACCCTACGCCTGTCGTGGTGATGTCGCTGTTCGTGACGTCGGCGCTCGCGTCGCCGAGGACCTGGTTCGTGACGAGCACGCCGCCGCCGCTCTTGGACTGCGACTCCACCACACTCCCGTCGCTCGCGCTGATCTTGGCTCGACCTCTCGCCTCGACCCCCACGTCGCCGGCCGCCTCCAGCGTGGTGCCCTCGATGCTTCCGCTCGCCCCGCCCCGCACCTCGTTGCGGACGATCAGCCCCGCGAAGCTCTTGGACTTGCCCGCGTCCAGGCCGAGCGACTTCACCGCGGCGATGGAGATCGCCGACGGGATGACCGTGGTGTCGTTGAGCGGCTTCCACAGCTCCTTATCGGAGTAATCCTGCTTGCCGAGATCCCGCTGCTGCGTCGTCCCCATGTACTCGTACACCCGCCCGGCCTCGCCGTCGCCATCCCAGTCGTCGGGCAGCCTCACCCGCTCGCCGAACGCGATCTTCCGCGAGCCGGACTCGGTGGTGTACTGGTAGTCGTCGAGGAGCGTGTCCGCGAGGTTGTTCACCACGCCCGCCCCGAGGTCGTTGGTCCGCGAGGAGACCGCGACGAGCTCGGTGTTGGAGTCCACGCTCGCCTTGTCCTCGGCGACCACGCTCACGCCGCCCACTGACGCCGCCACCCCCTCGTCCGCCGTCGTGCTCATCTCGTCGATGCCGTCCGCGTCGACCAGCGTGGCCACGGCGTCGCTGCTCACCCGGTTGCTCGCGAGCACCGCCCCCACGCTCATCGCGGAGGCGCCGTAGAAGGCGGAGGCGGCGGACGTTGCGTCGTTGCTCAGCTCCGCCTCGATGGTCGCCTCGGAGATGGCGGTGATGCTCAGGCCGCCCGCGAGGTCGAGGGAGACGCCCTCGACCCTCGCCTCCGCGGACGCGGGCCTCTCCTCGCCGAGGAAGGAGGTTCCCAGCGCCGCGTTCAGCGACTCGAAGAACAGATCCTGCTGCTCCCACCCCACCGTGTTGAACGCGAGCGTGGCGCTGACGGAGGTCTCCCCCGATTCCGTGGCCGCGAGTGTGGTCGCGTCGATGGTCGCCGTGTCCTTCGCCTCGACGGTGAGGCCCCCGGAGGTGGTCTTGACCGGACCGCCCGTCACGGTGGCCGTGGCGCCGGTGAGCACCACGTTGCTCGCGATGACGCCGTTAACCGCGAGGGACATCCCCTCGCCGAAGACACTTCCGCCCGACGACTCCGCCACGCTGTCGGCGACCGCCCGGAGCGTGGCGTCCTCGAGGGCCTTCACCGTCACGGCGCCGGCGTCGACCTCCACGTCGCTCACCGACGCGTTCGCGTCGCCGGTAACGTCATTGAGGACGACCAGGCCACCGAGGGCCACGGAGTCGGACGGGCTGAAGTTCAGCCCGTCGGGAATCAGCTCGGTCTCGGGCCTCTGTTTCCAGAAGGCCAGGTCGCTGTAGTCCTCCGAGCTGAGGTCCACGGTCTTCTTGGTGCCGAGGTAGCGGTAGACCCGCCCCGTCTCCCCGCCGGCGTCGTGGTCCTCGCTGACGAGCACCGTGTCGCCGAACTGAATGGTCTTTTTCCCCTCCTTCGACTCGTGGTCCGCCTCGAGCCGCTTGGCGATCGTCTCGTTGGCGAAGTCCGCCCCGCCGTCGCTGGAGGTGATGGCGGAGGAGACCACGCGGCTGTTGGCGTGGAGGTGAGGCCGATCCGTCGCGCTCACCGTGAGGCTGCCCCCCACCTGCGCCGCGGGCGGCGAGCTCGAGTTCCCCTCGAGCGTGGCCGTCGCTCCGCCGCTGAGGCGGTTGCTCGCGAGCACGCCGCTCGCGGAGGCACCCTGGGCACCGAACAGCGAGGACGCCGGGCTGCTCGCCGCGTTGCTCACCGTGGTGTTGAGCGTCGGCTCCGCGGTGGCGAGGATCTCCGTTTTGCCGGAGGCGTCGAGGGTCGCGTCCGTCACCCGGGCCTCGGCCGTCGCGTCCGCGCTCGACGTGCCCAGCTCCTGGATCTTGAGCAGGTCCGTGAGCACCTTGCTCGCGAAGTTCTCGTACTCCCAGCCAATGGAGCTGAACGCGAGGGAGGTTCCCCCGGAGATGGCCTTGGAGCCGAGGCTGATGTTGTCCGCCTGGGACTGGACCGCCAGCTCACTCTTGCCCCTGCCCCGCGTCCGGTCGACCGCCTCCACGCGGACGGAGCCGCCACCGTTCGTCGTGACGTCGCCGCCGGCGATCTCCGCCGTGGCGCCCCCGAAGACCACGTTGGTGGAGAAGACCCCGCCGAGGGTGAGGCTAAAGCTGTCGGGAAGCGGGTCGGAGCTGTCGAGCGAGGTGGCCCGCGCCCGGGCGATCACCTCGGCCTCGTCCCGGGCATCCACGGCCACGTCGCCCCCGCTCTCCGCGGTGACGCTCGTGTCAACGACGCGGGCGTCCGCGGGGCGGTGGAGCTTGTTCCGGGCGACACGCGTCTCGAGGTCGATGGTGTCGTCGGCGATGTCCTCCGCGGTCTCCGCGAGCTCCTCGAACTTGAGCTCCGTCGAGTGGGCCTCGAGCCGCGCGTCGTCCGTCGCCGCGACCGAGAAGCCGGCGGAGCCGACGGTGACCACGCTCCCCTCCACGGCCGCCCGAACGTCGCCGGCCACCTCGTTGATGGCCAGCTTCGCCGCCGCGTGGTAGTCGGTGGTGGCCGCGGCGTCCACGGTGAGATCGCCCGCGTCCACCTTGGCGCGGTCCACCGTCGCGAGCGTCCGGTTGGGCACGGTCTCGGCGCCCTCGTCGTCGCTTCCCGCCGTGTTTTGAACGAAGCCGACGAAGTTGGAGTCCACGATCCCCGAAATGGTTCCCTCTTGGCGCGCCTCGATGCTCACCTCGTCGGGCACGGCGACTGTGGTCGGCGGGCTCGACCCGAGGTCGGACTGGCCGACCACCGCCGCCCGGGTATCGCGGGTAACGTCGATCTTGCTGCTGAGCTCGTCGAAGGCCTCACTGAAGTCGTCCGTCGCGGGGACGATCTCCACCGAGAGGTTCATCTTGTCGACGGCGTGGATCCCGACGTCCGGCTTGTCCCCGGTAGTGCGCCCCGCGACGTCGACCGTGGCGTCCGCGTCGACCGTCGCGTGGGTCTGGTTGACGAGGTCGAGGTCGACCGACTGATCCGTGCTTAGCGTCGTGGTGGTCCGGGCGGTCAAATCGAGGAACTTCGGCGTGACCATGGCCCCGTCACCAATGGACGCCGTCGCCTCGGTCGTGAAGCGGCTTCCCTGGGAGAGTTCCACCGCGTGGCTC
>CAZQQP010000330.1:0-4590 GCA_964595475.1 uncultured Planctomycetaceae bacterium | reverse complement strand
GGCGACACGCCTGCCCGGCCAGCGCGGCGGCCCGTGCGGAGCCTCCGGGCGCCCGCTCCTCCCACGCCGTCGCGGCGGCGAGGGTCTGCGACCACTGCCCGGCGCGGGCCCTCGCGAGCCCGGCGAGCTTCGCCGACCGCACCGAGGTGGGGAGCGCCGCCATGGCCCGTCGCCCGATGGTCGCCGCCGCCCGGTGCCGCCCCACACGAAGAGCGTGGGCGGCCGTGACCCGCTGCAGCGCGGCGAAGTCCCGATGGTTCGCCGCGAGACGCTGGAGCGTCCGCCCCAGCGTCTCGCTCTCCCGCGAGGACGCTTCGCGGAGAGCACGGAGGGCCTCCGCGGCGGCGTCGCGATGGCGGGAGCCGTCGACCAAGGCGACCGCCAACGCGCGAAACGGCGGGTGCTCGGCGGCCACGCGGATCAGCTCCTTGTGTTCCTCCGCCGACCTCAGCCGCCGTCCCGGCGGGAGCGCGTCGGCCGACGCCTCCACCGCGCTGACGGCCGGGTCCGGCCGACCGAACTCGACCAATGCCTTAATGCGTCCCCGCCAGACACTCGGCCGCTTCGGCGCCGCTTCGGTGGCCCTCCGCCACGCGTCCACGGCCTCTCGGGGCCTCCCATGGTCACTGAGGACCGTCGCCCGCAGCCGGCGCTTCTTCCCGGCCGACGCGTCCGTCTCCGCGAGACGGTCGAGGATCTCTCGCGCCTCGGCCACTCGCCCCCGGCGGCCGAGGAGGTCCGCCAGGAAGGCGATCTCCCGGGGCTTGGGCGACTCCAGCAGCTTTCGCCCGACCTTCTCCGCCTTCTCGAAGCGGCCCTGCTGCCGGTACGCCCGGGCGAGGAGGATGTCCGCCGGGAGCGCCTCGTCGCCGTGGAGGCGTCGGAGCGCTTCGGCGGCCCGCGAGGCGTCGCCCTGGCGGAGGAGCCGCTTCGCCGCGGTCCGGACCTGTCGCTCCGACGCATCGTCGGAGTCGAGGAGATGCTCGATCGCCTCCCGGGCCCGCTCGAAGCTCCGGTCGGCCTGGGCGAGCCTCGCCACCCGGAGGCGGATCGCGGCGCTGTCGGGACGCTCCTCCGCCGCCCGCTCCGCGTGCTCCAACGCCGAGCGGGTCAGACCGGTGAGCCGCAACGCCCTCGCGAGGAGGAGCCTCGTCTCCGCGGCGCCGGGAGCGCGGTCCACCAGCGGACGGAGGAGCTCCACCGCTTCCGCGGCGGCGGACTGCGTCCCAACCGACCGGAGCAGCCAACGGGCACGGGCGACCCGCCACGTGGAGCTGCGGTCGGACGACAGGTTGTCGAGGCGGTGGAGCGTCCTCCGGATCAGACCCAGGTCGGACCACGCGGCGCGGCTGTCGAGCACCTGCTTCTGCACGCGGCGGCTGTCGGGAAAGTTGGCGGCGAGGGTCTCCCACGCCTCCGTCGCTCGCGAGCTCCTGCGGCGGTCGTAAAAGCGGGCCATCGCGAGCCGCCACGCGAGCTGACCGGAGCCGGAGTCGGCCTTCGCCGCCGTCGCCTTCCGCAGATACCGACGGCCGGCGTCGTCCCCTTTTTGCGCCGCCCGATATCGGGCGCGGGCCAGCGCCAGGGCGGGGGTGGTCCCGTGGGTCGCCTCGTAGCGGTCGAGACACGCCGGCGCGAGGCCGAGGCCCTCCTTCCGGCTGATCCGGGCGAGCCGGAGAAGGGTTTCCCGGGACCACGACCTCTTCCCTTCCAACGCCTCTCTTAGCGCTCCTTTCGCCCGCTCCTTCCCTTCGAGGCGGGCGAGCAACGCCACGCGAACGGGGAGGACGCGGCCGGCACCCTCCGACGCGATCTGGTTGACGAGCTCGAGCAGCTCGCGGGACGAGACGTCCGCCCCCTCGTCGAGGCGGGCGAAGAGGGCGCGGGCCAGGACCACCGCCGCCCGTCGACTCGTCCGCCGTCGCTTCAACGCCCGTCTCGCGAACCGACTCGCGAGGAGGGGCTTGCCCTCGTCCAAAGCGGCCTCCGCCGCCCGCGTCAGCGGTTGAGACCAGCGCAACGCCCGTCGGGCCGCGTCCCGCCACGTCGCCCTCGCCAGCGCCAGGTCGCCGCGAAACGCGTACGCCTCGCCGAGAAAGTACAGGAAAATGGGTTGCGCCGGCGCCACGGAGAGCGCCTTTCGGCAGGCCATGGCGACCTTGGCCGGCGCGGGTCGCTCCCCCTCGTCGCCGAGGCGGAGGAGCTCCACCCAAGCGGACGCGACGGGGGTCGCCGCCTCCGCGAGCCGCCGGCGGATGCGACGGGCCTCCTCCGGGCGGCCCAGCTGAACCAGGGCCATCGCCTCGAGGCCGAGGAGCTCCGCCTTCACGGGTGTGATGTCCGCACCTCTCTCGTCGAGATCCCCCTCGACCCGCTGGACCACCTCGGAGAGCCGTCCCGTCGTCCAGAGCCGCCGGACGAGATTCCGCCGAAGCGTGGCGTCGCGGTGGTTCCGCACCGCCCGACGGAGCACGCGACGGGCGAGGTCGTATTCCCGCACGCGGTCGAGGAAGAGGACGAGGTGCTTCGCGACCTCGGGCGGAAGGTCTTCCTTCGCGAGCGCTCGAGCTTCCGCGAGGGCCCGCTCCCGCCGGCCCGTCCCCTCGTACACGATGGCGTGGAGCAGACGAAACCGCGGCCCGCCGTGCCGGCGCCGAAGCCGCTCGACCCAATCGAGGAGGGCCTCGTCGGAGCGGCCGAGCCGCTGGAGGAGCGTGAGCGTGCGGATCTGGCCGTCGAGGTCCTTGGGCTTGACCCGGTTGTAGCGCTTCGCAAACGACAATGCGGCGTCGGTGTCGCCGGTCCTCGCCAGCGCGAGCGTCTTCGCCCGCAACGCCAGCGGGTCCTTCGGGTGCGTCTTCAGCAGCGGCGTCGCGGCCTCGACGGCCTGCGAGCCCGCGCCGATTCGCAGATAGAGCTTGAGGAGGCGCCGCCTCGCTTCCTCGTGGCCGGGCTTTTCCTCGAGGAGACGGCGGAGGGTGCCCACCGCCCGATAGAAGTGCATCCCGTCGGGCTCCGGAACCCGGAGGCGGGCCCGCGCGTAGGCGTAAAGCGCCTCCACGTCCGCCGGAGCGCGACCGAGATATCGGTGGAGCTTGTCGATCGCCTTCCCGTATCGCTCCGCTTCGTATGCCTGGATGCCCGCCTGCCGCCACGCTCGCGTCTGTCGACGCTGCTGGTGGACGCGATACGCGGCGACACCCCCCACCGCGCCCCCGACCAACACGAAGACGGTGAGGAGCAGGAGAATCCGCCCGGCCGTGCTCGCGGGAACCACCCGCGCCGTCCCGAGAAGCAGCCTCCCACGCACGGTGAGCAGCGCGTCGAGATGGGTCTTATAGACAAACCATTGCAGGCCCCTTCTCACCGCCATCCCGCCGCCGAGCACCAGCTGAGGGAGCCTGCCGACCGGGGCGCTGCCCCTCTCGATCGCAGCGGCGGAGCGAGCGAGCAGTCGAGCCACCCCGCTGGCCGCGTGCCCCAGCACCTCCTCGACGGCGTCGAGGTGAAGGCGGGTCCGGAGCGCGGCGACGGCGGAAAGGAGACCCGAGACCAGCTCGCGCCCGGGGGGCCGCGGACGGGCCGCGTGTCGCGACCCGACCGGTGCCTCGCCGTTCGCTTCGGCGGGTGGATCGGGAAGTCCGTCCGACGGGCCGACCGCCGGAGGCGCGGGGGGAAGCGGCGGAGCCTCGCAGACGACGCGCTGGGACGACGGCGACGCGACGCCGGCCGAGCCATGTTTTGAGGGGAGACGGTCGGCGACCGTCTCGAGCTTCTCGAGGAGCTGTTGCTGTCCCTCCCCGACCTCGGCGAAGCGTCGGCGGAGCTCCGCCCCCGCCTCCCGATCGGCGTAGCGGCTCCGCTCGGCAGCGTCCCGCTGAGCCGCCAGCGTCTCCAGGAACGGCCGAACGGCCTGCTCCAAAACGTTTCGCTGCTCGTCGAGGCGCGACGCGGTGCGCTGCCGAGCCACCGTCACCCGCTTGGCGCTCTCGGACGCCGCCCGATCATGGGCGTCGTCGACGACACCACTCCGCCGTCCGCTCGCAGCGGCTCGACCGCCCCCTGGAGCTCCGCCCGGATGCTGTCCGCGTGTCGGTCGAGCATCTGCTGGACCGACACCTGCGATCGCCTCTTGCGGACGAGCGTGTCGACCCGCTGCCGAAGGGCCCGGTTCCGCGCCTCCAGGACGTCGACGCGAGAGCGCGCCCGATTGCGCTGCCGCTCCACGCGGCGAAGCCGCCGGACCAGCCATCCCCACGCGGCGAGGCCGACGAAAAGAACCAGCCCGAGCACCTTGCCTGTCATGCTCGGCTCCACCCGTCAAAGCGCTCTTCCGTCGTCGTGACGAGACGACGACTTCACGGCTACGGCCGTGGCCCGGGCAGGAAAACCGATCGATCACCCAGGCCGACCGATCGACCCGTCTCCCGACCTTCGCGGCGGGCGACGGGCACCTCGTCCCCTCACCCTATGATAGGTTGATATGGATGAAAGGCTGACGCCGCGGAAATGTACGCGGTCGACCGGTGGACGGTCTAAGGAGGCGGAAAAGAATAAGTTGAGCCTATTCATCGGTGCCAAGGCGGAAGT
>CAZQQP010000329.1:0-4598 GCA_964595475.1 uncultured Planctomycetaceae bacterium | reverse complement strand
CGGAGGGTTCGTTTCTGGGAAAACCCTTCCGGGATCGTGTCCACGGACAAGGCCGCGGACGGCCTTGCCCCTGGTCCGGGGGCGAGTCCTCCACGGACATCCAACCGCGTAGCGATCGCGGCGGGGGGTCGCCTCGTCGGAACACTGGGGAGCTCTCCATGGGGAGCCGGACCCGGGCGGTGCCCCGGCCGGCAACCGCGTGTTCCGAGTTCGGACACGGCCCTCGTAAACGGTTTCCGGTGCAGCTCAGCCAACGCGTCGGCACAGAACGTACGCCTCCACTCGCCTCGCCCGCGACGCGAAACGGGCGGACTCGGCAATCCGCCCGTCGATTGCGTGGGCGAGCTGGCGCCTCCGCGCCGTCGCGAAGAGCCGTCTCGCCTGAGAGGCCTTCTCCCTGGCCGGTGGGCCGATCGTGGGCTGATCCGTCGAGGCTCGCTCCTCGATCGCGGCTGCGCTCATCGCACGTCTCCTCAGGAAGTCGGTCCGCGTATCCACTCACATTGAAGCGCCGCCGCGTAAAAGAGAGGCCAGACGCGGATTTCCATGCGATGAGAAGCGACCGTCGCGGCGTCGCCGCGGACCGGTCCGTCGATCGCGAGAGAGGGCCGCGCCTCCTCCGTGGTCGGCTCGCATCCCATGCCGGCCCGCACACCGCTTACGCAGCGCTGACGCGCTTTTAACGGAGCGCTGACGGCCGAGGGCTACGGTAAAGGTCAACACGCCCCGAACAGACGAAAGGAGCCGCCGTGGTGCACGACGGAAACGGATCGCCGAGGAAAGCGCACGGCGGGCGGGCCGACCGACTCCGAGAAGGAGCGACGAGCGGCAGGGAGGCCGTCTCGTCCGCGGAGCGCCGCGAGACGTGGCCGTCCGCCTCGCCGAGGAAGGCCTTCGTGCTCGATACCAACGTGCTCCTCCACAACCCCGCGGCGCTGTTCGCGTTCAAGGGCCACGAGGTGGTCATCCCGCTGACAGTGGTAGAGGAGCTCGACAAGTTCAAGAAGTCCAGCGACGACGTGGGGCGGCACGCCCGCGAGGTCATCCGCCAGCTCGACCGCCTGCGAACGGTGGGCCGCCTCAAGGACGGCGTCCCGTGGAACGAGGACGGCGGACGCATCCGCGTGGCGTTCTACCCCGAGGAGGACCCGGGTGCGGCGGCCACGCCGGACGACCGCATCCTTCGCGTCGCGGTGAAGCTGCGGGAGGAGGGGTGGACGGTGGTCTTCATCTCGAAGGACATGAACGTCCGGCTGAAGTCGGACGCCCTCGGCCTTCCGACCGAGGACTTCGAGGCGCAGAAGGTCAACTTCCACGCCCTCTATCAGGGATACGTCCGCCTCGGCGTCGCCGGCGACCTCATCGACACGCTCTACCGCGACCAGTGGCTCCCGGTGGAGCAGCTCCAACCCTACCTCTTCGAGGAGGCGGCGGACGGCGGGTGGGTGCCCGTGGACCTTTTCGCCAACGAGAGTGTCCACCTGACCAACGCCCTCCAGCCCTCGCAGACGGGCCTCGCCCGCTGCAGCCCCGACGGCGAGGGGCTCGAGCCCATCCGCGGCGTGCGGAAGCCGGTCTTCGGCATCATGCCCCGGAACCTGCAGCAGACCATGGCGCTGGACCTGCTCCTCGACGACGCGGTGGAGCTGGTCACGCTCCACGGCACCGCGGGGACGGGGAAGACGCTGCTGGCGCTCGCCGCGGGCCTTCAGAAGATGCTCCAGGAGCAGCGGTACCATAAGCTCCTCGTCGCCCGGCCCATCATGCCGGTGGGGCGGGACCTCGGGTATCTCCCGGGAACCAAGGAGGCCAAGCTCGGGGCGTGGATGCAACCTATCTTCGACAACCTCGATTATCTCTTTTCCAGCCGAACGGCCGGGGAGGGGCTCTCCCTCGGACCGGATCAGGAGATCGACCGGCTGCACAACGACGGGCAGCTCGCGCTCGAGTCGCTCACGTACATCCGCGGGCGGAGCATCCCCCACCAGTTCGTCGTCGTGGACGAGGCGCAGAACCTCACACCGCACGAGGTGAAGACCATCGTCTCCCGCGTGGGCGAGGGGACGAAGATCGTCCTCACCGGCGACGTCCTCCAGATCGACAACCCGTACTTGGACTCCTCGTCCAACGGGCTGTCGTACATGGCGGAGCGTCTCAAGGGTCAGCCGCGGGTCGGCCACGTGACCCTGGACAAGAGCGAGCGTAGCGCCCTCGCGTCGGTCGCGGCCGAGCTCCTGTGAGATGCGGCACCGAGTGCCCCGCTCCATCGCGAAAGGAGATCCGTGTCTGTCCATCCGCGATACGCCGCTCCGGAGGAAGCGCCCGTCGCCGCGGGAGCGCGGGGGAAGCGGTGGGCCGCCCGGCTGGAGGCGGCCGCCCCGCACTGTCTCGCCGAGGCGATCAGCACGTTCGCGCTGGTCTTCGCCGGGACGGGCGCCATCGTCATCGACGACGTGAGCCCCGTGAGCATCGGCCAAGTGGGCGTCGGGCTGACCTTCGGCCTGGTGGTCATGGCCATGATCTACGCCGTGGGCGACGTCTCCGGCGCCCACCTGAACCCGGCGGTGACGGTGGGCTTTTACGTGGCGGGGCGGCTCGGCGGGAGGGCGGTCGGCCCCTACGTGGCCAGCCAGCTCGCGGGGGCGCTGCTCGCGAGCGGCCTCCTCCGGACGCTCTTTCCCGGCCACACCACCCTCGGCGCCACGCTCCCCGCCGCGTCCGTGGCGCAGTCCTTCTTCCTCGAGGTCGTCCTCACCGCCCTCCTGATGTTCGTGATCCTCTGTGTCGCCCACGGGTCGAAGGAGAAGGGTCTGGTGGCCGGCATGGCCATCGGCGGGACGGTCGGCCTGGAGGCGATCTTCGCGGGGCCCATCAGCGGGGCGTCGATGAACCCGGCCCGCTCGCTGGCGCCCGCCGTCGTCTCCGGTCACTTGAGCGCCGTCTGGCTCTACCCGACCGCCACGGTGCTCGGCGCGACGGCCGCCGTCCCCGCTTGGTTCGTGGTTCATCAGCCCTCGAGCTCCGGCGTGCCGGAGCGACACCCAGATGCGTAAGGAGTCTTTCCCATGAGCAAGCCCACGGTTCTTTTTCTCTGCACGGGGAACGCCGCCCGCAGCCAGATGGCCGAGGCGCTTCTCCGGCACAAGGCGGGCGACCGATTCGACGTCTACTCCGCGGGGGTCGCCCCCTCCGCGGTCCACCCGCTCGCGAAGCAAGCGGTGGAGGAGATCGGAATCGAGATGGCCGGCCACCATTCCAAGCACCTGGACACGGTGTGGGGCCAGGTCCAAGTGGACCACCTGATCATCGTCTGCGGCGGGGCCGCGGATCGCTGCCCGACCATGGTCCCCGGCGTCGGCGAGCGGCTCGTCTGGCCGTTCGAGGACCCCTCCGGGTGCGACGGCTCGGACTCGCGGAAGCTGGCCCGCTTCCGCGAGATCCGCGACGCGATCGGAAGCCGCCTGGACGCCTGGCTCGCGGGGAGAAGTGAGAGCGACGCCTGCCCGGGCGAGAGCCAGGGCTCCGTCTCGGGAGAGGCGTGATCGCGGGGCCGAGGGAGGCCGAACCGGCGGCGTGCACGACCCGCCGTATCGAGATCGATGCGTGGCCGCGATCGCTGAAAGGACCGCGATGAACCAGTCGACCGTCCACCCGAGCGGCTCCAAGCTTTAGTCCTCTGGGCGGTCCCGTCGACTCGGCTGGCCGCCGATCGCGAGCGTGCTCGTCCTGTCCGCTGTTGCCCTCGCGCCTCCGATCCGGGCGGAGAGCGCCGAGGGGCCGGACCGGGTCGTCCAAATCGTCTTCGACCCGTTGCGGGGCGATTTCCCTCACAGGTTCGAGGAGAGGCTCGGACCTCCTGACATGCCCCCGTCTCACGAGTGAGAACGTGTGAGAGAAGCGATTCGTCGGCCCGAGCCCGTCGCGAGGTCGTGGCTGGCAAGGAGGCCGAAGCAGGCGATGCTGGGCTATGTCCCGTCGGGACAGGCCGACGCCGACCCGCCGCGACCGCAAGAGGGCGGAGCCAGAAGCGCTTCTCACACACGTTCTGCGCGGTTCGTAAGTAGGCGGAAAAGAATAAGTTGAGCCTATACGCCAAAGCAAGGAGGTTCATCCCTCCTTGCTTTGGCGTGGGCCTTCGCCCATCCGCGATGCCTCCCCGTCCGGAAATCCGGGCATTCTCAAACGTTGCAGTGGGTCGAGCATCGGACCCTCCGTCTCATCGGTTCCAAGGCGGAAGCCAACTTCCGCCTTGGGACCGATGAATAGGCTCAATTGATTCTTTCCCGCCTCCTTACCCGCCGCTGTGACTTCCATGTCTTCGGCACCTCGTGCTTCCCGTGGTCCTCTCGCACATGCCCGTCGAGATACACGAAGGCCAGGCGCTCGCCCTCGGTCGCCAGCCGCCGTTGTGCCGCCCCATCCATGACCTCTCTGCCCCGATGCCGTGCGGCGAGCTTCCCGAGCTTCCGCCGGACCGTCTTCACCTCGGCAGCGCGATCAAGGCCAAGCAACTGGCCGAGCCCACATGCACTGTGCTCCCTCCGCTGTTCCGGCCGTCGGATGCGGACGAGCGCGAAGAGCGTCAACGCGACAACGAG
>CAZQQP010000328.1:4232-4612 GCA_964595475.1 uncultured Planctomycetaceae bacterium | reverse complement strand
CGTCGCCCGCGACGAGCCGTACGTGGTGCAGTCGCGCCAGGCGTACAGCCGGGTGGGTGCCTCCGGGGAGCAGTTCAACTATCAGTACCCGCTCGCCGCCACGAAGGTGACCGTGAACGGGGAGGAAGTGACCCTCGTCGACAAGCCCTGGCGCCTCGTGAAGACGACCGAGAACAAGGCCCGCTACGAGCTGACCCTCGCGGACAAAAAGAACCGGCCGGTCCTCACCATCCAGCGGACGTACCACCTCTCCCGCGGTGACTACCACCTGCGTCTCGACCAGAAGTTCGTCAACGAGTCGGACCGCCCCCTGAAGGTCCAGTTCAGCCAGCACGGCCCTACGGACCTTCCGGAGAGCGAGAGCTACCGCGCGGGCACCC
>CAZQQP010000328.1:0-4222 GCA_964595475.1 uncultured Planctomycetaceae bacterium | reverse complement strand
CACCCGACACGTCATCCTCGGCTACTACAACCCGCAGTACGATCCCACGCGCCAGCTCGTCTCCACGGAGGACTTCCGCTGGACCCGCGACGGCGTCCTCGGCCGCGCCGACGACCAGCTCTGGCCCACCAGTGCCTCCAAGGCGAACGGCTACGAGCTCGCGTGGGCCGCCATGGACAACCGCTACTTCTCCACCGCGCTGTTCACGGCGGAGGGCGCGGGGTCCGAGCCGTACCCCCTCCCCCTCGACACGCTCTTCTCCACCGTCCGCCGCTTCAGCTGGCAGGGGCCGACCGGCAAGGGCACCAAGGAGAAGAAGCTGCTCCTGGCCCTCGACAGCAAGCCCCTGCGGTTGGCCCCGGACGCCACGGAACGTCTGGACCTCGCCCTCTTCGCGGGACCGAAGAAGGGCGACGTCCTGGACAATCCGAAGAAGCACCCGCGATACGCCCGGATCGGCCTCGACGCGGTCATCGTCTACAGCCTCGGCGGCTTCTGCGCGGTCTGCACCTTCGGCTGGCTGTCCAACGGCCTCCTCGCGTTCCTCAACCTCCTCTACACCTACGTCACGCACGACTGGGCGCTGGCCATCGTGGTCCTCGTCGCCGTGGTCCGGACGCTGCTCCATCCGCTGACCAAGCGCTCGCAGGTCAACACCATGCGGATGAGTAAGCGGATGCAGGCGTTGCAGCCGAAGATGGAGCAGCTCAAGAAGAAGTACGAGAACAACCAGCAGAAGCTCAATCAGGAGATGATGAAGCTCTACCGCGAGGAGGGGGTCAACCCCGCCGCCATGGGGCTCGGCTGCCTCCCCATGCTCCTTCAGATGCCCATCTGGATCGCCCTCTACGCGGTGCTTCTGTTCGCGATCGAGCTCCGCCACCAGCCGGCCTTTTGGGGCGTGTTCCAGACCCTCGGCCAGTGGGTGACGGGCGGTCACTGGGGCTTTCTCGCGGACCTCTCCAGCCCCGACGCCTTCTGGGCGTTGCCGAAGACCCTCGACGGGGCTCCCGACAAGCACGGCTTCAAGATCCCCTTGCTCGACGTCCGCATCAAGCACCTGAACATCCTGCCGCTCCTCCTGATCGTCGTCTTCTACTTCCAGCAGAAATACATGGCGACGCCCCAGGCCCAGCAGAGCGAGCAGGCCCGCCAGCAGCAGATGATCATGAAGGTGACGCTGTTCATCTTCCCGGTGGTGCTTTACAAGGTCGCCTCGGGGCTCAACTTCTACATCCTCACGTCCACCGCGACGGGTGTGGTGGAGAGCATCCGCGTCCGCCGCCACATCGCGGAGGAGGAACGTCGCGGCGGCCCGGAGAAGACGGGCCCCAAGCCCGGCGGCTTCTTCGATCGCCTCACCAAGGCCATGGAGGCCCGGCAGCAGGCCCTCCAGCAGGGTCAGCAGAACGCGAAGCAAGGGAAGCAAGGGAAGCAGGGGAGCAAGAAGGTGAAGAACCGCCGCAACCGCCGGAGCTGACCATGGCGGACGTCATCGTCGCCGCCAGCTCCCCGCCGGGCCGAAGCGCCCGGAGCGTGGTCCGGGCGAGCGGCCCCACGCTCCGTCCGCTGCTCGCTTCTCTCCTCGACCGCGCTCCCTCGCCCCGAACGCTCACCACGGCCCGCCTCTCCCTCCGGACTACGGCGTCCGCCGACGCCTCCCTTCCCGTCCTCGCCTCCTTCTTCCCCGCGCCCGCCTCCTTCACGGGTGAGGACGTCCTCGAGATCCAGTCGCCGGGCCATCCCGCGTTGGTCGACCGCCTCCTCCGCACCGTCCGCGAAGCGGCGGAGGCCGCCGCTCTCCCCTCCCGCCTCGCGGAGCCGGGCGAGTTCACGCAGCGCGCCTACCTCGCGGGCAAGGTCGACCTCACCCGCGCCGAGGGGCTCGCGGCGACCGTCTCCGCCGAGTCCGACGCCCAGCTCCACGCCGCCCGCCTCCTCCGCGGCGGCCGCCTCGGCCGCTGGGCCGAGGGTCTGGTGGACCGCCTCGGCCAGAGCCTGGCGCTGGTGGAGGCGGGCATCGATTTCACAGACCAGGAGGACGTGGTCCCCATCACCCCGTCCCAACTCGACCGAGCCCTCGCCGACGCGGAGGCGTCGCTGCGGTCCCTGTTCCACCGGAGCCGCGCCTGGTCCTCCGTGGAGGGGCTCCCCTGGGTGGTCCTCGTCGGCCGGCCCAACACGGGCAAGAGCACCCTCCTCAACGCCCTCACCGGACGGTGGCGGGCGGTTACCAGCGGGTGGGCGGGGACCACCCGCGACGTGCTCACCGAGCCGCTTCGGCTGTCCGGCCCGGCGGGGGACATCGAGCTCCTCCTCGCCGACGTCGCGGGCCTCGACCGCCCGACCGGACCGCTGGAAGCCGCCACGCAGGAGGCCGCCCGCGACGCGATCGACCGGGCCGAGCTCCTCCTCCTCGTCGACGATACGGACGACTCGCCCCCCCTCGACCCGCTCCGCCGCGACGGAGACCGCCCGCCGTCGCTCGCCGTCCGGACCAAGGCGGACGTGAGGCCGCCGTCCCGCCGCGACGGCCGCATCGCCGTAAACAGCGTCGACGGTGCCGGCCTCGACCGCCTCCGTGCCGCCCTCGCGGATCGCCTCCGCTCCCGCTCCGTCTCGGTCCAAGCGGAGTTGCTCGCCCTCCACACCCGCCACCGCGACGAGCTGACCGCGGCGCTGGAGGCGCTTCGCTCCGCCCGCACCCTCCTCGCGGACGGCACGGCGCCCGAGCCGCTCGGCCCGCAAGAGCTGATCGCGGACCGCATGCGGGAGGCGCTCGACCGCCTCGCCGCCCTCGGCGGGCGGATGAGCCCGGACGACGTGATCGGAAAGGTCTTCGCCACCTTTTGTGTCGGAAAATGAGCGCTTCCGCGCCCCGCTAGCCACACATTGCGAAGCGTCGTTGCCGTTCGGCTTGACCTTTCATCGGTGAAGGTATAAGCTTCAATTCGTGAAGCCGAGCGGCGGGGGCGCAGCCGCACCACCCATCCCACGCGAAACTCGAGGAATTTCCAGATGAGAAGCGGGTCGCTGCACTCCCGCTGGATGGTTCTCGCGGTCGGCCTGGCGGTCGTGATGGCCGCCTTTCCGGGCGAAGGGGCGACCAAGTATCAGGACCGCTCCACGTGGGAGACCGATGCCGAGAGCGTCGGCAATCCGGTCAGCGACGAGGACTTTTCCGGGTTCAGCACCGACCAGACGTTCGGCACCTCGGGCATCGACTTCGGAACCTTCTCGATTCGCTCCAAAGGCAGTCAGACGGATTCCATGGTGGACACGACGCCGCTGGATTCCCAAAACCCGCCCATCGATCCCCCGCAGGCGTATGTGGAGCTGCAAAACAAAGGCAACGCGAATGAGAAGGTAGTCTTCGACTCGGATGGCAACATTGTGAGGGCGTGGGGCTTCGAGATCTCCGTGCCGAACAAGAGTAAGGGCGAGACGTTCACGTTCACCACGGACACGGGAGAGAGGGACGTACAGCTTTCCATCGGGATATTCCACCGACTCCGACGCCTCCACGGACGACACGATCTTCCGTGGCTTCATCGCGGACAAGGAATTCAGCCGCGTGACGTTCTCGATCTCGAACGGCCAGCGGCCGCAGGGCTGGGACAATATCGAGAGCTTCCGTACGCCCGTCCCGCCGGCGCTGCCCATGGGCCTCGGCCTTCTCGCAACCACCGCCGGCGGCCGGGCCGTGCTTCGCCGGTGGCAGCGGAGCTGGCGTGCGGGGGAGGCGCCGGACGCCACGACAACCGACACCGAAGCGGTGGGCGCCTGAGGGCATCCGCCCGCTCGCTGTCGCCCGCCGCGGCGGCATCCTCCGCTGCTTGCCCCGATCCGCGTGCGGCGCGAACCGCCGGGCCACCCCTACCGTAAAGACCCGCTCGCCCGCAACCGCGGCGAATTCATCGGACCGGGCCGTGATCGCGGCCACCACCTCCGTACAATCATCGGCTTCCGGAGGTTGTAAGCAGTTCGATTGCGAGGAGTTGTCATGGCCAGGAAGGATCTCAAAAGCATCTCGGCGGCGGAGCTCAGCGAGGAGCTCGACCGCCGCCGGCGTGGTCTCGAGGAGAAGCGAGCGCGGCTGCAACGGGAGCTCGACGCCGTGGAGAGCGAGCTCTCGTCCATCTCGCTGCCGTCGACCGGGGGCGACAACCGGGGGCGACGGGCCCGTCACGCCGACCGACCGGCGGCCCCGCCCAGACGGGTT
>CAZQQP010000327.1:0-4612 GCA_964595475.1 uncultured Planctomycetaceae bacterium | reverse complement strand
CCGCCTTGGCACCGATGAATAGGCTCAACTTATTCTTTTCCGCCTACTTACCGCCACGTCCTATGTGCCGGCCGTGCGGTATCGCTCCTCGAGCTCCTTCAGCACGCGGTAGTTCGACAGCCGGTCCATCGGGCCCATGTGGTCGAGGATGAGGACGCCGTCGAGGTGATCCGTCTCGTGCTGCCACACCCGGGCCTCCAGCCCGCTCCCCCGACCCTCCACCGGCGCTCCGGAGAGGTCCGTGGCCTCGATGCCGATCTCCGCCGCCCGCTCCACCTGGCAGCGCACACCGGGCAATGAGAGACACCCTTCCTCGTCCGTCACCGTCTCGTCGCCCGCCTGAGATAAGCGTGGGTTGATGAAGACCTGGTCGCCGTCCGCTTCACCGGTCGGGTTCGCCACGAACAGGCGCCACGGCAAGCCCACCTGAGGCGCCGCGAGGCCGATGCCCTGGTGGTCCCGCATCAGCCGAAGCATCCGCGAGACCACCGCATGCACGCGCTGGTCCACCCGCTCGATCGGCCGCGTCGGCTCGCGAAGCACGGGCGCCGGATAGCAGACCATCTCCAGTCGCTTCGGGTCCAAGTGCATCTCGCTATTGTACGACGGCCACGCTCTCTCCCCAATGCTCCTATTTTGTTGACAGGAGGGCCCCACGAGCTAGAGTGACCGTCGCGGGCGTTTGGGAGCGGTGGACCCGACCACTTTTCCGATCGGAGCCGAACCGAAGGCTTCCCCATGTGGAACCCGTTCAAAAAGAAGCAAGGAGCCGGGGCGGACTCGGGCGCCTCCGGCGAAGCGGCTTCCAGCACGGCCCCTCCTCCCGCGACGCAGCAACAAGGCGACAGCCAAGAGCCCAAGTCCGACCCGCGGAAGGCTCGTCGCTTCTTCGAATATGCTCGAACGGTCGCGGACACGAGAAACTACGACTACGCCATCGAGTGCTACATCAACGGGCTCCGTCACGATCCGGAGTCGCTTGAAAATCACGAGGCCCTTCGCCAGGTGGGGATGAAGCGGAAGGTGGCCGGCGGGAAGCCCGGGGGGATGATGGAGCGGAACAAGCATAGCCGAGGGAAGACCCCGCTCGAGCGCATGCTCGGCGCCGAGTACCTCTGGGCCAAGAACCCCTCGGACGGCTCGCTGCCGCTCGCCGTCATGGAGCATGCCGCGAACGCCGGGTTCGAGGAAGTCGCGTACTGGGCGGGCACTTTCGCGCTCGCGGCGGTCCGGGCGCAGAAGCGTCCGACCAAGCAAACCTACCTCAAGATTCGCGATCTCTACAAGCAGATCGAGGCGTACGACAAGGCGGTGGAGGCGTGCAACGCCGCGCTGAGCCTCGACCCGAACGACGGCAATCTCCTCAACGAGGTGAAGAACCTCGACGCCGAGCGGACCATGATGATGGGCCGCTACGGGGAGGAGGGGGACTTTCGCCAGTCCGTGCGGGACGAGGACAAGCAGCGAGCGCTCGAGCAAGACGAGTCGCTCTCTCAGAGCGATACCAGCGCGGAGGCGACGATCGAGCGTGCCCGCGCCGAGTCTCAGGCCAACCCCGAGGACTACGACCGGCTGATGAAGCTGGTCCGGGCGCTGACCCAGAAGGAGGAGGAGGAGAGCGAGGAAGAGGCCGTCCAGCTGCTGCAGCAGGCCTACGAGAACACGAACGAGTACCGCTTCAAGTGGCAGATCGGCGACATCCGGATGAAGCAGTACAAGCGGAAGCTCCGGACGCTTCGCCAGCAGCTGAATCAGGAGCCCAACCGCACCGACCTCCAGGAGGAGCTGAAGCGGGTCGCGAACGAACAGGTGCAGTTCGAGGCTCGCGAGTACGAAGAGCGAGCCCGCAGCTACCCCACCGACATGTCCATCCGGTATCAGCTCGGCCGCCGTCAGCTGATCGTGGGCGACTACGACAACGCCATCGCCAGCTTCCAGGAGGCGATGTCGGTCGCGAAGCACCGCATCGCGTCGCTCCGCTACCTCGGCGAGGCCTTCTACCGGAAGGGGTGGTACGACGAGGCGATCGACACCTTCGAGCGCGGCATCAAGGAGAACCCGCAGGCCGACGACAAGCTCGGCCTCGACCTGAGGTACTTCAAGATGGAAGCGCTCGAGCAGAAGGCCCGACAAGAGCGGGCGCTCGAGCCGGCTCAGGAAGCGGCGGACATCGGCTCCTCCATCGCCCAGACCAACATCAACTATCGGGACATCCGCCAGCGGGTGGACAGCATTCGGAAGCTCATCGAGGAGCTGCGAAACGAGGCGTCGGGGCAGGCGGCCACCGGCTGATGGATCCACGACGAGGGTAAGCCCGTGGAGGCCGTCGCGATCATCCCGGCACGTTTCGGCGCCCAGCGTCTGCCGGGGAAGCCGCTGCTCGACCGCACGGGAAAGCCGCTCGTCTGTCATGTCCTCGACCAGGCCGCGAGAGCAAGAAAGGTTCGGTCCACCGTGGTGGCAACGGACGACCGTCGGATCGCGGAGGCGGTCGTCGCGCACGGAGCGCGGGCGATTCTCACGAGCGAGGACCACCCCAACGGCACGTCGCGCATCGCCGAGGCCGCGGCGAGGATCGACGAGCAAGCGGAGGCCGTGGTCAACGTGCAGGGCGACGAGCCGGAGATCGACCCCGAAGTGATCGACCGTCTCGTCGAGCGGCTCGAAGCGGGCACGGAGCCGATGGCGACGCTCGCCTCCCCCTTCGACACCGAGGAGGAGCCGGACGATCCCAACCTCGTGAAGGTGGTCGTCGACCAGAGGGAGCGGGCGCTGTACTTCAGCCGGGCGGCGATTCCCTTCGGGAGGGACGCGGCCCCGCAGAGGCTGAAACACCCCGGCCTCTACGCCTACCGCTTCACGTTCCTTAGCGAGTACGTCGGGCTACCGGCCACGCCGGCCGAGCGCGCCGAGCATCTCGAGCAGCTCCGGGCCCTCGAGCACGGCCACCCGATCGGGATCGCGAGGACCGTGGTTCGCCACCGCGGAATCGATACGGAGGCGGACTACGCGGCCTTCGTTCGTCGGTGGCACGAGGGACGACGGGGCGAGTCGTGGGAGGGCGAATAGCGCGGCGGAGGCGGGCGTGCGAGGGTCCGTCGCGCCCACGCGGGATGGCCCCGTTGGTTCTCGGAAAGGCGTGCGATTGCTCGGCTTGGGCCTCGACGATCCGTGGCGCGACGTCTCGGAGTTGCTCAGGCATATCCACCGGCGGTGGCCGACGGACGACGAGCCGCCCTCCGCGGAGCTCATGACGCTCGTCGAGCACGCCGTGGAGAAGTGTCCGCACGTTTCCGCCTTCTGGATGGTGCGAGCCCAGCTCATCCAGCTCTTCCCGGAAGGTCCCTACACGGCCGAGGACGTCCGTCTTTCCCTCGAGGCGGCCACGCGGGTCGACCCGGGCTACACGGATGCGCACATGGCGCTCGCGTCGTTCAATGAGGAGGTCCTCGACGACCTCGACCGCGCCCACGCCGCATATCTCGCCGCTCTCGACAGCGGAGCGGGAACGGCCGCGGCGCTGGGCTTGGCGCGGGTGCTCGCTCGGCAAGAACGATGGGACGAGGCGATCGCGGCCCTCGACATGGTTCCGGAGCCGGCGGACGCGGCGGTCCTCGAGGCCCGGCGTGACATCGAGGCCCGTCGGACCAACGGTTGACAGCTTGCCTCCCCCTTCACAGCCAGGCTTGAGACATCACGCCCGGGCGGCCGAGGGCGTCAGCCCGCCGACCCCACGGCGTGCGGTCGAGCGGCGTCCACCCCGACCGCCTCTTGGACGCTGCCGAGGCTGTCGCGTCGGAGGAGATCGCTGAGGCCGCGGTTGATCGCCTTGACGAGGCCGGGCCCGTGATAAACCAGCGCGGTATACACCTGCACGGTGGAGGCGCCGAGGCGGATCATCGCGTAGGCGTCGGCCGGGGAGCGGATGCCCCCAGCACCGACCAGGTCGAAGCGACGGGGATCGATCCGCCGATACCAGGCTCCCACCGTTTCCCGCAGCAGCCGATGCGACGGAGGACCGGAGATGGAGCCGCGCACCTGCGACAAAACGGAGGGGGGTGTCCGCAAGGCGCCGAAGGGGTTGCCCGGGGGGAGATTGAAGACGATGCCCCGGACCTGCTGGAAAGGCTCGGCCGTCTGAAGGGTGCGATCGATTCGGTCCGGATCGGTCGTCGCCGCGACCTTCAGAAACACCGGAGGGAGGCTCTCATGGGCGGCGAGGCCCTCGAGCAGCGCCCGAAGGGACTCCGGCGCATCGAAGGGACTCTCCCCACCGGCGGTGTTCGGGCAGTTCAGATTCAGGACGAGATGGTCGGCCACCCCGACGAAGCGACCCGCGGCGCGGACGAGCTCGCCGATGACCGCCGAGACCGACGACTGCTCGCCCGTGTTGGTCTCCACGAGGTTCGCCCCGACCGGGATCGGCCGGGCCACCCTCGAGAGCCGACCCGACACGGCGGCGGCGCCGTCGTTGGGCACGCCGTAGTACACCGCTGTGGCCTCGTCGGCGGGAAGCCGCCAGAGGCGTGGCCGCTGGCGATTGCCCTCGGACGGTCCTTCCGAGACCGAGCCCACCTCCAGAAAGCCAAACCCCATCGCCGAGAAGCCCTCC
>CAZQQP010000326.1:0-4624 GCA_964595475.1 uncultured Planctomycetaceae bacterium | reverse complement strand
GGTGACCGGCTCGGTGTCGTCTCGGGGAAGGTCCGGTGGCTCCGTCTCGGTCTCGTCGAGCGTAACGGTCGGCTCCTCCGCTGGCGTCTCGTCGGTCGACGGCGAAGCGGACGCGGTCGCCTGCTCGTCGGGGAAGAGTGTCTCGGAGCGGGCGGCGGGCCACCAGCGGCGGCGGTCGGCGGAGAGCTCGTGGAGGGGTGTGAGCTGGCCCCGCCGCACCATGTCGTGGAGGGTCTCCTCCGGGTACGGGCCGGTCAGGCGGCCGCGGAAGCGGACGTAGAGCGGGGTGTCGGTCATCGGCGGGCCTCCGCGGACGGGACGGGGGACTTCGCACCGAGGAACACCAGCGTGCCGGTGGGTTGGTCCGCTGCGGCGTCGGACCAGGCGACGCCGCCGTCGCGGAGGCGGCCGACCCGCGTGAACGTGGTCGGGTCGGCGGTCGGGTCCACGGCGTGGAGCGTGCCCCGTCCCGACGCGTCGGACGGGACCAAGGTCAGGCCGTCGTCGGCGCGCCAGAGGAGGCCCACGGGCGGTCGCGGACGGAGCTTCCGGGCGAGCTCCTCCCGGCGACGCATTACCTCCTCGATGAGCTTCGAGAAGGAGGGGAGCTTCTTCAGGAGCTTCTCCGCGGCGCGGGTGGCCTTCTGCGCCCGCTCGTCCGACGGGTCCATCCAGTCGACGTCGCGGCTCACCGCCCGCGCCCGGTCGAGCCAGTCGACGAGGCTCTGGCGGTCGAGCCAGTCGCGTTGGAGCGCCACGGCGAGCAGCTCGCGGAGCGTGGTGAGACGGACCACGGGGTGCATGTGCTCGACCTCCATGGCCAGCCGGCAGAGGTGGAGGTGGCGGGTCTCCCAGGCGCGGTCCTTCTCCAGCTCCGCCATCGCCTTCTCCACGAAGCGGGACTGCGGCGCGGGCCGCGGGTCGAGGCTCTCGAGACGCTTCTTCGGTACGAGCTTGCGGGAGGGCTCCTTCTCCCCCGACGCCTGCTCCGCCTTGGTGATGCACTCCACCGCGACCGTGCCGCCGCCCACGTCCTTCGGCGCCTCGTCCTCGCGGAGGTAGTAGCGGCGGCCGTTGCGGTCGACGAGGACGTAGAGGCCGTCCATCAGCGGGTGAGAGAGCAGCCGCTGCACGCGGCCGTCGGCGTGGGTCGGCGCGTTCGCCGGGGCGAGGGCGGTCTCCGCCCGGCGGAGGTAGCCGCGATACGTCTCGAGCGGCGGGCGGTAGGGGCTCGACGGATGGGCTTTTAGATACTTCTCCACTTTCTTCAGCGCCGCCGTCGCGTCCGCCTTCGTCTCGATGCCTTGGAGCGGGCGGGACGGGAAGGTCTCGTTGAATGCCGCGATCGCCTTCCAGGCGTTTGCCGCGGCCGCGGCGGCGCGGAAGTCCGAGGCGTGGCGGTGGTCGGGGTACTTCTTCGCGAAGGCGCGGAGGCGCTTGGCGAGCGTGGACGGGTCGTCCGCGGCGGTGCGGACCGCCTTCAGCGCCTTCGCGACCGCGCGGCGGCGGCGACGGGCCGCCCGCTCCTTCTCGAGCAGCGTGCGGACGGAGGCGTGCAGCGCCTCGGCCGGCCCGCGGAGCGGGTCGGAGACGCCCTCCGTCTCCAGGAGGTCGCGGAGGTCCGCGGAGAGCCGCTCCAGCGGCTCGGTCAGGTCCTCGTCCGTCCGCTCGTGCCGCTTTTGGAGCCGCTCGAAGCGGCTGCGGAGGTCCGCCAACGCGGACGTGAAGGCCTTGTCCCGCTTCTTCTGGGCGGCTCGCTCCGCCTGGCGAATTCGGTCGCGGAGCTTGGCCACCGCCATCTTCTGTTTCTCCGTCGCCGCGAGCGCCTCGGCCCGCTTCAGCGCCTTCCGGGCCGGATGCTTCACGCCGGCGTCGCGGGCCTGGGCGAGGAGCTCCTGGAAGCGCTTCCGCCGGCGCTTCTGCTTCGCCAGGCCCTCGTCCACCCGGTCCCGCAGGCGGCGGATGCCCGGCCGCCGGCGGATGTCCGGGTGCTTCTTCGCGAGCTCCTCGAGGAGGGCGTCCGCCGACCGCCAGTCGCCGTCGTCGATGGCCGACTGGATCTGGCCCTTCCAGTCCTGGACGAGCTGATAGCGCATCTGGCTGTAAACGAGAAAGCCGACGAGGCCGCCGAGGAGGCAGAGCCCGCCGACGGCGCCGACGAGGGTCAGGCGAAAGCGACGGCTCCGCTCGAGGTCCGCCTCCGCCCGGCGCGACGCGTAGCGGCGGCGGAGCATGGTGGGCATGGGCCGTTCGAAGCGGGTGAGGTGGGTCCACCGGCGGTCGAGGTCGCCGATGTTCTCCTCCTCGAGCGCCCGCTCGAACGCCTCGCGGGCCTGGTCGAAGGCCCGCCGCTGGTCGTCCTCCGCCTGGGCCTGGTCCGCCCACTGCCGCACCGCCTCGACCGTCGCGGCACGCTGCGGGTCGACCTCCGCGGCGTCACGGACGTGGTGACGGAGCTCATCCCACTGACCGAGCAGCGCCCCGGCCCGGCGGAAGTCGCCCGCGTCGTGGGCCGCCTGGATCGCCTCCGCGACGGCGGGAAGCTGGTCTCGCGCCGCCGCGGAGCGGGCCTCCGCGAGCCGGTCCGCGACGGTCTCCCGCAGCGTCTTGGAGGGCGGCTCCGCCCACGGCGACGCGGTGACCTCGCGGTGGAGGGCCTCGAGCGTGGCCACGTCGCGGTCCGCCGCGGCGGCCGACGACGCCCGGTCGATCTCCTTGTGGCGGGCCCGCTCGAGCGTGGCGAGGTCCTCCCGCCACGCGGGGTTGTCCGGGTCGCCGTGGAGGAGCGTGCGGACCACGTCGATGCGGTGACGGAGCGGCCCGTGGCCGAGGGCGAGACGGCGGTGGGCGCGGAGCGGCTTCCGGAGGATCTGTTCCGTGACGTAGGCGCGGTTGATCTCGTGGGCGGCGTCGCGGTCGAGACGGCGGAGCGGACCGAGGCCGACCTCCCGACAACGCTCCGCCCACGCCCGCCGCTCCGGTCCCTCGAGGGTGGCCGCTTCCTCGAGGACCGGCGGAGGGAGCTCGGCCTCGTAGAGGGCCTCGGTGAGGAGGCCGCGGCGGAGCCACGCCGTGCAGCGGGCGAGACGGCCGTTGACCGCGTCCACCACGCGGTTGTACGCGGCCACCAGCGTCTCCGGCCGCTCCGGCTCCTCCCCGGCGGACGCCTCGAGGGCGTGGGCGAGGCGGCGGCGGATGTCCTCAGCCTCCGTCATCGGCAAGCTCCGGTGCGCGGCCGCCGTGCGGTACGCGAAGCGTGACCTTTCGGAGCGGCACCCGGAAGCGGTCGAGCAGCGCGAGCGGACCGGTCGCCTCGACGGCGCGGGCGACCGCCTCTCGCTTCTTCTGGAGATTGTTGCGCCGCTGGCGCAGCTTCCGCGTCCGCTCCCGGCGCTTGTCGAGCTGCTTCCGGCGGTTCCGCAGCTTCACCGTCTCCCGGGTCACATCGGCGTCGAGCCGCTCGATCTTCCGCCGAAGCGTCGCCTCGGTCGGGCCGGCCGCGAGGCGGGTGGCGAGGGAGCGGACGTCCTTTCGGAGGCGGTCGAGGGCGGGCGTCCGCACGGTGAGGACGGCGGCGGGGGCCTCGGGGAAGTGTGTCAGGCGAAGGGCGAAGCCCTTCTCCTCGCTCCGGTCGAGGACGAAGCGAGCGCGGCCTTCGTCGGTGGTCTTCTTCTCGAGCGTGCCCTCCGCCGACTCGACGGCGGCCACCCGTCGGACGCCTTGGATCGCGGCGAAGGGCGCGTGGAGCTCCAACGTCACCGTGGTCGGGGTCGGCTCGCCGAGGAAGAGCACCGTCGCGTGTCCGTCGTCGGGGTGGGAGAGCAGGAGACGCAGTGCCTCGCCCTTGCCGGGGGCGTAGCCCGACGACGGCGACCACCGCACGCGACGGGCGTCGCCGTCGCGCTCGAAGCGGAGCCGGCCGAGCGACGTCTGGCCGAGGCTATCGCCCGTGCGGATGACCTTGACGGCCTGTTCCTCCTTTTCGGTCGCCGTGTCGTACGTCTCGGCGGGATCGACTCCGAGGATCTTCCCCCCGCCGGGAATGGTGACCCACTGATCCGCGAGGAGGCGGACCGAGTGATAGGTCGTGGGGGAGGGGCGTGTTTCCGTCGTGCCGTCGGTACGGCCCGGGACGTACGCCTCGAATCGCTCGGGGGGAGGAGCTTGTTCCGGTTCGCTTGTCTCAGCGGACGCGGGAGCGTCCGGCGGATCGGGCGTCGGCGAGAGCGTCTCCGGCGTGTCGGGTGTGTCGGGTGCCTGTTCCTTCTCGGAGCGGGCCGTGGGTCCGGACCGCTCCGTCTTCGCGCCGGCGCTTTCGCCGGCACCCCGATTCCCGGGTCGCCGGGCATTCTCCGAGCCGTCGACGGCCGTCTCGCCGCTCCGCCGCTCGCGGGTGTCGGGCGGCTCCTCGGGGACCCGCTCGAGCCCCGTCCAGAGCAAGAGGGCGATCGCCCCGGTCGCGGCGGCGGAGAGAAAGAGACCCACCGCGAGGCGGGCCCTCGCCGGCCAGTCCACCGGCCCGTCGCCCTCGATGCTCCGAGGGCGCTTCCTCCCGCCGGGCCGCTCCTGCTCGTGCTGCGGGCTCCGGCGGCGTCGGCGGCTCGGCCGCGGCGGCCTCGTCCAC
>CAZQQP010000325.1:0-4648 GCA_964595475.1 uncultured Planctomycetaceae bacterium | reverse complement strand
AATCCTGCTGTCGCTTTCGCCACGTCCGTGGCAGTCTGCAGGCGAGGCGATCGTACGCGTCGTGTGCACCCGATCGAGGGGAACGGAGGATTGTCCGAGCCGCTCCAACCACCGCAGCTCCGGCCGGCGCGGTTGGCATCGTAGGTCCGGCGGCCTGCGAGGCTCGTCTCGTCCCGGAAAGCAACCATGTTCGAAAAGGTCCGGGGCCTTGTCCTCTTGCCCAGGGCCGTCGGGGCGAGCAACGTCGCGTGGCCGCGGCTCAACCGTTTCGCGTGGCATCTCTCGGTCGCCGCGGCCGTGTTCTTGTTGGCCGCGATCGCCGTGACGGGGATGGGGAGCGGGTGGACGTTGTACGACCCCTATGCGGACCGCCCCGAGGGAGACGCCGCAGGGGGTGTCGTTCCGGCCGTCGCGGGTGTGTTCCTCCTCGGCACGAGCGCCGGGCTGACGGGGCTCAATTTCATTGTGACGATGCACCGCCCGCCGGCCTCGGCGATCCCCTGGCGGCGGATGCCGCCGTTCGCGTCGGCCCTGTACGCGACGGCGGCCGTGGAGCTCCTCGCGGTGCCCGTCCTCGCTGTCGCCCTGGTATTGGCCGTCGCGGACCGGGTGCTCCACGTAGGCGTGTTCGATCCGGCCGTCGGCGGCGATCCGATTCGGTTCGCGCGCTTCTTCTGGTTCTACCGGCACCCCACGGTCTACGTCCTGATCCTCCCCGCCTTCGGCGTGGTCGACGAGGTCGTCGCGGTGCACACCGGGCTCTTCACCGCGTCGGGCCAAGAAGGAGACGCGGGACCGCAGCGCGGCCGGAGCCGCATTCCGCAGCTCTTCCGAAAGCTTCTGGAGGCGGTCTACCCGCTCCTCGCCTTCCTGACCACAGTCGGGATCGCGCTGCTCGGGCTGCTAGCGTGGGGTGGTCAGGCGATGCTGAGCGGGCGAGCCGCGACGCTGAACATGCTCCTGTTGGCTCTTCCCGCCGCCGTGGGCTGGCTGGTCGCGCTCGCCGGCGTCTTTCTCTTCTCGGCGCTTCGGGGTGAGCGGGCGGGGGGCAATCCTCGGTCCGCGACCTCGCCGGAGTGACAGGCGCCCGCCGGCCGTCACGGGAGCTTTACCCTCGCGAGGTCGGTGCGACCTGCACCCCTCACGACTTCGGGTCACGGGCCGGCGGAACGGTCCCGAAAACTCCGGGCTCACAGCGGGCATGTCAGGAGGTCTGAGGTTCTCTCGGACGCGGTCGGTCCAGAGCAGAACCCGATCGCCGACTATTCCGGGAGCAGCGACGCCCGGATCCTCTCCACCACCTTCTCCGGCGGCTCCCGGGTCGCGTCGATTACCGTGTCCGCGACCGCCTCGTAGACCGGCTCGCGCTCCTGCAGCATGCGCTCGATCTCCTCGCGGCCGCCGCCGAGTCCCGTGAGGTTGGGGCGGGTCGCGGCGGAGGCCGGATCACTCCGGATCCGCCGCAGCAGCTCCGCCGGCTCGCACTTGAGGTAGACCCGCGCGGCGACGGCCCGCTCGACCGCCTCTCGGGCACGCGGCTGCATCAGGGTGCCTCCCCCGAGGGCGATCACCTGCCGATCCCCTTCGAGCACCTCGGCCGTCATATCGCACTCGGTCTCGCGCCAGACCGGCTCGCCGAGCTCCTCCCACACCTGGGCGATGGAGCGGTTCCCGAGCCGCTCGCACGTCCGCTGGTCGGTATCGAGAAAGGTGTAGCGGAGACGGGCGGCGAGCGCTTGGCCCACCGTCGTCTTCCCGCAGGCGCGATAGCCGAAGAGCACGACGTTCATGGCCCTGGGACCGGTTCCGAGATCGGGGCATCACGTCCGGCCGATGCCTCCCGGAAAGCGGTCGATCCTATGCCGCTCGACCGGTCGACATCACCGGCCCCGGTGTCCGCACCCCTTGTTTGACGGGCGCACCGGGCGGGGCTAGTTTCGGGCCCATTAACAGGAGGCTTCCCATGGCCATCGAGATTCTTTACGAGGGCGACGGGTCCCTCGGCCCGCTCCAGAACAAGACCACCGCGGTCATCGGCTTCGGCTCACAGGGCCACGCCCACGGTCTCAACGCCCGGGAGGCGGGCCTCCACGTCATCGTGGCCAACCGGCGGGAGTCGGCCAACGGCCGCGCCGCCATGGAGCACGGCTTCGAGCCGATGTCCGTCGAGGATGCGGTGCAGCAGGCCGACATGCTCCTGATCACGCTGCCCGACGAGGTCCAGCCGAAGGTCTACGAGGAGAAGATCCGGCCGCACCTCCGGGACGGCCAGACGCTCTGCTTCACCCACGGCTTCAACATCCACTACAAGACGATCATCCCGCCGTCCACCGTTAACGTGATCATGGTGGCGCCGAAGGGGCCCGGCCATCTCCTCCGCAGCGAGCACCAGCGGGGCGGTGGCGTGCCCACCCTCATCGCGGTCGAGCAGGACGCCACCGGCGACGCCCGCGATCAGGCCCTCGCCTGGTCGATCGCGATCGGCGGGGCCCGCGCCGGCTCGCTGGTCACCACCTTCCAGGACGAGTGCGAAACGGACTTGTTCGGGGAGCAGTGCGTCCTTTGCGGCGGCGTCAGCAGCCTGCTGAAAAAGAGCTTCGAGACGCTGGTCGAGGCGGGCTACCCGGAGGAGATGGCCTACTTCGAGGTGTGCCACGAGCTGAAGCTCATCGTCGACCTGGTCTACCAGGGCGGCCTGGAGTACATGCGGTACTCCGTCTCCAACACGGCCCAATGGGGCGACATGCTGGTCGGCCCTACCGTCGTCGACGACCACGTGAAGGAAAATATGAGGAAAGCACTGGCGGCCATCCAAGACGGCTCCTTCGCCCGCGGCTGGCGGGAGGAGTACGAAAGCGGCCTCCACCGCTTCCGCGAGCTCTACGAGGCGGACCGCGACCACGGCTTGGAGACGACGGGCCGTCGTCTTCGGGGCCTCATGCCGTGGATGGAGGCGAAGAAGCCGCCGGAGGACTGATCCGGAAGACCTCGTCCGCCGCGGGGATGGGCTCGCGACGCCGTGCGGACGCCCACTATAAGGAGGAGATGGATGCAGCTGACGAGCCAAGCCTTCGACCCCAACGCCCGGATTCCCGATCCGTACACCGCGGAGGGACAAGACGTCTCGCCGCCGCTGAGCTGGCAGGACGCCCCCCCGGGCACCCAGAGCTTCGCGCTGATCTGTGACGACCCCGACGCGCCGATCGCGGAGCCCTTCGTTCATTGGGTCATCTACAACATCCCCGACGGGACCACTTCGCTGCCGGAGGGCGTTGCCAAGGTCGAGAGGCCCGGCCAACCCACGGGAGCGGCGCAGGGGACCAACTCGTTCGGGAAGACGGGCTATGGCGGGCCGGCGCCGCCGCCGGGCCACGGCGTGCACCACTACCACTTCAAGCTCTACGCGCTCGACGCCCCGTTGGACCTCACGCCCGGCGCGACCAAGGCGGATGTCCTCGGGGCGATGCAGGGGAACGTCCTCGGGGAGGCCGAGCTCATCGGGACGTACTCCCGATAGCCAGAAACAAGGAATCCAATATGCGACGGCTCTTCCTGCTTGGATTGCTCACGGTCGGCTTCACCGCGGTCGGCTGCGGGCCCACGGTGGAGAAATCCGCCTCCTTCGAGGCGGGCAGCCGAACCTACACCATCGAGCGGGGTCAGACCCGCGTCCGTTTGGTGCCGGAGGCGGGCGCGAAGGTCATCTCCATCGAGCACGCGGGGGTGGAGGTGCTACGCGCTCCCGACTCCCTCGAGGCACCGCCGTTCGCGACGGGCGTCTCCATCGTCTATCCCACTTCCAACCGCGTCGGCGGCCGCACGTTTCAGTTTCGCGACATGACCTTTCGCTTTCCGGCCAACGCGGGCGACGACTTTCGCCACGGCCTCGTCCACGACGCGAACTGGCGCGTCGTCGGGGTGGACGAAGGCCTCAACGAGACCGTGGTCAACCTCGAGCTCCCGTTCGAGCCCGGGACCAAGCACTACGCGCTGTTCCCCCTGACCCACGTGCTCCGGCTGAGCATCGGCGTGCGGGACGGAGCGGTCCGGTGGGAGTACACCGTGGCCAACAAGGGCTCGAACAAGGGCTCGAACCGGCCCGTCCCGTTCAGCTTCGGCATCCACCCCGCCTTCCGCAAGGTCGTGGACCCCAGCAAGATCCACGTGACGGTGCCCGCCGAGGCGCGGATGGAAACGGACGACGACGGCCTTCCCACGGGCGAGCTCGTCACCCTCGACGACCCGGCGGGCGGCTTCGGGTCGCTCGACAACCTCACGGGTCAGCGCATCTACTACGGCACCGTGGCCGCTCCCACCCGCATCGACTTTCGCGGCGCGGGCATCCGAGTCTCGCTCACCGGTACGAACGAGTTCTCCCACACCGTGGTCCGCCACGCCGCCGACGCCCCGTGGTTCACGGTCGCACCCCAAACGGCGTCGCCCAACGCCCACAATCTCAACCAGCAGGGTCGGGGCAACGCCGCGCTGCTCCAGACGGTGTCCGCGGGCAACGCATTGAGCGGCTCAGTGGAGATCCGGCTCGAGCGCACGGGGTCCGCGCCGTCGCAAGAAGAGGGCGGATCCGGCGATAAGGAAAGCCGCTCGGGACAGGCCAGGCGCACGAAGCGGAACGGCACGAGCCGGGGAG
>CAZQQP010000324.1:0-4695 GCA_964595475.1 uncultured Planctomycetaceae bacterium | reverse complement strand
GCTCCCTCGTGCTCGAGCGGATCCCGCTCAGCGGGGAGTGGCTGAGCTGGTGGCTGGTGGTCTGGCATGGGACGTATTGCCTGTCAGTCGGTGGGGTCGCGTCGATCCGTGCTCGTCCTTCGTCGACGGGTGGGTCCACGGACGATGGACGAGGCACGGACGGGGAAGGACGGAGAGTGCGTCCCCGAGGGGACCCCCAGTCGCGCGATGGGAACGCGCAGGTGACGCCTTCTCGGCTCGATCCCTTGGTTCTTCTGCAGACGGCTGGCTCCGTAGGGGTGGTCACCGGGGCGATCTGGATCTCTCTGCGATTCGGCCCGGAAGCGCTCGGGACGACTCCGACGTTGCGATGCTTCGTCCGCCTGGTCGCCGCGACGGTGGCGGTGGGACAAGGCCTCGCGGTCGCCCTGGTCGTAGCGTGTCGACCGACGGCGCAGGACCGGGCATTGGCGATCTGGCTGGGAGTGGCGGGGTCGGTCGCGTGGGCGTGGTCGTGGGTGGACCCCGGTGGTGTGTTCGATACCGCCTGGCAACGCGGGGTGCTGGTGGTGGCAGCCACTGCCGCCGTGTGCGGAAGCGGATTCGGGCTCGCCAGCTCTCGCCGGCTGTCGGTCGGCCCGAGCGGCGGGTGGGGGCACGCGATCCGTCGGGCGCTGCCGCTGCTGTCAGCGGGAGTGGTGCTCTCGCTCCTGTTCGTCCTCGGTGCGGAGATCGCCAGCGAGCTCCTTGCGACCAAGCTCCGGACGCCGTGGCCGGGCGTCCTGGTGGTCGCGGCGACCCTCGCGGCGCTGACGGTCGGCGCGATCCTCCTCGCGATCACCCCGGGACGGGATCCGCTGGGCCTGACCGAACGCGGCCGCCGTGGCTACGTCTACGCCGCCGAGATCGCCGCGTCGCTCCTCCTCGCGCATATTCGGCTCACCATGCCGTGGCTGTTCAGCGGCCTGCTCGCGGAGTACTGGCCGCTCATCGTCGTCACCGTGGCCTTCGTCGGCGTGGGGCTGGGCGAGCTCTTCCACCGACAGCAGCGTACGGTCCTGGCCGAGCCGCTCGAGCGGACCGCGGCGCTCCTGCCCCTTCTCCCGACGGTCGGGTTCTGGCTGAGCGGATCCCTCGCCCCGCTTCGCTCGTCCGTGGACTACTCGCTGCAGCTGGCCCTGGTGGCGGGTGTCTACACGGCGCTGTCAGCGGCGCGGCGATCCTTCTGGCTGGGCGTGCTGGGGGCGCTCGCCGCCAACGGCGCCCTCTGGTATTTCCTCCACGGCCACGAGGGTCTCGGTCTGCTCGATCACCCCCAGCTCTGGCTCATCCCCGCAGCGTTGTCCGTTCTTCTCGCGGCGCATCTCGACCGAAGCCGCCTCAGCGCGACGCAAATGGCCGCGATCCGATACGCCGCCCTGCTCGTGATCTACGTCTCGTCGACCGCCGACATCTTCATCGCGGGCGTGGCGGAGTCGCCGTGGCTTCCGATGGTCCTCGCGGGCCTCTCGGTCCTCGGCGTCCTCACGGGCATCGCGCTGCGGGTTCGCTCGTTCCTTCTCCTCGGCACGGCGTTTCTCGTCCTGGCGCTGGTGACGATGGTCTGGCACGCCGCGGCCAGCCTCGGATGGACGTGGCTCTGGTGGGTCGCGGGCATCGTCCTCGGCCTCGCACTTCTGGCGCTGTTCGCCCTTTTCGAGATGCGCCGAGGCCGGATGGTCGCCGCCCTCAAGCAGCTGAGAGGGTGGGAGGCGTAGGAAAACCCTCGGAACGGGGTCCGTCCGCTCCACAGCTCCACGAGAGTCGGTGAACCGCCGCGAGCGCAAAAACACCCCCGCCCGCTTGGCCGGACCGGGCGGGTGGCTTCCCCTGCTCGTCGCCGTCGCTCTCCTTGCCCGAACGCCGAGGTCGGCCCCGGATTTTCCGCGGGTGGAGGGCTGTAGCTGCGAACGGCACCCCTCACGACTTCTGGTTATGGGCCGGCGGAAAGGTCCCGAAAATTCCCGGCGCACAGCGGGTATGTCAGGAGGTCTGAACCTGCGAAACGAGGTCGCGGCATTGCCTCAGGCCACCGCGTGACGCCCCCAATTGGCACGCGCGCTTCGACTGGCGGTCGGGGGACCCGTGGTCGGCTGCATGGGGCGGCATCACGAGCCGTCCGCGGCCTTCTTGGAAGACGGCGGCTCGGAGGTGGACTCCGCGGCTTGCTCCGCCGCCCGGCGATACTTCTGGAGCTTGGGCGAGCTCGTGATCCGCTCGACGTGGCCGTCGTAGAAGGCCACGTGGATGGCGGCCGAGTGGTTGTCGGGTCGGTCCTGGACCATGGGAACCTTGCTCGGCAGGCGCACGGTCTCCTTCTTGTGATAGACGTAGCCGCTCTTTTGGTTGATCCACTTCGTGGTCTTTTCCTCCGAGACGCCCGTGGGCGGCTTGCGGTCGTCATTCGGGCAGTCGAAGAGGGTCACGTCGCCGCCGGCGTAGGGGAGGAGCGACCCGAGGTCCGGCGGGTACTTCCCCTGGTCGGCGCGGTAGGCGAACGCCGCGGCGCCGAGGCGCCGGAGATGGTTCATGCACTGCGCGTCCGAATTGGATGACGGCTGCTTCGGCGGCTCCGCCGCGGCGCTTCCGGGCTGAAACGACATGTCCGCGCCGGAGGCCTGCTGCAGCGCGGGGAGGAGGGTTCCGAGCAGCGCCAGCTCCGCGACCGCCCAGCCCTGCTCCGTCGCCATGGCCGTGCTCAGCGGGAAAGGACTTCGGCCGCGGAAATAGAACCCGTTCTCGTCCTGCCACGCCACGCTCATCGCCGGGCCGAGGTGCGGGCGGAGCTCGGGAAGCGGCGGCATGAGAAGGGGCGGAGCGTCCACCCCGAACAGATCGCCGAAGCCCGTGAGATAGCGCGAGAAGATCAGGTTGAAGGAATACGTGTCGTCCACCTTCTGCTGCAGGTCCATGTAGCTCACGGCGCTGGTGGCCTGGCCCCCGCTGAGGGCCTTCCGCAGCTTGGTGAACTCCGCGTTGTCCGTGATGGACGCCCCGTCCCGCTTCGCGGCGGCCAGAGCACCCGCCACCACCTGCGGCTGCATGCCGAGGTACAGCTTGCCGTCGGCGATCGCCCACGACGGGGCGATGGCGGGGATCGCGAGATAATGGATGGTCTGGTCCGCGTAAGAGAATTGCTTCGTCCGCACCGTGATCTTCGTGGGCGTGTCCGCCTGGCTCAGCAGACCGCGGAGCGCCGCGTTGACGAAGGTCTCGAGCTGACCGGCGGACTTCTTGAATGTCTCCGGGTCGCTGAGGCGGTTGACGACCACGGTGCCGAGCACGCTCGTCCCCGCGACGTGACGGTCCGTGTAGGAGACCCACTCGCTGCCAAGCGGGGCGAGCAGATCCTTCTCGACATTGAGCCCCACCTGCTTCTCAGCGGTCGCAACCGCCCGGTCGAGCTGCTTCGCCCACTGCTCGTTGACGCTCCCCACGATCTCCCGCGTGCGCTGGTACAGCGTGGCGAGGTCGAGCCGCCAGACGCTCGCCAGCGCGGCGCTCTTGGGGACGAGGCCCAACGCCTCGTCCGTCACCGGCTTCGCCTCGAGGAACTGGGCGAGCCCCTTCCGCGGCGACGGGGCCCGGATGAAGGCCGTGGTCTGCCAGCGCTTGCCGTGGAAGCCCGCCGCGAAGCCGGCACGCTGGATGCCCTTCACCTTCACCGCGTCGCGGATCTTCTTCCAGAGCCGGGCCGGATTGGGTCCCGACCCGCCGCCGTCCGCTTGCTGGTCCGCGAGGCGGTCCACCTGCTCGACGATCCGCTGCGTGTCCACGTAGGCCGCCAACGCGGGGCTCTGGTTGAGCCGCCCCATGGTCTGGGTGAACCGCTCCGTCTCGGCGAGGGAACCCGCCTTCTCGACGAGCCCTTGGAGTTGGCTCTTCGGCACGGCGCTCAGGACGAGAAGGCCGTCCTTCGGCCGGAACAAGTGGACGGGAGCGGGCGCCCTCTTCAGCAGCCGTCGCACCTGTTTCTCGACCGCCTTCGTCTCGTCACCGGCCTTCACGTACAGCGCCGCCTTGGGCATGGGCGGGGCCTTCTTCCCACCGGCGATCCCGCCGAAATACAACGCGACCGGATGGCGCCAGAGGATGTCGCAGAGCTCCCCGACGAGCTGGGCCATCCGCCCCGCTTTCGGCCTCTTCTTCGTCAGCTTCTCTATCGCGGCGGGGAAGGTATCCCGAAACAGCTTCTTCACCCCGGCGCTCTTCGCGACCGCGGAGAGGTGGGTTCCCTCGTAGCGCCCGCCCATCTCGCCGGCCCCCTGCCAGCCGATGTAGAGGACGGCGTCGCCCGGGACGCGGGACGCGAGGGCGGGGGCGCCGACGCGGCCGTTCGCCGCGGCCGGCTTCCCAGCCGTGTTGGCGGCGTCCGTGGCGCTGTTCCCCTTCGCGGCGTCGTCCTGCTTTGTCGCGGACGTCTCTTTCGCCGCAGCCGATCCGTCCGCCGTCTTCTCTTGTTCGGACGGCTTCGTTCCTTCCTCCGTTGCGGCCGGCTCCTCGCCGCCGCAGGCCACCGCGCCGAGGACCAAGCCGTAGACCGCCACCTGTCGGATCGTCATGGTTCGCGCCTCCTTCGTAGAGCGGGCCGGGTCGCCCGGGAACGACCGACCGCTCGCGACCGCGGTCGGGACGAAAGGCTGGCCGTCCGGGCGACCAGAGTCGGTTTTAAGTATC
>CAZQQP010000323.1:0-4755 GCA_964595475.1 uncultured Planctomycetaceae bacterium | reverse complement strand
TGGGCCCACGTCGGGCCGGAGCGGGGGAATCGCACGGTCCTGCGGAATCGCTGGCGTTTGACAGGCGTATCGCCTTACGGTATTTGGTGTCTATAAGCTGATCCCGGCGAGAGGTCGGACCGATCGAGACGAGCGCACATCTTGGATCAACTCACAACGGACGGTCCGACCGACGTGATTTCGGGATGGGTGCATGGGTGCTCTCGGTCCAATCGGGGCATTTCTAGAAAGGATCCGCTATGGCGCTGCGTGACTGGATCAACTCGAATCCGACCGCGGTCGCAGGAGGTGCGATTGTCATCCTGGTCGCCGCCGTCGTCTGGATCGTGACCCAGGGAATGGGCGGTCCCGGTGGGGCGACGGCGGAGGTGCAGCAAGCGTGGTATCTCGACCTCGGGACGGGCGAGCTGTTCAAGGACTCCGCGGACAAGCTGGCACCGATCGAGAGCCCCAACGGCAACCAGGCCGTCCGGGCCATCCTCTTCAGCTGCGGAAACTGCGATAACAAAAACAAGCGTTTCGTGGGCTATTACGAAAAAGTCCCGCCGGACATCAAGAAGAACTACGACTCGGCGGAGGCGGCGCCCCGCTTCCAGAGGGTGCTGGTCGCGTCCGCCCGCGACGGCAATCAATTTCACAAGCCACCCCTCGACGACGCGCAGCTCCAGCGTCTCAAGGACGACGCTAACTGGGTCGGACAAGGAGGAGCGGCCGGCGCGGCCGGCGGCCCACCCTCCGGTCCACCCGCCGGCGGACCCGCTGCCGAGTTCCGAAAGATCCGGCAGGCGCCGCAGCAGCCAGGCGCCTGCTCGGGCGGAGGCGAGGCGAAGCGGTGTCGGCCCTCGTCGGGCTCATCCGACCGAGCCGGCGGCGTCGGCCGAACCACTCGCGGCCCCTTCGTCGCGGGGGAGGCAGCGGACGCAGCCGCCGGCGCAGGCCTACGCCGACAGGAGAGCGAACCACACGCGATGTGTGGACGAGCTTCGAGGAGATCTCATCGATGAAGCTCTCCCTCCACCGCCCCGGAATCTTGACGCTGGCCGTCGCGTTCCTCGGCGTGCTCGTCGTCCTCATCCGCATCTCGGGTAGCGGCGGGCCGGCCGCGGAGCCGAGCACGTCCAAGCCATCCGACGACGGGAACTCCCAAGCCACCCCGGCCAAGCAAGCAACGGCCGAGGGCTCGGGCAGCGAGAGCACAGACGAACTGTCGCTCAGCGAGGACCAGAAGAACTACATCTGGCGGATCGAGCACCACAACAACGTCCTCAGCGAGTACGGGTGGGGACCGTTCAAGAAGGCGCTTCGCGCCTCGGACGCGGCGGCGCTGCGACGCTTCTTCCGTCCGGATTTCGAGGCACGGATGGAGGCGAGGCCGGATCGCGTCCGCTTCGACAGCGCCGCGGTGACGGCGTGGAGGTGGAAGGACTCCGATGCGGAGGACCGGACCCTCGACCGCTCGGCGTTCGTCGAATGGCTGCTCGACCATCGGAAAGCCTTCCCCGCGGAGCACGTGACGATCGAGATCGGCGCCCGGTCGCTCGGGCCGGTGGAGCCGGGTCAGCTCGACGGCGTCTGGCGGGGTCGCTTCCGGCTTCGGATCCAGGGCGGCGGTGAAACGAAGCCCCGTCAGGTGGTGATCTGGCTTCGGATGAAGCTGGACCGTCCGACCGAGGAGCGTCTCGGCGAGGCGGGGTGGCTCCGCGAGAGTCGGGTCGAGGAGGTCGAAAAGGCGTCCGCGGTCCGCCCCCTCTTCAAAAACGTGACCACAGCCCGCGGCATTCAGCCGAAACGCTACCACGACAACATGAAAGACGATGCCTGGATGATGCACACGGGCGGGATCTACGCGACGGACTACAACCGGGACGGCCGTCCGGACATGTGGGTGACGGAGTACCGCTCCGAGAGGGTGACCCTTTACGAGGGAAAACCGTCGGGCGGCTTCCGGCGGTTCGCGAAGATCGACTACGAGTTCCCCAACCCGACCGTCACGGCAACCGTCATCGACATCGACGACGACGGGTGGGAAGACTTCGCCCTCATCGGCCGAGGCATGGCGCAGGTGTTCCGGAACCAAGGTGGGGAGGCGTTTCAACGCGTCGAGACCAACCTGGGCTCCCTCGTGCGGTCGGTCGGGAAGCCCGCACGCTTTCCTGTGGTCGGGGCCATCCCCGCCGACTACAACCGGGACGGGCGGACGGACCTTTATGTGGTTCGGATCACCAACCCGGAGAAGGGAGCGAGCTGGATCGAGGAACACCAGGCGGAGGCCTCGGGGAACCAGTTGCTCCGCAATGTCGGCGGGTGGGAATTCGAGGACGTGACGGAGGCGAGCGGCGCGGGCGGCGGGGGTCGGTCGAGCTTCACGGCCCTCTGGTTCGACGCGAACAACGACCGCTGGCCCGACCTCTACGTCCCCAACGAATACGGAGACGGCCTGCTCTTGATGAACGAGGGGGACGGCACCTTCGCGAAGCGCTATCTCACGGAGCGTCTCGGGGAGTTCGGAACGATGGGAGTGGCCGGCGGGGACATCGACAACGACGGTCACGTGGACGTCTACACCGCGAATATGTACTCGAAGGCGGGCAACCGAATCATGGACAACATTCCGCCGGACGTGTACTCCAAGGAGGTGATGGCCAAGCTCCGGCGTCTGGTCTCGGGCAGCCGCCTCTATCGGAACCTCGGGGACGGGAAGTTCAAGCGCATCGGCGACCGGTGCGAGGTGCGCGACGTGGGCTGGGCGTTCGGCCCCGCATTCACGGATATCAACAACGACGGCTTCCTCGACATCTACGCGACCGCGGGGGCCATGAGCCGAAAGCGAGGTAAGCCGGACGGATGAAATTGTCTCTGGTTGGCTGTCGTGTCACAGCCGAACGATCGGCAGGCGAAGGTCTCGAAGCCCGGGAAGCTCGACAAAAAGCTCGGAGAGTTCTGGGTGGGCGATCCGTGGAGCTTGTTCCGGAAGGAGAACCTCAGCGCCTTCGAGCCGAACCGCACGTTCCTCAACGTCCGAGGGAAGACCTTTCTGGATATCAGCCACCTGACCACCGCCGACAGCGAGGGGGACGGACGGTCGGTGGTCCCGATGGACTTCACGCATGATGGGCGGATGGACCTGGTGGTCCGCCAGGCCACGAAGGGGCCGCTCCTCCTGTACGAGAATCGGTTGCCAGCGCGGCATTCTCTGACGGTCTCCCTCCGGGGACGCGAGAGCAACCGACTGGGCATTGGGGCCCGGGTGGTCGCCCGGCTTGAGAATCGAAAGGTTGTCCGGGAGCTGTACCCGCAGAACGGCTTTCGCTCGCAGGAGCCGGCCAACATCCATCTGGGCCTTGGCGAGGCCCAGCACGTGGACACCCTGGTCGTCCATTGGCCCTCGGGGAAGACGCAGCGCTTTGACAAGATCGCTGCGGACCAGCACGTCGTCCTGACCGAGGGCTCCCACGCGGTGGAGACCGTCGAGGCCGGAGAGACGATCGCTCCGTAGCGATCGCCGGCTCGGTGCATCCATCCGACCGAGGCCACAGAGTCGACGGCCAAGAGGCCGGTAGGTGGCTTCGCCGAGTCAGCGGCGTTCGAGGCCTCGGTCACGCGGATGCCAGCTTCGGCCGTTGTCCTCGCCGAAGACAGGACGACCTCCCGACGGGAGAACTCCCGACGGGAGGGCATCGAGCGGACCGCGATGGCGCTTCACAGGGGAAGCGATGAGGAGGGCGAAAGGGGACGACCCCGTCGTCGCCGCGCCAACGGGATACCCGCACGCTCCATGTTTGAAGAACATCAGCCGCTGTCTGTCGCTGCGGACCGGGACGGCCGGACTGTTGTCAGGTGCTCGACCGAAAGGGTTCGGGAGCGTCCGACCAAGCGGCTCCGGCTCGACCGCGCACGCCTCCGGGTTCGGCGACTCCCCGAGGATGTGTGCCGCTGACCCACCCGGTGCTGCGGACGCCCACGGCTCGAGGACGCAGCTTCCGTAGTCCTTCCCGCAGGCTCACGCCCGCGACGAACACCGCCGACCCGTCGGCCCGGGCGGACACCGGGCCGCGTCAGTTCACACCCGCTCATCGAGCGACGCCGCGACCTTTCTCGACCACGCATGCGGGATACGAGCCCAACGGTTCCCTCGGAACGCTCGCCCGACGCCTTACCGCTCGTTGTACTGCAGCTTCGGAAGGTCCTTGAGCTTCGGAAACTTGAAGTCGCCGTTGTTGCCCGAGAGGAGCTCCGGCGTCACGCTGTACCACGCCCGCGTCTCGGCGTGGCCGTCCACGAAGCCGTAGTTGGTCTTCCCCTGGTGGACGATGTGGACGAAGGTCGACCGGCCGGGGTTTCCCACGTTCCAGCCGTACTGGTGGCGGTCCACCTGCATCTGCTGGTGGCGGTTCTCCAGCCACATGATGGTCTCGCTCGGAAACTGGTTGTTCGGCTTGTCGCGCTGCGGCGCCCGGTCGTGGGCCCTGGACCAGACGGCCCCGTGGTGCGTTCCAGCTCCCCGGTCGTCGTTGTCCCACTTGGTGTGGGTCCACCCCCAGCCGTTCGACATGATGCCGTTGGGGGTGTAGGACCACCAGAAGTGACGCTGGTCTCGGGTGGTGCTCTGCTTCTGCTGCTTGGTCAGCCCGCTGCGGTTGTCCACCTGGATGCCTGCCACCCAGTTGCTGTTCTCGTTTCGCCAGCGGTTCTGGGCGCTCGGACAGAGAAAGATGTCCCAGTTCTTTTCCACGTAGGCCCCGAGCATGGTGTTCG
>CAZQQP010000322.1:0-4774 GCA_964595475.1 uncultured Planctomycetaceae bacterium | reverse complement strand
GACCGACATCATGGTCTCCAAGTACTTCCGCAAGGCGGGGGTGCCCCAGCACGGCACGGACGGACAGGCCGTCCGGGACGAGGAGGGACGGACGGTGACCGGACCCGAGCGGTCCGCCCGCCAGGTGATTCACCGCCTCGCCGACTGCTGGCGGGAGTGGGGACGGCGCCACGGCTACTTCGACACGGATGATGAGGCGCAGGCGTTCTACGACGAGCTGGCCTACATGATGCTGCATCAGATCGGGGCCCCGAACAGCCCCCAGTGGTTCAACACGGGGCTGCAGTGGGCCTATGGCATCAACGGGCCGGCCCAGGGGCATTGGTACACGGACCCCGAGACGGGGGAGACCAAGCGCTCCGAGGACGCCTACTCCCATCCCCAGCCCCACGCCTGCTTCATCCAGTCGGTGGACGACGATCTGGTGAACTCCGGCGGCATCATGGACCTCTGGGTCCGCGAGGCGCGGTTGTTCAAGTACGGCTCCGGGACCGGGACGAACTTCAGTCGGCTCCGAGCTGAAGACGAGCCTCTTTCCGGTGGCGGGAAGAGCTCCGGTCTCATGAGCTTTCTTCGAATCGGGGATCGTGCCGCCGGAGCGATCAAGTCCGGCGGCACGACCCGCCGCGCCGCCAAGATGGTGTGTCTGGACGTGGACCACCCCGACATCGAGCACTTCGTCAACTGGAAGGTTCGCGAGGAGGTGAAGGTGGCCGCGATGGCGGAGGGCGCCAAGCGGCTGCCGGCCGAGCAGAAGGAGGTGGCCGAGGCCCTCGGCCTGAAGCTCGACTACGACTTCAACTCCGAGGCGTATCAGACCGTCTCCGGGCAGAACTCCAACAACTCCGTGCGGATCCCCCACTCCTTCTTCCACGCCCTCGAGCGGGACGGGCAGTGGGTGCTCACCCGGCGGACCGACGGGGAGCCCGCCCGACGCATTCCCGCCCGCAAGCTGTGGAACCAGATCGGCTACGCGGCGTGGCGGTCCGCCGACCCCGGTGTTCAGTTCGACGACAACATCAACGCGTGGCACACCTGTCCGGCGTCGGGGCCCATCAAGGCGTCCAACCCCTGCTCGGAGTACATGTTCGTCGACAACACGGCGTGCAACCTCGCGTCCATCAACGTCCTGAAGTTCTTCGACCCCGAGACGCGACAGTTCGACGTCAGTGGCTACGAGCACGCCGCCGAGCTGTGGACCATGGTGCTCGAGATCAGCGTGCTGATGGCTCAGTATCCGTCGCGGGAGATCGCGAGGCTGAGCCACATGTTCCGGACGTTGGGCCTCGGCTACGCCAACCTCGGCGCCATGCTGATGCAGGCGGGCGTGCCCTACGACAGCGAGCGGGGACGGGCGATCGGCGGGGCGCTCGGCGCGATCCTGACGGGACGGTCCTACGCGACGAGCGCCCGGATGGCCGCGGAGCTCGGGCCCTTCCCCGGCTACTACAAGAATCGCGACGCGATGGGGCGGGTGATGCGGAACCATCGGCGGGCCGCCTACGGCGTGCCGCGGGAGTCGCAGGAAGCGGCGTCCCATCCACTCGGGGACTACGAGGGGCTGGAGATCCGTCCCGTGCCGCTCGACGAGACGAGCCTTCGCCACGACGGGACGGATCCCTTCGGCGGCGTGGCCAACGGACAGGCGCTGGTCGACCGCGCCCGGAAAACGTGGGACGACGCGGTGGAGCTGGGCGAGACCTACGGATACCGCAACGCCCAGGCCTCCGTGATCGCGCCGACGGGCACCATCGGCCTGCTGATGGACTGCGATACCACGGGGGTGGAGCCCGACTTCTCGCTGATCAAGTTCAAGAAGCTCGCGGGCGGCGGCTACTTCAAGATCGCCAACCAGTCGCTTCCGCCGGCGCTTCGGTCGCTCGGGTACACGGAGCAACAGGTCCGGGAGATCACCACCTACGTGATGGGAGCGTGCACGCTCGACGTGCCCGTGCCCGACGCGGACGGCGAGGTGGACGGCAAGGCGCGGAGCTTCGTGGAGCTCCTCAAGGAAGTGGGGCTGACCGACGCGGACGTCGAGCGGATGGACGGGATGCTCCGGACCGCGGTGGACATCAGCTTCGTGCTGAACCCGCAGGCCCTCGGCGAGGACGCCACGGAGCGGATGGGGCTCTCCGGCGAGTCCAACGTGCTCCGGGCGCTGGGGCTGAGCCGGGCGCAGATCGAGAAGCTCAATGAGATGGTCTGCGGACGGGGGACCATCGAAGGAGCGCCCCACCTGAAGGCCGAGCACCTGCCGGTCTTCGACTGTGCCATCCGCTGCGGGAGAAAGGGCACGCGGTTCATCGAGACCCAGGGCCACATCCGCATGCTCGGCGCGGTCCAGCCGTTCGTCAGCGGGGCCATCTCCAAGACGATCAACCTGCCGCACACGGCCACCGTGGAGGACATCAAAAGCGCCTACTTCCTCAGCTGGAAGCTCGGCCTGAAGGCGAACGCCCTCTACCGGGACGGGTCCAAGCTCTCCCAGCCCCTCAACGCCGGCGCCGACGAGGACGACGGCGAGGAGGACGAGGAGGCGGTCGAGGCGAGCAAGGAAGAGGTCTCCTCCGACGTGCTGGAGGTGGCCAAGCGGATCGAGAGCGCCGCGAGCCGGCAGGAAGTGGAGGAGACGGCCCGGGGCAAGCAGCCCGTGGAGAAGATCGTGGAGCGCATCGTGGAGCGGCCGCTCCGCCGCCACCTGCCCACCACGCGGCGGTCCATCACCCACAAGTTCTCGGTGGCCGGCCACGAGGGGTATCTCACGGTCGGCCTCTACGAGGACGGCCGTCCCGGCGAGCTGTTTATCACGATGGCGAAGGAGGGGTCGACCATCGGGGGGCTGATGGACTCCATCGGGACCGCGACCAGCGTGGCGCTGCAGTACGGCGTGCCCGTCGAGTCGCTGGTCAGCAAGTTCACGCACCAGCGCTTCGACCCGGCGGGGATGACCAACAACCCCGACATCCCGTTCGCCAAGAGTCTGGTGGACTACATCTTCCGATGGCTGGGGATGGAGTTCGTGGAGGGGTACAGAGAAGCCAACGCGCCGAAGCGGCCGAGCCGCGACGGCAACGAGGCCGGGGGAGACGGAGTCCTCGAGCGCCGAGGGAGCGGCCGCGAACAAGGAGGGAGGCAACGGGTCACACCGTTGGACCGAGGAGCCCCCGGCCCGTTTGCGGCCCTCGTCAGACGTCGGCACGGAGACGCTGTCGCAGGTGAGCGCCGTCTACAGCCAGATGATGGGCGATGCGCCGGCGTGCGACGTCTGCGGTTCCATCACGGTGAGGAACGCCAACTGCTACAGCTGTCTCAACTGCGGAAACTCGATGGGCTGTAGCTGACCAACTCTTCCTCACGCCCTGTCCCTCCCCGCCCGACCCCCCGAGGTGTTCCCCCGCCTCGGGGGGTTTTTACTTGGCTGCGGCGTTTCCGAGTGCGAGTGGCGGCGTGCAACCGCGGGCTTCCCGCAGGACGGGAATCCCGACGAACACGCTTCACCGCATCCCGCCACGGTCGGCACACGCGAGAGCCTCCCTCCCCTTCCATCGCGTCCGGCCGGACCGTCATCAGCTGGGGAACGCAGCTGCGTCCCCTCGCAGGGGTCGCACGGCCGATCGAGGGAAGACGCGATCTCGTCGACGCGAATCGACCGGAGGCGATGGACGATGCCCCTTACCAGTCAACCGGTCGGGCACCCGCCGCGGTCGTGGGATCACTCATGCGAAACCGGGAGAGGACACCGGAACGCTCTGACAGAAGCCTGGTCAAGGCATTGGAGCCCGTGCGATGCGCCCCGAGGACATCCTCCAGGAGCTCCGGCGCCAGCTGTTCCAGCTGTCCAACGGCCGCTCCTACGTGAGATTCGCCATCCCGAGACGGCCTCCGTGGCGAGGCGACGGCTCGTCATCGCGACCACGCTCGGCCACCAAGGGGTTCCGGATCAGCTCGCGTTCGCCGATCCCGCCGACGTCACCGACATGGAGCCGCTCGACGGGGCAAGCGACTCGGCGGCGAGCGACGCATGGAAGGAGCGGCGGCGGCTCCGTCACACCCGCGGACGTCGAGACGCCGCGAACGCGCAGGGTCCCACCGGCAGCTTGCCTGCCAGTGCTCGACGGACCGATCCAGGGTGACGAGGGAATGGGCGGAGCGTGCGTCGGTGTTGGATTGCCAGGCCTGCACACCTTTGCAACCAGAAGCCCATCTTCTATCGTGCGCTTGCGGCGAGGCCGGGAAAGACTCGTCCGAACAACCGGAGCCGCAGCGATGCGTCCGGAAGACATCCTTCACGAGCTTCGGCGCCAGCCGTTCGAGCCGTTCCGGCTCTATCTTTCGAACGGTAGGTCCTATGACATTCGCCATCCCGAGATGGCGCTGGTCGCGAGGCGGCGGCTCGTCGTCGCCACCAGGCTCGGGAAGGAGGGCGTCGCGGACCAGCTCGCGACATGCGACCCCGCTCACGTGACGGATATCGAGCCGCTCGACGGGGAAAGCGACTCGGCGGCGAGCGACGCCTGAGAGCGACCCAGGCGAGCGCGTCGGACACGTCCCGAAGGTTCCGGACGAACGCGCGGGGATCCCGGCGGGACCTTTGGTGGATCTCGTGGGCACCCTCCCGGTCAGGTGCACCCGACGAGCCTTCGGAAGCGTCGCCGGCACCGAATAAGGACGGCCTCCGGGCTCGTGCGGAATCCGACGCGCGGCGCGTCCGGATTGGGGCCGGGTCGACCTTCGGGGCCCTGGAGGGCCCCGAAGGCCTCCCACAGATCCG
>CAZQQP010000321.1:0-4806 GCA_964595475.1 uncultured Planctomycetaceae bacterium | reverse complement strand
CGGCCGCCGCCGCGGTGCTGCTGACGGGACGGCTGCCGGCGTTGCGGGCGACGCCCGGGCGGCGGGGTCCGGCGGCGGCGACGGGGCGGGAGACACCCGAGCGGTTCGTGGTCCTCGCCACGGACTACGATGGACCCGTATCGGGCGTCCGGATCGCCCGGAGTGCGACGACGGCGTGACGCCATGCGGACGGAGGTGACGAACGTGGCGGGGGCGTGCCCGCCGGCGTGGGTGGAGCGGCTCCTCGCGGGCGAGGCGAGCGGGGCCCACGAGGACCACGAGGCGTCCGTGAGCCTTCGCGTGCGGGTCGGAGCCCGCTTCGCGTGGGTGGAGGCCGTCGTCTCCGACGCGGCGGACCTGCCCGAGCCCGCCTTCCGCGGCCGCGTGGAGGCCGCCTACGAGCGGATCACGGAGGCGCTCAGCCGCCTCCACGCGTGTTACCCCGTGCGGTTCTGGAACTACCTGCCCGAGATCCGGCGGACCGACGCGAGCGGCCTCGACCGCTACATGGGCTTCAACGCGGCGCGGTCCGCGGCGTACCGCCGTTGCTACGGACAGGACAGACTCGGAGAGGACCTCCCCACCGCCTCCGCCCTCGACGCCGGCGGGCGGGACCTCGTGGTCCACGCGCTCGCCGCGGACCGACCCGGCCGGTCCTTCGAGAATCCGAGACAGGTGCCCGCGTATCGATACTCGAGCGACTACGGCCCGACGCCGCCGCTGTTCGCCCGGGCGACGGCGGTCGCGGGAGACGACGGCCGAGACCGTCTGCTGATCGGCGGGACCGCGAGCGTGGTGGGCGAGCGGTCGCGGCACGCGGAGAGTGTCGAGGGTCAGCTCGCGGAGACGGAGGCGAACCTCACCGCGTTGCTCGCGTCCGCCGGCGGCGACCCCTCCCGCTCGCTCGAGGGGCTTCGCGAGGTGCGGGCCTACGTGGTCCGAAATGCCGATCGGCGCACGGTGGTCGAGCGGCTCACCCGGCGGATGCCCCAGCTTCGGCGGGTCGAGGTGATGGCGGCGCGGCTCTGCCGGCCGAGCCTGCTCGTGGAGATCGAGGGCGTCGCGGCGTGTCCCGCCGGCACCGCGGCGCCGGAGAGCGGCGGGGAGGGAGCGACCCGGCGGTCGGGACGGTCCAACGCGGAAGTGGAGGCGTAGCGGAAGCCGGAGACATGGCGGACGACGGCGACGAGTGTGACGTCCTCATCGTCGGCGGCGGGCCCGCGGGCGCCACGGCCGCCATCCATCTCGCCCACGCGGGGTGGCGGGTGAGCCTGTTCGAGAAGGCGAGCTTCCCCCGCTTCCAGATCGGCGAGTCCTTCGTCCCCGCCACCTACGAGCACCTCCGGGCGCTCGGCGTCGCGGAGCGGCTCCGGGCGGTGCCCTCCATCCCCAAGGTGGGCGTGGAGTTCGCCATGGGGGACCAGCGCGACGAGCCGACGACGCTCGTCCGGTTCCGCACGCTGCGGCGGGGCGGGAGCAACCACACCTTCAACGCGGCGCGGGCGGAGTTCGACGCCATGCTCCTCGACGCGGCGAGGGAGGTGGGCGTGGCGGTGCATCAGCCCGTCGAGGCGAAGGCACACGAGCTCCGCGACGGAGCGGCCGCGGTGAGCACGGAGCGGGGGGTGCACCGGGGGAAGTGGCTCATCGACGCGAGCGGCCACGCGGCGGTGGTCGGCCGGCGGCTCGGGACGCGGACGCTGGCGACGGAGCCGCCGCTGCGGAAGGTGGCCTACTTCGCCCACTACGAGGGGGTACGCCGGCTTTCCGGCGACGCCGAGGGCTGTCCGACCATCGTGCTGGGCGACGAGGGGTGGTTCTGGACCATCCCGCTCGACGCACGGCGGACCAGCGTGGGGCTGGTTCTCGATCCCCGGGTCGCACGGGAAGCGGAAGCGCCCGCGGACCGCATGCTCCGATGGGGGATCGCCCGCTGTCCGATGATGCGGCGGCGGCTCGCCGACGCGACGGGACCCGAGCGGAACGGCGTGACGTCCGATTTCAGCTACCGGTGCGCGCCGTATGCGGGACCCGGCCACTTTCTCGTCGGCGACGCCGCGTTGTTTCTCGACCCGATCTTCTCCACGGGCATCTTCTTGGGGATGAGCGAGGCGCGCGAGGTCGCGGGCCTCGTCGGCCGTCTGCTCGCCGGGCGGCTGAGGCCGGAGGCGGCCCGCCGGCGCTACACCCGCTACGTGCGGCGGATCGAGCGGCTCCACGGCAGCGTCATCCTCCGCTCCTACGACCACGCGTTTCGGGAGCTGGTCCTCGAGAATCAGGGGCCGTTCGAGATGCAGCGGGGGCTGAACACCGTGCTCGCGGGCCACGGCATGCCGCGGCTGCCGTGGGCCGCGTGGTGGCGGTACAAGCTGCTCGGGCCCGTCCAGGCCGTCCAGCGGCGGCGGGCGATCGTGCCGCGTCGGCCGCGGTTCCGCCTGACCGACCAGCCGCCCGTGACCGACGAGGGACCGCGGACACGCGAGGCGACCGTCGAGGCCACGTCCCCATGACCGACGCAGCCCGTCCGAGACGCCCATGAGCAGCCTGCTGATCGAACGGATCGCCGCGGCGGCGGAGCCCCGGGGAGACCGTGTCGCGTACGTCGGCGACGGTCTCGCGTCCGCCGGCGAGCACGTGCTGACGTGGGGACGGCTCCTCCGGGCCGCCGCGGCGCTCGCCGAGCGAATTCGGGCGAGCCTCGCCGCCGGCGAGGCCGTCGGCGTGTGCCTGCCGAACGAGCCCCGCTACGCGGTCGCCTTCTTCGGCGCGCTGCTCGCGGACTGCGACGTCTTCCCGGTGCCCGCCGACATCGCCGCCGCCGAGCTCGAAGCGGCGATGAGCGACGGCGGCGCCCGTGGGCTGATCGCGCCGGCGGACGTGGCGGAGCGGCTCCAGCGGCGGCCCGACCTGTGTCTGGCGCCCGACGAGGTTCCCACCGACGGGACGGCCGACGCGGCGGACCGCGTCGTCCCGGCGTGTCGGGGCGACGGCGGCCTGCTTTTGCAAAGCTCGGGGAGCACGGGGCGGCCCAAGATCGTCCGGCGCGGCGGAGCGGCGCTCGACGCGGTGGGGGAGAACTGCCGGCGGGCGCTGGGCATGACGGCGGACGACCGCCTGCTCGCCGCCGTGCCCGTCTCCCACTCCTACGGCATCGACCACGCGATGCTCGCGGCACCGCTGGCGGGCGCCGCCGTCGAGCTCCACGGCGGCTTCGATGCCGAGGCCGTCGCCCGTCGCCTCACCGACGGGGACGTGACGCTGATGCCCGGCGTGCCGTTCATGTTCGAGGCGGTCGCCTCCGACGCCGTCGCCCCGTCGGCCGATACGGGTCTCCGGCACGCCTACTCCGCGGGCGGGCCGCTGCCCTCGAGCGTCTGCGAGGCGTTCCGCCGCCGGTACGGCGTCGCCGTCGGGCAGATCTACGGAAGCACCGAGTTCGCGTCCGTGACGTTCAACGATCCGACGGTGGAGCCGTTCGACCCGACGTCTGTCGGACGGCCCATGGAGGGCGTGGAGATCCGCGTCCTCGAGACCGACGCGCCGCGGGTGGACCGGCCCGTCGCCCCGGGCGTCGAGGGACAGGTGGCGGTCGCGGCGCCGTCGATGTGCGACGGGTACGTCGGACAAGCGACGCCGCCCACGGAGGACGGCTTCTTCCTCTCGGGCGACCTCGGGCGGCTCGGGACCGACGGGCGGCTGTGGATCACGGGGCGGCTGAAGCATCTGCTCGACGTGGGCGGGCGGAAGGTGAACCCCGCGGAGATCGAAGGGGTCCTCCGCGAGCATCCCGACGTCGGCGACGCCGTCGTGGTCGCCGTCGCCGCGACGGCGACGGTGAACCGGCTCAAGGCGGTGGTGACGCCCGGCGACGCGACGCCCGACCCGGCGACGCTCCGGCGGTTCGCGGGCGAGCGGCTGAGCCGGCACAAGGTGCCCCGCCGCGTGGAGGTGTGGGCGGATCTCCCTCGCAGCGCCATGGGGAAAGTGCTCCGCGACGCCGTGGAAAGGGCCGACGGATGAGGACGGCGACGCGGGTGCTTCTCGCCGTCGCAGCGGGCGGGCTGGTCGGCTGTCGCGGCGTGCCGCGGGTGGCGACCGACAGCCCCCGCGACGCGGTGGAGCGCATCGTGCGCCGGGCCGAAGGCATCGAGGCGCTGTCGGCCCGCGGCGTGATGACGATGCGGCCCACCGACGGCGAGGCGGTGCGGCTCGAGGTGGCCCTCGTCGCGGGCGGAGCCGACCGGCTTCGGCTCCGCGCCTGGAAGGTCGGGCGGGCGGCGATGGACATGACGGTCCGCGGCGACGACGTGTGGCTCTGGACCGCGGCAGGGCGCCGGGCGGGCCGCGGGTTCGACGGGCTCTTCTTCCGGAAGCGGATCGCATGGACGCTTCTTCGCGGCGGCTTGCCCGGCCGCGACGGGCGGATCGAGGAGGGGCCGCGGCGACGCTTCCATGTTCGGTTTCCGGCGGAGGAGCGTGGCGGCACCCTCGTCGCGGCGGTCCACCGTCCGACGGCGACGGTGCGGGCGTACCGCCTCGTCGACGGTGGCCGCGTGCGGCGACGGCTGCGGATCGCGCGCTATCGCGTGGTGGACGGCACGCCTCTCCCCGCGGAGATCGTGGCGGAGGGGCCGAAGGGGACCATTACCGTCACCCTCGACGCTGTGAAGGTGAATCCGGACCTCGACGCCGGCGTCTTCGAGCCGCCGGACCGCGCCGCGAGGCTCGGAGCACGAGGAGGCGGCTGATCGCGACGGACGGAGGCGCGAGCACGCGGGCCGCCCGGGCGGCGGGCCGTCTCCTGCG
>CAZQQP010000320.1:2167-4818 GCA_964595475.1 uncultured Planctomycetaceae bacterium | reverse complement strand
CCTCCGCTGGCTCCGAACTTCGACACGCGCCCGGACGCTCTTCTGCGGGATCGCGGTCCGTGACCCCGGCGAGTCGGACGTCGACTCCTCCGAGCGCTGGCCGCCGACGGCAACAGCCCGCCGGTTTGACGCAAATGCGCCGCAGGCCGCCTTCGGTTTCGCGAAAATTTAAGCAGAATAGGGGGACCGCGCCTTGCCGGCCCGAAGAAGCCGGTGTCTCGCCGGTCGTGGAACGGAAGTTGCCTATGCTTTGGAGTCCGTCTGTGCCGGCTGGCGCTGGCCTGTTCCCTGGCTCGGCGCGTGTCTCCTCCCACGCCGGGCTCGGTGATCTCGAGCGACGCCCCGGACGAATAGCCCAGGGGTTTTCGCCTTTGCGACGGATGAAGAGGGAGGCTAGAGCCCCGTGACGACATCGGACGCGACCGTTGCGGACTCTGTTCGGAAGGCGCGGTCCCGCCTCGTGGCAGCGTGGATAGACCATGCGGGGGCACCGGGGCCGTCGTCTGGAGGGCGGGCGCGGCTTTCTAGCGAAGCCGCCCTCGACCTCCTCACCCATCTCGCGGAGGCGATCCGCCGGTCCGCTCCGGAGCTGTTCACGAGCTACACGGACTGGTACCGGATTTTTTGGACAGCACGAGGAACTCCGGCGGCGGACCTGCATGCGGGGCTCGAGCACTTGGTCGGCATCCTTGGTGACCATCTGCCCGCCTCGGCGGCGCCGACCGCCGTGAGATATGCGGAGATGGGCCGGAAGCGGCTTGCCGGCACGTCCGCCCCCGAGCCGACGCTCCTCCGCCATGCCGGGTCCCTCGAGGAGTCCGCTCGCCGCTACCTCCAGTTGCTTCTCGCGGGGAACAGGCGGGAGGCGAGCCAGCTCGTCCTCGGCCTTCTCGATCAGGGTGTGCCGATCCAGTTGCTGTACCGCGGCATCTTCGAGCCCACTCAGCACGAGCTCGGCCGGCTCTGGCAGCTCAACGAGATCAACATCCCCCAAGAGCACTACTGCACCGCGGTGACCCAGTCGCTGATCGCTCAGCTCGAGCCGTACCTCTTCTCGGCGGAGCGGTGCGGCCGCGCACTCGTCGGCGCCGCCGTGGGCGACGAGCGTCACCAGCTCGGCATCCGCATGGTCTGCGACTGGTTCGAAATGGACGGGTGGGACACGTGGTACCTCGGGGCCAACGTGCCGCTCGAGGGTCTCTCGAGCGCCGTCGAGCGTTGCGGGGCGGACGTCGCGGCGCTGTCCGTCTCCCGCACGCCCCATCTCCCGGAGTTGGCCGCGGCGATCGGTCACATTCGGCACGCCACCCCATCCGTCCGCATCCTCGTCGGGGGCGACCCCTTCCGTCGGCACCCTACCCTCTGGCGCGAGCTGGGCGCGGACGGGACCGCGGGAACTCCGGAAGAAGCGGTCCGCATGGCCCACCACCTTCTCGAGGAGCGAGGCACCGAATGCTGACTTCCACGAATTTTGCCGCCGTGGCGGTGACGGCGGACGCCGACGGGCGCCTCCTCGCGGCGGTCCGCGACGATCTCGGGCTCTGTCCGCCGCTGCCCGGTCCCACATTTCCGGAGCTCGTGGACGCCGCGAGCCGCGAGAAGGCGACTCGCTTCCTCGAGACCCTCCGCGAGCGGGGTTCCGCGTTCCAGTGGGCGCTGAACGCGCCTCTCCGCGGCGACATCGTGCCGATCTTCTTCTCTGGTGTCGCGTGCGGCAAGGAAGTGCTGCTCCTCGGCTCGGAGCTCACCTCGCCGCTCCTCGATCTCCTCGAACATGTCCTCCACGGGACCCCGGACGGGTCGGAGCTCGCCTCTGCGTGGCGGGCGTTCGAGGAGGGCTCGGGCCGCATGGCCCCTCACGAGCCAGCCGCCATCTACGACGAGATGATGCGGATGAACAACGAGCTCGCGAATAAGGAGCGTGAGCTCGCTCGAGCCAACGCGACGCTGGCTCGCAAGCACGAGGAGTTGAGAAAGGCCCACGACGCCCTGCAGCAGAAGCGCGAGGCCCTCGAGGAGGCCAACGCCCGGCTCGAGCGCGTGGTGCGAACGGACCCGCTCACCGGTGCGGCGAACCGACGCGCCTTCGGTGAGCACCTCGAGCGGGAGCTCAAGCGGAGCGGCCGGACGGGCGAGCCCTTTTCAGTCCTCCTTTTCGATGTCGATTCCTTCAAGGCCTACAACGACACCTTCGGCCACGCGTGGGGGGACGAGGTTCTCCGCCGGCTCGCGAGCGTCGTCCGCGAGCAGCTGCGGGCGACCGACACCCTGAGCCGATACGGCGGCGAGGAGTTCGCGATCGTCTTACCCGGCTCGGACGCGCCCGTCGCCCGAACGGTCGCGGAGAAGGTGTGCACCGTGGTCGCAAGTTACGCCTGGCCGAATTGGCCGATCCGGATCAGCGTCGGCGCGGCGACGGCCCACAGCGGCCTCCACGGCGTCTGGGACATCGTCGATCTCGCAGACCACGCCCTCTATGCGGCGAAGACCGCCGGGCGGAATCGCTCATGCCACATCGCGGATCTCCAAGGCGATTGAGCGTCCGCTCGCCGGGGAAGGGGAGCCCGACCCCTCCGATGGAACGCTTCCGGCGGGGCTCCGAGCCCACACCGATCGGGCCGGACCGTTTCGCCCGCCGGACACCTGCAGAC
>CAZQQP010000320.1:0-2157 GCA_964595475.1 uncultured Planctomycetaceae bacterium | reverse complement strand
GGTGGCACCACGCGTGTCGTCCGGGGCCGCGATCGACGGGGGCGTGGTCCGGGCCACGAGCCGGCGAGCGCGGGCGAGGCCCCCCGTGCCAGTCGAGGAAGGACGACGCGTGGCGAGACGCTCACTCAGCTCACGTCGGATCGCTCACGCTCACGGCGCGGCGTCCTTGTCCGTGTCCGCATCACGAGTGGTGCTGATCCGTCTCCGGGGGCTCGTCGGCCGCGGGTCGCCGCGACGGCGGATGGATGCCGCGCTTGCGAATCCGGTCGATCCAGTCCGCAGCCGACGCCGCGATGGCTTCGGGGCGTCCTCGGCTTCGCCCGCTTGCAACGCCCGACCGCTCACGCCTCGACGCCCTCGTGCGTTTCCTTCGACTGCGGTCGCCGCGGCCGGACGCGGAGCTTGCGGAGCCCGGCGATAAGTGCCTCCGCCTCGAGCTGCTGCTCGGGCGGGCGGTCGTCGCTGGCGTGCCTCAAGGACCTGCCCATCGACACGGTGAAGATCGACCGGAGCTTCGTCCGGGATCGTCCGGGAAAGGGAACAATACGACCATCGTGCGGGCCATGATCGGCCTCGGCAGCAACCTCAGGATCGACGTCCTCGCGGAAGGGGGCGAGACGGCCGAGCAGGCGGCGTTTCTAAGAACGTGTGTGAGAAGCGCTTCTGGCTTTCCCCGGCTGCGGCCGCGGCGGGTCGGCGTCGGCCTGTCCCGACGGGACACCGACCGGCATCGCCTGCTTCGGCCTCCTTGCCACCCGCGACCTCGCGACGGGCTCGGGCCGACGAATCGCTTCTCACACACGTTCTGAGAGAAGACGGCTGTCGGCTTGCCCAGAGCTTCTACTACGGCCGACCCACGCTGGCCGACCGCAGAGGGGGTAGCGTCCCAAAAGACCCTCTCCGGCCTCCGGCGGGCGAGCGTCTCAAGAGTGCCACGTGTCGCATGGTCGCTTTTCAAAAGTGACACGGCTTCCGCGGTCCCATCGGGGTCGGCGAGCCGACATTCCGCCGGGGACGGGGGTGTCCCGCACCGTAATGCATTCCGCCGCGGCCGTTCCGATAAGGCGTCGCCGCCGTCCCGCCGGTGTCGATCGCCGTGGCCCCTTTTCCCCCGGATGGGGTGAACCCCTACAGCGGGGGCGGCGAAAGCCCGTCCGCTTGCCGGGGGGAGCACCTAAAAGCCGCTCTGGGGTATCCATCTAACCGGAGTAGAGACCGATCCGGGTGTATAGGCCGGGCTGAAATCCCGTCTATCGGCCAACATGCTGCGACCGCTTCGGTTGGAGGATACCCCCGAAGCCTTGTTCTCCGGCCATTGCGAGGATCAGTCGGCCCCGAGCGTAGGCCACGCGAACAGGGGGTGACTACCGATCGAGGGAGGGAGCTGTGTCGATGAGAAAGAGAGCACGTCCTCGGGGTCTACGGATCACGCCGGATGGAGATGGATCACTCCCGGAGAATGGACCATTGAGGAGAACAATCACGAAAAGCGCCGACGGGCCCGGAAGCGGATCAACATCGATTGAAGGCCGTCCCGCGTGCAGCGTGGCCTTCACTTCGTGTTGGCCCTCTTCCTCGCGACCCGTTTTTCGCAAATCTATTGTCAAGCTTTTCTCGACGGATGCAGCGCGCATCCGGTGGCTTGTCGCGGGTGACAGAGAATCTCGGGTGGCGCCGTTCTGCGGCGGAAAAAGGGATGTGCTCCCATTGATCTGGTTGACGGCGCTTTCGGCGCACTAGTAGGGTCCGAACTCCTGATCCAGGAGACCCGCCGTCATGAAGGCAGCCACCCCACGGGTCCTTGTGGCCGACGACGAACCGGACATCCGGTGGACGCTCTCGACGCTGGCGAAGCAACAGGGCCTGGAGCCCGTTGAAGCGGAGGATGGCGAGACGGCGGTGAGCGTCTTGCGTCGGGAGCTGGTCGACATGGCGCTGGTCGACCTGAAGATGCCCGCTCAGGACGGCTTGGCTGTGCTGCAGGGGGCGAAGGCCATCGATAGCACACTGCCGGTGGTCATGATCACGGGGTACGGCACCATCGAATCGGCGGTCGAGGCCGTGAAGAACGGCGCCCACGACTACCTGACCAAGCCCTTCAATTTCGGCTCTTCCGGAATTCGCGTAGGTCGCGGCGACGGGTGGCGGCTGACACTC
>CAZQQP010000319.1:0-4821 GCA_964595475.1 uncultured Planctomycetaceae bacterium | reverse complement strand
CATGCCGGTGGAGCACCTCGTGACAGGGGCGGAGGCCCACTATCCCATGCCGTTGGATCGCTTCGACATGAGCCGCCCCAGCGCGGTCGCGTCGGCTCACGAGGCGATCGAGGGATGGATCGCGTCGGACTCCGTGAACCGGACCGCGAACCTCCTCCTCGCCGCCGGGGACGGCGGCCCGACGCTTCTGTTCTTTCCAAGGGATCGCCGCCGCGCCCACGCCGCGGAGAAGGGGCTCATCGCGGGCTTCGAGGTCTCCGGCGACTTCGCGCTCAGCGCCCCCGCCGAGAAGACCGTCTTCGACAACAGCTCCGCGGAGACGGCACGCGCCATCCTCGCCGCGGCGACGCCCGTGGCGTCCTCGGACGGCTGACCACTCACCGCGGGGGTCGGCGCGGCGGTCATCTCAATTCAGCTTCGTTCGGAGCGTGCGCACTCGACCTCGGAGCGATTTCGGAAGCTTGTCCGTGCCCGCCGTGGCCGGGAGGTGCTTCAGCACGCGCGCCGCCCGTTCCTCGGCACCGCTGGCCGCGAGAATCTCGGCCCGACGGACTCGCCACTTCGGATTCTCCGGTTCCCGATCGATCGCTCGGTCGATCGCCCGCTTCGCCGCGCTGTGGTTCCCCATCTCCGACTGCACGTAGGCGAGCGTATCGAGCATCGGCGGCTTGGGCCGCAGATCGGCCGCCCTCTTCGCGTGCTCCCATGCCTTCCCCAGTCTGTCCGGATAGTGGTTGGCCAGGACCATAGCGAGGTTGTTGTGAGCCATTGCATGATCGGGATCCCCATCCAATGCCCGTCGGTAGAACCGGACTGCCGGCTCGGGTCGGCCCGCGTACTGCAGGACGAAGCCGACCTGGAACAGCGCCGAGGACGGGATCTCCGCGGACGGCTCGATGCGGGTGGCGAGGTCCACGGCTCTTTCCCATAGGTTCGCCCTCTCCACCGTCTCGGGGACCTTCGCCCACGCCTGTGCGATGCTGAGACACACCCGCCACGAGCCGTCCTCAGGCATCGCTTCCGTCACCGCGTCGAGCCACCGGACGATCCGCGACCGCCCGTCGAGGGCGGCTTCGACCAACAGAACCCAGCGCCGTCGCCACGTCGCTCCGTCGGTCAGGTGGGGCTCCAGAAGCGAGTAAGCGTCGCCCGGCGTCTCCGCCGCAATGAGGGAACGGGCGTGCGAGAACAACACACCTCGCCGCCGCGACTCGGCAAGGTCTCGGTCGAGGTGGTCCGCTCCAGTGCTCGTTCGGCTTCACCGACGCGGCGATGGGCCTTCGCAAGGAACAGGTCAGCGGGAGGGGGGAGGCGGCCGTTCGTCTCCGTCACGCCTCGGCGGCCCGCTGAATCGGAAGAACGTGGCTGTGATGGTCGGCGATCGCTTTCAAACGTTTCTTCACGGCGGAGTTGTCGGCGTCCGCCTTGCTGCCACGGCGGAGGAGACGGAGGGTCTTGGCCGCGGCGTCACGGACAGCCGGGCGTCGGACAATGACTACCCCGAGTGGCCGCCAAGCGGCTGTGGCTGCCACCGCCTGGAGCAGACCGGCGTGTTCAGGCAGAGCGGCGAGCGCCCGCTCGCCGTTTCCGCGTCGTGCGAAGAACGTCGCGCGGATCCGATGTCTGCGGGCCTCCCCGGCGGTCTCCGAGAGACGGGAAAGGACCTTCCTTCCTTCTTCCACCCGGCCGCTGTCCGCCAGCACATTCGCGAGAAAAGCCACCGCTTCCGCCCGCGGATCGCTTTTCTCGAGCATCTTCCGGCCGATCGCGATCGCATCCTCGTGCTTGCCGAGGCGGCGGTAGCAGCGGGCGAGGAGGAGATCCGGTGGAGGCTCCTCGCCGGATGTGGAGGCATGGAGCGAACGGAGAAGCTTCGCCGCCCGCTTCGCGTCCCCCAAGCGGAGGAAGAGCGACGCCGCGCGGCGGTGGTGGGCCTCGGTCGCGGCGTCGCTTCGAGTGACGAGGTTGAGCGCCGCCCGCGCCCTGTCGAGCCGCCGGACGCGGAGCGCGAGCTGCGCGAGCCGAAGACGGACGGCCGGGGCGTTGGGTCGCCGTTCCGCGACGGCGGAGAGCTGCTCGATGGCGGCGGAGGGGTCGTCCATCTGCTCCACGGCTCGGCTCAGCAGAAGGTGCGGCCGGATGGCCTCCGCAGAGACCTGGACCACCGACCGCAGCAGCGTCGCGGCCTCGTCCGCCGCCTCTTGCGTGTCACGATGCTCCAGGAGCCACCGCGCCCGCGCCATCCGCCACGCGGAGCTCTGTGTCCCCGTGATCGCTTTGAGCCGGTCGATCGTCTTTTTACAGAACGCCTTCTCTTCCCAGATCAGCGGGCGGTCGAGCACCTCTTGCTGGACCGCACGGTTGTCGGGATGGTCATCGGCGATGTCTTTCCAGAGGGCCTTGGATCGGTCCGCTCGAGAAAGCGAGCCGTCGTCATCCGCCACGTGAGCCGAGTGCGATTCGCCGCTGACCCGTCGGCGAGCACCGTTTCCCGGGTCCGCCGCAGATCATCGACCGCTGCCTGTGGCCCGCGGGTCTCCTCCAGCCGCCCGGCACGGGCCAGCGCAAGGTTCGGGCTGAGGCCGTGGGCCTTCTCGCAACGATCGAGACAGGCGTCCGACAGGCCGAGGTCGGCCTCCCGGCTCACATTGGCCAGTCGGAGAAGCGTGCTCGCGTCGTGCGGCGGCTCCCGGTCGACCGCGTCTCGCACCGCCTTCCTCGCCGCCTCCTTCTCTCCCTTCCTCGCAAGAAGGTCGACACGGATCGGAAGCGTCCGCGGCTCGCCCGGCCGGCTCTCCTGGATTGCATTGACCAGCTCGAGCAGGCGATCCGCCGTTCCCGGCGTGGAAACGAGCATTGAAAAGAGGACCAGGCCGAGCGTCGAAATGGGGACCACCTGGGCCCAGAAGTACCGACCGGCGCGGCGTGGTCAACTGCCCTCGCTCTCCACCGGCCGTCCCTGGTCTCCGGCGACGTCGCAGCGGGCGTGCCCGGCCGTATCGCTTCTTCTTCGAAGTGCGTTGGCCTCAGTCTTTGGTCGTATCGCTCGTCTGACGGGGTCTGCTGGCTGCCCGTCCGCGTGCCTCTCTCGTGGTGACGGATAAGGCGCGCGGTCAGACAGGAATCGCCAGAGGCTCGCGATCCCCCAGATGGCTCTCCCGCTTCGCCCGGACTCAGTCGACGTGCACCACCCGAATGGACCGAAAGCGGCTGAAGTCACGGTCCTCCGTGAGCAGCGTCTCCACCCCGTGCTCGCGGCAGAGCGCCGCGACTGCGCATCGAGGGACGGTGGGACACCCACTTGTTCGGCGCCGCCCCTGACGATATCGGTGGCGAGGCGTAAGTTGTACTTAACATAAACTTAACAGACTGTTTCGTCGGGTGGCCGGCGGGAGGTGATCGATGACGGCACGCCACGGATCCGGACGTCCGCCGGGAGAGCCGTTGCGGCCGCCAGGCGTTCGTTTTGGGCGACGGAGACGAGGTGGGCGGCGATTGGATGGAGCAGCGGTTGGCGCGAGCCGTTGGGGTCAGTTCGTGAATCGCCCGTCACGGTCATGCCTCGACCTGCTCCGCCATCTCCCGCGCCCATTCGTCTAGGGGCCGCGAGGCCGTGACTCGGCGTAAGCCAGGGGCGCCCTGCGCCGCCCCTCTCGGGGGGCTCGGCGGGAGCGCTGTCGGAGGCGGACCGGCCGCTCCCACCAGCGGGGCTCCCGGCATACAATGTGTTCGTGCGATCGGTCCGGGGTTCCCGAAGCTGCGGGGAGGCAGAAGAACAGGTCCGGCTTCGGACCGTCCTGGCGTGTGCTGAGAGAGGAGAGAAAATCCGGAGGAACGGCGCCATGCATTGGAAGACAGAATCAGTATCGATCCGAACGTCTGTCACGGCGCGGCGTGTATCAAGGGAATCCGCGTGATGGTATCCGTGATCCTCGACAACTTGGCGGCGGGCGAAAGCCACGAGGAAATCAAGCGGGGGTACGAGATTGCCGAGGAGGACATTCAGGCGGCGCTGCGGTATGCAGCGGAGCTCGCCCGAGATCGGCTCCTCCCGCCTGCGACCGTAGCCCCTTGATGCGGTTGAAGGTCGACGAAAATCGGTTCTTCTGGAATTTGCGTAGGTGACGCTCGGCTTGGGCCGACCGGAGCCCCTGCACCCTTGTGCCACAGGCTTCTTCGGGCTGCTCGGGCCTCAAGAATGGGTGGCTCACAAGGGTGCAGGGGCGGGGCTGGTCTCGCGACCTTCGCTTCCGTCAGATGAGCTCCTCTTCGCTGTATCCGGCGTCCGCTGCCTGAGACCGCGTCGCAGCTCAGGGAACGGACGCCCGGGCCCCGCTGCCTCGACCGCCGCGGCAATGAGCTTCCCACCGGGCCTATCCCTTCCGGCACCTACGCGAATTCCTGAAGAGCCATATTTCGTCGTCGCATTCCGGAAGCAGCTCCGTACGCGCTCGGGCGATTGTCGGAGCGAATGAAGGAAAGCCATCACCTTCTGCTGAAAGTCCTTGGCACTGGTAAGCACCTGTTGTCCGACCGCATTGTTCTTCAGGTCGTTCCAGACGCACTCATCCGGGTTCAACTCCGGGCTGTAGGGAGGCAGGAAGAACAGACGGAGCCGCCCGCCGAGACTCTCGACGTACCGCTCTACCTTCCTCGCCTTGTGCGACGGATGACCGTCCACAATCCTGTAAATCGGGCGGTCCTCGTCATGGGCCAACCGCTTGAGAAACTCGATAAACGGGCCAGCGTTGACCGGGCCTTGCACCGTCATGGACCGGAGATCGCCGGGCGGGCTGACAGCAGAGATGACATTCAGAGCGA
>CAZQQP010000318.1:0-4892 GCA_964595475.1 uncultured Planctomycetaceae bacterium | reverse complement strand
CGGTCGCGGCGGACAGGCGGCTCAGGCCAACCGACAAGGCCGCAGCGGGGGCGACTCGTCCGGCGATTCGCTGAAGACGGACCCGATGCCGGGCCTCGCGATCGTGCGGACGAAGGAGCCCTACGACGCGAAGAAGATCCTCCAGATCGGCGACACTCACGCCTCCCGCACCCACCAGGGCAAGCGCTACTTCGTCGTCCGCCGGACGGTGCCGAAGACCGGGAAGAAGCGGGGGGCGGCCGTGTACTTCGCGGACAAGCGAACGCTGGTCATCAGCGACGAGGAGGCAGTCCGCAGCGTGATCGAGCGCGACCCGACGGAGCCGTCCGTCGGGCCGGAGCTGAAGAACGTCGGCCTCGACCGCTCCTTGGTCGTCGCGGGCTTCATGTCCTCGCCGATGCGGAAGAAGTTTCAGAAGGCGGCGGAGGCGAAGCTCGCGTCGGCCCGTCCGCCAAAGGACGCGGAACCCGGGAAGAAGACGCTCTGGGCGCTCGGCAAGGCGTTCACCGCGGGCGTGGTCGGCGGCGGGCTCCGTGTGGACGTGGGGAAGGCGATCGATCTCGAGGCCCAGACGCTGTGCGAGAGCGGCAAGCGGGCGTCGAAGCTGAAGAGCGAGCTGGACGCGGCCCTCGGCGTCGCGTCGAAGGCGTTTGCCAAGTGGAAGAGCGACGCCTCGCTGCCGCCGGTGCTCAAGGACGTGGCGACCAAGGTGGTGGAGAGCCTGTCGGCGAGCCGCGACGGACGCCGCGTTCGGCTGACCGCTCGCCTCCCCGAGAAGCTGTTCCAGAAGAAGACGATCCGGATGGTCAAGGGCTACGTCGCGGGCAAGATGATGGCCGCCTCGCAGAAGGGGGGAGGAGGCCTCGGCGGCCTCGCGTCGTCCGTCGGTCTCGGCTCGGGCGGGTCGACCGGCGGGGCAAAGCCGTCCGGGTCGAGCAGCGCCGCCTCGGGTCAGAGCGCCGAGGACGTCACGAAGTCGGCCGACGGGCTCGAGAAGACCGTGAAGCTCACCACCGAGATGCCGTCCCTCGTCCAAGGGGCCAAGAACGCGGAGAACCCGCTCGTCGCCACGCTCACGGTCAAGGGAAAGGCGGCGGCGGAAGCGAGCGCCTACGGCCACCTGAAGCTCCAGACGGCGACGACCGCGGCCGGGAAGTCGCTTGAGCAGTTGAAGCGGCGCGTAGGCGGCAACGACCCGATGGACCAGTTTCTCCGCATCAACCGTGACTTGATGTTCGCGGGCGAGCCGGGGGTCGAGAACGCGGTCAAGGGACACATCCTCCTGTCGCCGGCCCCCTCCGGCGCAACGAAGCTGTCGAAGCTCCAAGGCAGCGTGAAACTGCTGACAGGCGGCACGCGAAACACTGTCACCGTGCCGAGCGTCCGGGACAAGGTCGGCACACCGGTCAGCAACGAGGTCCTCAAGAAGGCTGGCCTCAAGGTGGTGCCCAAGGAGGCGTCGAAGCACAGGGTGGTGGTGAAGATCACCGGGGACCACTCGAAGGTCGCCTCGGTGGACGTCACCGACACGGAGGGCAACGTGTTGAAGGGCCAGACGAAGACCTGGCGGACCAGACGAAACAGCACGCGGTATACGCTCCGGCCCGAGACCATTCCGAAGAAGGCGCAGGTGCGGATCCAGGTGTGGACCGGTCGTGAGACGGTGGAGGTGCCCTTCTCCTTCGAGGGCGTACCGCTGCCGGGCGGCGGCTAGCGCTCGTGAAGTCCGGACAGCAAGCGGCCCGGGCCTGAGCGGAGGCGTCGCGAGGGTCGGCGGTGTGGCGGAGAGATCGGATCCCGGCAGGACAGCTCCCGCCCGGCTGGTTAGCACGGACAAGGCCGCGAACGGCCTTGTCCGTGCCACCCACGCAGGGATGCCCCTGGCGACATTTCCACTCCGTTCACGGCAGTAAGTGGCACCGACAATTCGTCCGTCAGTGCCCGACGACGCGGAGCCGGCGGCGGGTTCCTTGCCGGCTGGTCACTCTTTGCGCGAACCTTCTCCCATCTTCGCGCGCTGAACTAAGAAGCGGCGGCCCTCGTCGTTCCCACAGGGAGAGACCGTTCCACCGCCCAGCGCAAGGAGCCACGCCATGTTCCGTCTCGCCGCACTCTCGACCACGGTGCTCCTCGCCCTCGTCTCCCTCGCCCGCGCCGACGGGCTCATCATCGTCGACGACCCGCCGAACCTTCCGGACGACTCCGTCCGCCACAGCTTCGCCCCGCTGACCATCAAGCGGCACAAGGTGAGCGTGGACATCAAGAAGCAGGTCGCCCGGACGCGGGTGGACCAGGTGTTCTACAACCCCCACGGACGACGTCTCGAGGGCACCTATCTCTTCCCCGTGCCCGAGGGCGCCCACGTCGACGAGTTCTCCATGGAGATCGACGGCGAGGTGAAGCAGGCGGAGCTTCTGAGCGCCGAGGAGGCCCGCGAGATCTACGAGGAGATCCTCCGCGAGCAGAAGGACCCGGCGCTGATGGAGTACGCCGGGCGGAAGGCCTTCAAGGTCCGGATCTTCCCCATCGAGCCGCACAGCAGAAAGCGCATCCGGCTCGAGTACACGCAGGTGCTCCGCGCGGATCACGGCCTCGTGGAGTATCGATATCCCCTCAACACGGAGCGCTTCTCGGCCGAGCCCATCAAGCGAGTGGCGATGAAGGTGGACCTTCGGGCCACCGCGCCGCTGAAGACGATCTACTCCCCGACCCACGAGGTGGACGTGCAGCGGAAGGGGAAGAAGCGGGCGGTGGTCGGCTTCGAGACGAAGGACGCGAGACCGGACAAGGACTTCAAGCTCTTCTACGGCAAGGCGGAGGAGGAGATCGCGATGAACCTCCTCACGCACCGCCCGGAGAGCGGGCCCGGCTACTTCCTCCTGCTCGCGTCCCCGGGCGAGCGGACGGGGAAGGAGGAGGTCGCGAAGAAGGACGTCGTCTTCGTCCTCGATACCTCGGGCTCGATGGAAGGGAAGAAGCTCGCCCAGGCCAAGGATGCGCTTCGCTACTGCGTCGGCCGGCTGAATAAGGGCGACCGCTTCCAGGTGATGCGCTTCAGCACGGGGGTGGAGGCCCTGCTCGACGGCCTGGTCCCGGCGACGAAGGCCAACCGGAAGAAGGCCAAGAAGGGGATCGGCCGCTTCGAGGGGCGCGGGGGCACGGCCATCCACTCCGCCCTCGACCGGTCGCTGTCCCTCGCGGCGGGACAGGAGGAAGATCGTCCCTGCTTCGTCGTCTTCCTCACCGACGGCAAGCCGACGGTGGGGACGACCGACGAGGACAAGATCGTGGAGATGGTGAAGCGCCGAACCGAGAAGAAGACCATCCGGACCTTCTCCTTCGGCATCGGCACGGACATCAACACGCACCGCCTCGACCGCATCTCGAAGACGACCCGCGGCTCCACGGAGTACGTCTTGCCGGACCAGAGCATCGAGCGGGTGGTCTCCAACTTCTACGACCGGATCGCCTATCCCGTCCTCGCGTCGCCGGAGCTCTCGTTCTCCGGCGACGCCCGCGCCATGAAGGTCCACCCATCGCCGCTGCCGGCTCTCTTCCGCGGCGAGCAGCTCGTGGTCCTCGGCCGTTACCGGGGGAGCGGGTCGACCGCCGTCAAGATCGAGGGGACGGTCAACGAGGAGACCGAGAAGATCGTGGAGGAGTTCTCCCTCCCCGCTCCGGGCGACGCCGGCGAGCAGTCCTTCGTCGCCCGGCTGTGGGCCACCCGGCGGGTCGGCTTTCTCCTCAACGAGATCCGCCTGCACGGGGAGAAGAAGGAGCTGAAGGACGAGGTGGTCCGTCTCGCGAAGGAGTACGGCATCGTGACGCCGTACACCTCGTACCTCGTCGCGGAGGACGAGGCGCTCGCCCGGCGACGCGACGGCGACGACCGTGGGTTCCGCTTCCAATCGACTCGCTCGCTGGACGAGGCCGCCCGTCGGGTGCCTCGAGCGCAAGGTGGCGGTGGAGGCGGCTTAAGCTCCTCCTCCGGCGAGCAGGCGGTGCGTGCCGCCCGGTCCACAAAGGCCCTCGAGTCCGCCCAGCAGGTGGGGGCTTCCGAAAGAGCGAGTCGGATCGCACGCGGCAAGCGGAGCGGCCGGAGCCAGGCGGACGCCCGTCGCGTGGTGAAGGGGAAGACCTTCTACCGCCGCGACAAAACCTGGGTGGACGCGAAGGCCCTCGCCCTCGACGACCCGAGGAAGGTCGAGGTCACGCTCGGCTCGGAAGAGTATCTGGCCCTCTTCCAGAAGCACCCGAACGCGGCGGACTGGCTCTCCGTCGGGAAGCGTGTGAAGGTCGTCATCGACGGCGTGCTCTACGTCGTCACCGGATAGCCGCCCGTCCGGGGCAATCGAATCCGCGAGGCCCCGAGACCGCGAGTGCGCGAGTCCGCGAAAACGGGGAGGACGTGAGCGGTCCACCCTCGCGGCCGCCCCTTCCCCCGGGCTGTGTCTTGAAGCGTCACTCGGAAGCGTCGAACCGCTCGGCGGACGCCGACGGCTCCTCTCAGCGGCTCCCGTCTGTGTCGCCGCCAGCCGTGCGTCCGGAATACGGTCCCTTGACGCTCTGCGGGCAGGCACGCACAGGCAGGCGGTTCCGGCTCGTCTCCGGGGCAACCGGCCAAGCTCCCTCGCCGGCCATTTCGGTTCCCACAGATCAGGGAACAGCCCTGACGCTTGGTCGACGACGTTGATTGGCACGGACGAGCCGAGTCCGCCACGCTTGTCCGTGGGCCTCCTCCGGGCCTCGGGCGTGGAGTCCCATGGCTTTCGCAAGATAAGGAGGCGGAAAAGAAGAAGTTGAGCCTATACGCCAAAGCGAGGAGCGAGAAGCCTCTTTGCTTTGGCGTGGGCTTCGAACCATTTGCGATGCCCCGCCGCCCACAGCTCCCG
>CAZQQP010000317.1:0-4897 GCA_964595475.1 uncultured Planctomycetaceae bacterium | reverse complement strand
CGATGAGACGGCGAAGCCGATGATCGAGCAAGCGCAACGCCCGCAAATGCCGGGAGCTGTGGCCGGCGGGGCATCGCAAATGGCTCGAGGCCCACGCCAAAGCAAGGAGGCTTCCCGCTCCTCGCTTTGGCGTATAGGCTCAACTTATTCTTTTCCGCCTCCTTATTGTTCCATATAGATCGACGCCCGGTGGCCGATGTTCGCTGTCAAAGGGGGGCGCCGGGGACGCCCGTCGCGCGCTCTCCCTTCAATCTGGGCTCCTCGCGGCTGCGACGGCCCCGCATGCGAGCGGCGCCTAGCCCCCTCAACCGCGGCAGGACGGCGGAACCGCCGGCTGCCCTGTTGACGTACGTCTCGACCCCAAACATAATGCGTACGGACCGGGCGAGCCCCCGCAAATCCGGACACCCCGACGTCGCGGCCGCCCCACCGGAGCAACCGCCCAGGCGACGCCCTCACAAATAGCAGGTCGAGCCGGGTCAGCCCGGCTACTACCACGTCCATTGCAGGTGCGTGCGCGACACGTTCCTCTGCGGCCGCGACCGGCATACCGGGCGCTTCTACGAGCATCGCAAGACCTGGCTCGAAGAGCGTCTCGCGCTTCTCGTGTCCCTCCTTCCCGTCGACATCCTCGAGCACGCGATCATGGACGATCCCTACCACCTCGTGCTCGATCTCGACCCCCCACGTGTCGATCGCTGGTCCGATCGCACCATCGCCGAGCGCTGGCTCCGTCTTCATCCCCTCGCGATGGCGCTCGCAAGCCGCGCGAGGTCACAGAGCAGGACGTCGAGAAGCTGCTCGAGAACCCAAAACGCCTGACCCAGCTTTGTGCGAAGCTCGCCGAGCTCGGCACCTTCATGGCCGAGCTCAACGAGGACATCGGCGGAAGGGCCAACCGCGAGGAAGGCGTGCAGGGACGTTTTTGGGCCGGCCGCTACAAGTCACGCCGGCTGCTCGACGAGAAGGCCATCGCCGCCTGCCCGGCGCGATGCCGGAACTGTTCCACAACGCGAGCGAGCCTCCGCCCGGAACTCTTTTAAGGTTGTCCTCACTGCTGCCCGGCGCGGGATGCTCCGTCCCGCCGCGACGCGCGGACGACCCAGCGGTCGCCCTGCGGGCGACTTCCCGGGTCTGCTGGATGGCCGAGCCGATGACACCATCCATAGGCCGGCCGCCTGCTTCGCTCGCCTTGCGAGCCTCGTCCCCGGAAGATCGGCGGGAAGGGCCACCGGGGCACCACGGAGCCTTCCCCCTCGCGAGCCCGCGCGGCTCCGTGCCGCGCGGGCTGCTTGTGGAGCTCGGCCGGACGCTGACCCTCCGGCTCGGCGACGACGAGCAAGCGTCGGCGATGGAAGAAGCCCTGTTTTGCGGAAACGGCCCCGGGGAGCCCTGGGGCCGAAGCACCTCCCTGTATCGCCTTCGGCGGTTCACGACAAGCCACGCTCATCGGATTCAGCGGCCCCGCCCCGACCCACTATGGCAGGGGGTACGGGAAGCGATGGACCCCATCATGTGTGGTGGCCGCCTCGTCTTGGCTCATGGCGCTCACACGTGTGGGCCGCAGGCCCGCTTGAGCGACCTTGAGATCGCTGGGGCTCCGGACCCCGCTGCCGCCCGCTCGATCGACCTGCGGCTCGCAGGAAGTGCCCGTCTCGTGTATGCCCCGAGCCGCGCGACCGGGTCTTGCGAAGCTTCCTACGTGGGATGTAGGCCGGAAAAGCTACGCAGAATGTTGACAGAGCCCACCCGGGCGAGTATCGTGGCGATCTCCGTCTGAATCAAGGGGTAGCCAGATGGTCTCCAAAAGCATCCGTGTCCGCGACGGGAAAGTCCTCCTTCTTGGCGCTGCTCTTGCGCTGGGGGGGGGGAGTCTTCGCGCTGAGCTGATCGACGACTTCACCGATATTGACACGGGCCTCTCTACGGGCAGCTACAGCAACAACAACGAGGTCTACACGCTCCGTTCAACTTCGCAGGGCCAAAAGAGGAGCACGACGCATCAGAAGCTCGACGGCGCGACGGTCTTTGGCACGCGCCGGAAGAACTTTGTCCGTGAGGATAATACGGGTACGAACGATGCGTTCATTCAGGTCGATACGACCGGCGCCTCGGCCAAACAGGCTACGCCCGGGGTGCACTTCGGGACGGACTCCGGCACCGACGCGGAGGGCTTCTGGAAGTTGGCTTACGGCACTTTCGCGGGAGACTCGACGAAGGTAGACATCACCGACGGCGGCCAACAGGACCGGATCAACATCGACTGGGAGTCGACCAACCCTCAAGGGACAGACGAAGGCACATGGCGGGTGAAGGACGCCGGCGGCACCGAAGCCGTTTTGACGAAGGAAATCGGTAACGTCGGCTCGACGCAGTGGAAATTCGACAACTTTATGGTTGATAATAATGGTGACGACGGTGGTGATCTCGACTTCAACAACCTCCAGGGGATGAAATTTACGCTGAACGGCGCCCCGAAGTCGGACTTCTCGACCGACAGCATGCGTACCACGCCGCTTCCGCCGGCACTGCCCGCGGGTCTGGCGATGCTCGGCGGGTTCGCGGGTTACCGGCGCTGGCGGAAAAAACGAGCGCAATCGGACACGTCGATGGCGGGAGGTCTTCCGGTCCGCGCGACCTGAACGCTTCCCGGGTCCGGCTCCATCGCCGAAGCCGCGGAGGGGCCGGTTCCGCACGGCTCGCCCCTTTTGTCCCCTGGATGACGAAGACGATGTCGTCGCCTTGGGCGGTGTCGACGCCGCCGTTCGGTCCGCCCGCGTCGCAAACGTCCATCCGACCCTCGCGTCGAAAGGATCATGAAGGCGCCTCGGTTCCGGACCGCGCCTCCGGGGCGCGGAGCTGGACCGCTTCGTAGGGGCCGACGATCCGGACCCGCTCGTCGTCGAGGGCGGCCGTGACGGGGGTGCCGAGGCCCTGCTCGAAGAAGCGGTGGGTCCCCTCGCCCGTGATCGTCTCCCGATAGCCGCGGTCCTCCCGGTCCACCCGGCAGACGATTCGGATGGCCTTGAGGACGTAGCGGCCTCGTCGGGGAAGGCCAAGACGATCTCGGGGAACTGCCGACGGCCGTGGGTCAGGCAGTTCGCGACCTCGACGGTGCGCGGGCTGTTGGCCTTTTCGCCGTCGCAGATCAGCTTCCGGCGAGGCCGTCGCGGGTCCGGTCTTTGTAGACCTCCTCGGCCTTCTCTTCCCCCTCTCGCGGACCGGTGGCGAAGACCGCGATCCATTGGTCGCCCCTCGAGGGGAGGATCCCCGTGGTTTGGATGCCTTTGCGATTGGGCTCGTCGTCGCGGAGCGCACCCTCCCGCTCGTCGCCGTCCATGAGCTGAAGGATTCGCTCCGGGGTATCGTCGATGTAAAACGGGTCGGCAAGGGCGACGGGTGGCACTGGCAGCTTGTCTGCCAGTGCCCGTTGGCGACCAGTCACCGCGCACGCTCCTGACCGGCTGCGACCCTGCTTCACCCTCGCGCCCGTGTGCGTTGGCTCGCGGGAGCGGTCGCCGGGCCCCCGAGTCGGCACAGGTCGCGGTCCATCCTGCCCTCCTCGACCACTGGCAGGCGAGCTGCCAGTGGCACCCACGAGCAGAGACGCGCCGCTATTAGGAACACACGTCGAGCTCGGAGAGGTGGACACCGACTTGGTTCACGGCGTGGTGTGCCACGGGGTCGGAAAGCCGCGGAGGGCGAGTTACACCCCTTTCATTGATCGCACGTAAACGGATCAGTTGCCGGCAACCCGCGAAGGTCGGTTACCGACCGGCAACTCTATTCGCTATCGCGCGTCGCCGGGCGACCTCCGCCGGGGGTCAGGCGACTCCGGAGACTTGTGCCGAAACAAACGGACGCAAATCCGGACGCCAGCTAAGAGAATCGGTGCCGCAATGAGCATGAACACCCCGTGCGCGAGTGTGACCCACCCTCGCCAGATGGACGAGACCACAAGCGACAAGCTCGCAGCCAGAGTGAAGCAGGCGGCGAAGTGAAAGAAGAACAGGAGGTTACCCAGGTAGAACGGATTCGCATGGTGCGATGGCTTGGACTACACCGGGTCGCTCAATGGGTTCACGGCCTGGATGCCGACCACGTGGGGGGGTGAAAGCCAGACCGGCAACTGCGAACACCGCGAGGAAGATTAGGATTTCCGGAGGAAGCGTCCGGCATTGCTCGTACCGTTCAGCGAGCACGAAGAGCACAAGCACTGCGGCGCCAGCGATTATCACCAGGCGGAGTCGAAACCACGTGGTACCGCGCATGGTCTACCCCTTTCGCAGCGGGCGGACGTGTCCTCTCACGTCGGCCAGGTCGACGCGACCCTTCCACATGCCCACCGCCGGCTGATGCTCGTCCCTCGATCGCTCCGCCCCCTCCTGCCGCCCATGGATCAGCGGCATGCCCGTCTCGGGCCGGCCGGGATAGAAGATCGTGATCCGCTCGTTGCGAGCGAGGGCCCGGAGGATCCCACGCGTCTTGTTCCGCAGGTCCAAGAACGTGGAGCGCACGGCGCGTTCTCCTCCGCAGACATTCCGACTGTACACTCGGTCGCGCGCCGCTGCGAACTGACGGGCTCCTCGCTCGGTTCGCGCAGAGCCCGGAAAGAGACCACCCGCCTCGCCCGCAGGCAGGATCACGGACAGACGCAGCGCCGGAAGCCATTCGGGCGCGAGCAACCCGTGAACTCCCTCGCGAGACCGGAGAGGAGCCACCTTCACCCGTTCCTTCTTCACGCCTCGGGGCCGGACCGGTCGGCGAGCAGCGACACCCGTCGGCCTCGGTCCGCGGCTCATAAGGAGACGGAAAAGAATAAGTTGAGCCTATTTATCGGTGCAAGGCGGAAGTCGGCTTCCGCCTTGGCACCGATGAGACGGCGACGCCGATGATC
>CAZQQP010000316.1:0-4900 GCA_964595475.1 uncultured Planctomycetaceae bacterium | reverse complement strand
AGCGACGACCGCCGCGACCCCGACGACACGGCCCGCGTCGCCGGCGACGGCGGTCTCGCGGCCCCCGACGCCCGATCCGAGTCCGAGGGGGACGGTGCGCCGGCCGCCCGGCTCCGGCAGCGGGGGGCCACCTGGTTCGGGTGGTGGCCCGCCCGGCTCCGGGAGTGGGGGGCCACCTGGTGCAGGTGGTGGCCCGTCGGGCTCCGCAAGCGGCGGTCCGCCAGGAGCGGGCGGTGGACCTCCCGGTTCCGGCGGCGGTCCGCCGGGTTCCGGCGGGGATGGCCCCCCGGGCTCGGGAAGCGGTCCGCCTGGATCGGGGAGCGGAGGCCCGCCCGGCTCCGGTGGCGGCCCGCCCGGGTCCGGCAGCGGCGGTCCACCGGGCTCGGGGGGCGGTCCACCCGGTGCCGGCGGAGGTCCGCCGAAAGGGAAGAAGGCGTCGGGCGACGGGCGGAGCATCGAGGAGAGGGTCGAGCGAATGGCGTCCGAACTGACGCCGCAGCGATTCACCTCCAATTGCGCCCTCTGCCATCAGGGAGCGAAGCGGGCGACGGCGATCGAGGACCCGGGCATTCCCGAGCGGTGGCTCCACCGGGCGCGGTTCGACCATCACGCTCACCGCTTCGTCCGCTGCCTCCACTGCCACGACGTGCCGCAGGACAAGGACGCGAAGACGCCGGACTACGGCCAGTCGAAAGCGGCGCAGAAGTTGAAGTGGACCGGGCGGACCAAGGACATCATGCTCCCGTCCATCGACACCTGTCGCCAGTGCCACGCGTCCAACGTCAGCGACCGGCCGACCGCCTCGACGGCGCTGGCGCCCCACAAGTGCAGCACCTGTCACACGTACCACAGCCCGATCGTCCGGGCGGGAGAGGGCCGTCCGCTCACCGGAGAGGACAAGAACGTGATGCAGGATCCAGGCGCGGGAGAGGAGTCGGGGCGGCAGACGGCCGCGGCCCGCTGATCGCCGGCGTAACGAAGCCGCTCACGGGGTCGAACAAAAAGGACCGAGGCCCACGCCTCGGTCCCTTCATCGCTGTGGCCTCGGACGATCGATGCCGAGGTCAGCCCTTCACGTCGATCTTCCGGGGCTTCGCCGCCCCGTGCTTGGGGAGCGTGAGGTAGAGAACCCCTTCCTCGTACTTCGCCTCCGCGTTGGAGTCGTCCACGGGTGCCGGCAGAGAGAATGCCCGGTCATACCGCGTCCACTGTCGCTCGCGGAGGTGATCTCCCTCCCCCTCGCCACGCTGGCCTCGCTCGGCGGTGATCCGCAGCACGCCCTCGGTCACGGTGATGTCGATCTCGTCCTTTCTGAACCCCGGAAGCTCCGCCTCGACATGGATCGCGTCGCTTTCCTCGTAGATGTCCGCCGGATACGCGGCGTAGCTCGCGCCGAACCCGTCCGGCACCTCGCCGAACCAGCGGCCCAGCAACCGATTCAGATCGTCCGTACCCCAATCCGTCGGAGCCGTCGTCGGTGTTCGCCGTGCCAGTCCGGCCATAGGTCACCTCCTTTCCCGCGATGAATCGACCGTCGGCGTCTCGGACTCGCATTGGGCAATATGCAAAGACGATGCCGACGGAACCCGCCGTCACGCTCCTCTCATGCGTGAGTGGTGCGTTCCCGACCCGGCTCCGGATCTGTCATTCCGGCATGCGGCCCTCGGCGTCGGGCCGCCGTGACAGCGACGGGGGTCACCTCTCGCCGTCGGTTCCTTCCGGCCGGACGGTCAGGTATCGGTCGATCGGCGGGTGCTCGATCCGGTGCGTGGTCCCGTCCGGCCAGGCCACCTCGATGACCCGGATCTCCTTCACGTCGCCAAGGCCGAAATGGACCACAGGTGGGTGGGCGGCCATGTACGAGTCGCCCGTGGTGACGAGGCGGACCTGCTCGCGTCCGCCGGCGTGGAGGGTCACCCGCGCCCCGTACGGCCGGTGGCCGGTGATCGCTTCCTGCAGACGCAGCCCCACCCAATGTCGCTTCCCGGCGTCGGGCCAGACATTTCGCTTGTAGTGCACCACGGCCCCGCCCTCGTTCCGCGGGCTTCCGGCCTCGACGACCAGCAGATCCATTCGCCCGTCCCGGTCGAGGTCCGTCGACACCACGTTCCGCCCGTCGAAGTCCGCCCCCAGCCCGAGGACGCTGGCCACCTCGTCGAAGCCGCTTCCGCCGCGGTTCACAAACAGCGCGTTCGGCAGATAGCCGTCCCACGAGACCTCCCCCTTGCGGAGCTTGGCGAGAAAGGGGTTCGTGATCCGCTCCCCCTCTTCCGCGTCGGTCTCGTAGACGTCCCGCGTCCAGAACCGCACCCCGTAGTTCCGCACGGACCGTCCGCTAGTGTGGCCCGTCGCCACGTAAACGTCGTCGTCACGGTCGTTGTCGAAGTCGAAGGTGGTCGACCCCCACGACCAGTTGGTCCGGGCCACCTGGTCGTTGAACGGGGCCTGGCGATAGCCGCCGTCCGGCGTCGCGAGGTACATCCGGTTGCCGTAGGCCATGGCGGCCCGCCGCTCCGTGTAGACCCCTGGCGGCCCCACCCCGAGCCGCTCGAGGCGTCGGACGGTGGGGCTGCTCATCCCGATGGCGAAAAAGTCCAGCCGTCCGTCGCCGTTGTAGTCGCCGAAGGTGTGGGACATGCCGAACATGTGCCAGCGGTCGAGCAGACGCTCCGTGACGTCCGTGAAGTGGCCCCGCCCGTCGTTGTGGTAGAGCCGCACGCCCGCGAAGTCGTTGGTGGTGAGGAGATCCGGCGCCCCGTCGCGGTCGTAGTCGAAGAAGGAGGCGCTGAAGGTCCGCCGATACCGCTCGCGTCCGAGGCCGCTGGCGTCCGTGGACGGCTCGAAGGTGCCGTTTCCGTTGTTCAGGAGGATGTGGTTCGGGTGGCCGTCGCGGGAGTTGAAGTAGCGCTCCGGCCACTTGCTCCGCGGCTTGCCGTCCACCTGGCCGCGGAACAGCGACCGCCATTGCCCGACGAAGGCGTCGAGGTCGCCGTCGGAGTCCACGTCCGCCACGCTGACACAGGCGGGCACGCCGGTGAGCGGCTCCACCGCAGTCACCCGCTTGGGCGGGGCCGGGAAGCGACCGTCCTCCGTTCCCACGTACAGCTGGGGAACCCGATCCGTCCCGACGCCGAAGAGGTCGGGGTAACCGTCGCCCGTGAAGTCCGCGACCGCCAGGGCGGCGAACACGGCGTCCCGCTTTCCGCACAGCCGCCGCACGTCGAAGTCCCCGCCCTGGTTCCACAGCACGCGGTTGGGGCCGCCGAGGAGGATCTCCGGCCGCCCGTCGCGGTTCAGGTCGTAGACCGCCAGCGCGCCCGTCTTCCCGTCGCGCCGGGGGGCGAGCTTCCGGACATCGACGGAGGTCGCCTCCCGGAAGCCCGGTTGTCCCTCGTGTCGGGCGACCGTCGCCTTCTTCACCCGGACGGTCCCCGGCGCCGGCCCGTCGTCCGTGGACCGCCAAGTGACCTCGAGGAGGCCCCGGAGCCGCACCCGCTCCTTCCGCCCTCGCGTCGCCTGGATCTCGAACCGAACCGTGGACCGCGGCCCGCCGTCCGCGGCGGGGACGTAGTCCTCGTGGTACCAGTGGGTGTGGCCGATGCGATAGCCGTCGTCGCGGAGACGCCGCAGCCGCTTGCCCCACGCCGTCGGCCCCAGCGACGGGCCGCCTGCCTCGAAGCGACGGAAGAGCACACCGAGATCGTCGCGCCGCCTCCCCGCCAAGGCGCCGAGGACGATCTTCTCGAAGGGTACCTCCGCGAGAACCTCCGCCTTGTTCTTCGCGTCCTTCAGCTCGTTCCAGAAGGGGACGAGGTAGCCCTGCTGGTACTTCTGCGCCTCTCGCTCGGCTCCCCACGTCTCCGAACCCAGGGAGAGGAGCGCCACCTCGTCGCCGGAGCGCCGCTCCGCGGCTTCCCAGGGACGCCAGAGCGTACCCACAAGCACCAGCGCGCCGGCGCCCACCACCAGCGGTGGAAGGAGCCGCCGGAAGCCGGGCGGGGTCTCCGAGGACGAGCTATCCGCAGTGTTACTCAACCCGCGTCGCGTTTACGATGGGAACACTGCCCGACGTCAGCCGCAGCGAAAGACGCTAGCCGGCGGAGACGAACCGAGCAACCACGGTGGCCTTGCCTACGCTTGCTTCACGGCCGACCCCATGGCCCTCCAACGCCATTTGCGCATATGGACGGCGACGCTCGCCGGAGCCGTCGGGCTCCTCGCGGGCGTCTGGGGCGTCCTCTCCGTGTGGCCCCAACAGCGACCGCAATCTCCCTCGGCCGCACGCGCGCCGGAGCAGTCCGCCCCTTCCGAGCGCTTCCGCAGCGAGCCCATCGGCGACGTCGCCGCGGACGGAGACCGGCCCAAGATTCCGCATGTGCTTCCCGTCGACCTGAACCGCGACGGAGCCCTCGACGTCGTCGCGTGCGACGCCGCGGCGGACGAGGTGGTCTGGCTGCGTCAAGGGTCCGACGGCGCTTTCACTGAGACGACGCTCGCGGAGGTCGACGCTCCCGTACATACCGACGCGGCGGACCTCGACGGCGACGGCGACGTGGACGTCGCCGTCGCGAGCCTCGGCGTTCTCGCGCCCACCGACGCGACCATCGGCGCGGTTCTGGTGCTGGAAAACCGTGGCGGAAAGTACGTGCGACACACCCTCGTGCACGAGACCCACCGCGTCTCGGACGTCCGCATCGGCGACCTCGACGGCGACGGCCGTCCCGACCTCGCCGTCGCCCAGTTCGGCTACACCTCCGGACAGACCCGTTGGCTGGAGAACCGCGGCGCCTTGCGTTTCGAGCCACACCGGCTCCAGCAGAAGGCCGGCGTCATCAATGCCGTTCCAGCGGACGTGGACGGCGACGGCGACCTCGACATCGTCACGCTCGTCAGCCAGCAC
>CAZQQP010000315.1:0-4912 GCA_964595475.1 uncultured Planctomycetaceae bacterium | reverse complement strand
GGGTCCTGTCGGAGAATGGAGCGGAGGCCCGCCGCGAAGGTCATCCCGATCTTGGCGCGGACCTGGACCTGGTTCACCCCGGCGAGCTCGTACTCCACGGGGTCTTCCACGGTCACCACGTTCTTGTGGTCCGTGTCCACGCACATGAGGCCCGAATAGAGCGTAGTGGTCTTGCCGCTGCCGGTGGGCCCGGTGACGAGGAGGATGCCCTGAGGGCGTTCCAGGGTGTTGCGGTAGAGCTTTTCCTGCCAGCTCTCGAGGCCCAGCTTGGAGAGGTCGAGGACCAGCTTTTTCTTGTCGAGCAGCCGCATCACCACCTTTTCCCCGTAGATGGTGGGGAGGGTGGAGACGCGAATGTCGATCTGTCGCTTCTCGATGCGGCAGCGGCCGTCCTGGGGCAGCCGCCGCTCGCCGATGTCGAGGCCGGCGAGAATCTTGACGCGGCTGACCACCGCGGCGTACATCGATTTGCTCGGTGCCGACATCGGATGGAGGATGCCGTCGATGCGGGCCCGCACTTTGACGTGGTTCCGGAAAGGCTCGAGGTGGAGGTCTGTCGCCCCCCGCTCGATCGCCTGGAGGATCAGCAGATTCACATACCGGACCACGGGCGCGTCGCTGGCCCCGCTCTCTAGGTCCTCCTCCGACGAGTCGTCCGCCTCCTCTTCGTCGGCCCCGACCGGTGCCAGATCCTGGAGGGTCGCTTCCACCTCGGCCGCGTCCCCGCGGTAGCAGTGGTCGATGGTCTCGCGGAGCTCCTCCCGGATCGAGAGCACGGGCTGGACGCGATAGCCCGTATTCTGGCGGATGATGTCCAGGGCGACGATGTCGTCGAGGTTGTCCGCGACCGCGACCTCGAGGGTGTTGTTCGCCAGCGAGAGGGGAAGGACCGTGAACCGACGGGCGAGCTCCTCCGGCACGAGGCGGGCGACCTCCGGGTCGATCTCTCGCGTGCTGACCCGGACGAACGGGAGGTTCATCTGCTCGGAGAGGGTGCGGTAGACGGTCTCCGGGCTGGCGTAGTCGAGCTCCACCAGCGTTTCGCCGAGGTAGCCCCCCGTCTCGTTCTGCCGCCGCCGCGCGTGCTCGAGCTGATCCTCCGTGATCACGCCCTTCGCGATCAGCGCCTCGCCAAGCCGCATTCGCTTGGCGGGCGATGCGGTCGACCGCTCCTTCACGTTCGGCGCGGAGTCGCTCATCCGTCTTTCCGTGTGGTTCGCGTGAGCGTGGCCGAGGGCTCATTATTGGCGGAGCCGCCGGTCGCCTACCATCCTTGTGGGCCGCTCCCGCTGGCCTCACAATGCCGGTCCTTCGGATGCTCGCCCTCTTGCGCAGAGCAAAGCCTATGCTAGCGGTGGATATCGGGTCCGATTCCGTGAAGCTCCTCCAGACGCGGCGGGGGCGGGTGGTGCGGCTGGAGGAGGCCCTCGCCCGCGGCGACGGGGCCGTAGCGGCGCTCCAGAGGCTGTTTCAAGGGAGGGACGTCCGGCGGGAGGCGATCTGGACCACCATCCAGGGCAGCGCGGTGATCACGCACGTGGCGGACTTCCCTGACCTCCCGCCGCAGGAGATGCGCTCCGCCGTGGAGCTGGAAGCGGACGGCTTCATCTCGCGGGACCTCTCGGAGATGGACGTGGACTACGCCGTCCTCACGCACCTCGCGAACGGCCAGCGACGCGTGCTGGTCGCGGCGGTGCCGAAGCACCTGACCGACGAGCGGGTGGACCTGCTCCAAGCCGCGGGCGTGGGCTGCGCGGGGGTCAGCGTCGACGTGGTGGCGCTGACCAACGCGTTCGAAGCCGGCGCGCCGGAGATCTACCGAGAGGGCGAGGCCCTCCTCCTGGACATCGGTGGCACGACCACCAATATGGTACTCGTCGACCAGGGTGAACCGATCCTCCTCCGCGGCTTGGCCTTCGGCGGCCGGAGCGTGACAGAGGCGATCATGCGGAACCTCGGCGTCTCCTTCGACGAGGCGGAGCGTGCGCAGACCAGCGGCGACGGGGAGGAGCTCGCGTCGGTGGGGAAAGCGGGGGCCGAGCCGTTGCTCGAGGAGATCAGCACCACGCTCGGGTATCAAGCTCGTCGGCGTGACCAGGAGAGCGCCCCGACGGTGTACCTTACCGGCGGGGGGAGCCTCTCATCCCATCTCGTCGATCGCATCCGCGAGGAGGTGGACGCGGCCGTGGAGTTTTTCGATCCCTTCGCGCGGCTCAAACTGGGGCGGGGGGTGAGCACCGAGGGGCTCTCCAGTGCCCGGTTCGCGGTGGCGGTGGGGTGTGCCCTCGGAGAGGAGCGGGCGTGAATGTTGCGGATCAACCTCATTCATGACCGCGCCCAGCGGCCGCCGACGCTGACCCAACAGCTCGTCTGGCTGCCCGCGGTCTGTGCGGTGCTCCTGTACGTCGGGGGCGGATGGTTGCTGTTTGCCGCCCATCAGCGCGCCGAGGAAGAGATCCAGTCGTTGCGGGAGGCGATCCAGGGGGAGGAGCGGCGGATCGAAAAGGTGAAAAAGCGTCTCTCCTACAACGCGGCGGACCAGCAACGGGTCAAGTTTCTCGCGGAAGTGGTTCGGTTCTACCGCACCCGTTGGGACTGGACCGAGAAGCTGGAGGCCATCGGCTCGGCGCTGCCGGAAAAGACGCGGCTGCGACGCGTGGAGGGGGAGGCCGGGAGAGTGATCCGCATCCGCGGCGTCGTGGAGCGGTCCGAGCGGGCGCGGAACAAGATCCGCAAGCTCCGGGACCGCCTGGAAGCCTCCTCCACCTTTATGCGGGGACTTCGGGAAGTGAAGTGGCCCTCCATTCAGCGCCAAAAGAACGCCATACAGTTCGAGCTGCGTTGCGTGGCGGCCCGGGGGAGCGGATAGCGACTCGGTGCTGAGAATCAGCCGCGGCGCAAGTGTGCGAAAGGGTGAGCGTGCCAAAGCCCGTCCGAATCACGATTCGGGTGCTCCTCGCGCTGTTTCCGCTGGTCGCGGGCGGAGGTTACTTCTACCTCGTCCACCCCAAGCACGACCGGGTGGAGAGGATGAGGGAGGAGCTCGCCACGCTGTCGAAGAAGGGACCGAAGCTGGACGGGCCCACCCCTCCGGAGCAGCGGCCCGCGCTGCAGGCGGCGATTCGGGAGTTCAGCAGGCGGGCGCTCGCGGAAGGGGAACGAAGCGCCCCGGCGGGCCTCGAGCGCATCGCCGAGAACCACGGGGTCCAGCTCAACGAGGTGGACGTCTCCTTCGACCAGACCAAGGAGCGGCCGCTCGGGCAGTTCGTGGAGGTGGAGCTCAGCGCGGAGGCGCCCTTCGGGAAAGTCCTCTCCTTCTTCGCGGAGCTCGAGGGAAGCAAGCGTCACGTGGTGGCGATCCAGCAGATCAGCATCCAGGTGCCCGAGACGGGTATGGTGACATTGGAGGCGACGCTTCTCATGCTCGAGCGGACGCGGTTTAGGGAGAAGCTGTCGACCGCCGAGGCGACTTCCGGTGCTCGATCCGCGGGGTGAATGATGGCGATGGACGACCGACAGAAGAAGCAAGCCGTGGTGCTCGCTGTCCTGGTGGTCGCGCTCGCCGGAGTGTGGTACTGGGTCCTGTTCGGCGGGGCCGCAACGAGCGGTGGAGGAGGCGGCCCATCCGCGGACATCGCCGGGGACGGCGCGAGCGACGCCGGGCAAGCGGGCGAAGAAGAGGGTGAGGCGGAAACGGCCGACGGCGCGGGGTCGACGGCTGAGCCACCGACGGTGCAGGAGGCCCTCGCCGCGACCCTGCCGACATTCCAGAAGCCGAAGAAGGTCAAGGCGCTCAAGGCGGTGAAAAAGACCGTCCGCTCGGAGAACCAGACGCTGGCGAACGACCGGACCAAGAAACCCAAGGACGCGCTGCAGACGGTCGAGAACACGATCCGCAACAAGGGTCTCTCCGACCGGCTCGACGCGGTGACGACGGGCCGGCGGGTGCGCCTGGTCCCGCCCAAGTCCCTCGATCCGAAGGCGACGGAGGTTCTGCTTTCAGAGGCCCGGAAGTTGCTCGCCAAGGAGCCCGGGCCCGTCCCGGCCGACTCCAAGATCTTCAAGCGGCCTCGCGCCGACGGGGCACAGGACCAGACGAGCGGGGAGAGCCCGCAGAAGGGGACAAAGCCGTCGTCGGAGAGCTTCGAGTCCGCCGCTGCGAAGGTCGCCGCCCGGCTGAGCCTCAGCGCGATCCTCTGGGACCGGGAGCGGCCGCGGGCCGTGATCGACGGACAGGTGGTCGCCCCCGGCGATCGCGTGGAAGAGGGCGTCCGCGTCAAGACCATCCAGCGAAAGTTCGTGACCCTCGCCCTCCGTCATCAGGGGACAGTGCATCCGCTCAACCTATGGCTTCGACCTCGGGATACCTCATGAAACGCTTCGCTGTCGTCATCGCGTGGGGCGTCGTCGCTCCATCCGTCGTTCTGTCGCAGGACCAGGGCGCGAAAGCGACCGAGAAGGCCGAACCGCCCCGGATCCAAACGAGCGGGGAGGGCACGATCACGCTGAACGTGCAGAACGCCCCGCTCGCGGATGTCCTGAAGCTCATCTCCGAGCGGACGGACCGGCAGTACGTCCTCAAGCAGGACGTGGCCGACCTGACTGTCACGGCGTATCTCGACAAGGTGCGGATCTCGGACGCCGTCGACACGCTCCTCGCCACATACGGGCTGACGGCGGAGCCGAAGGGGTCGGGCATCTTCGTGGTGGCCCCGGCGGGGGAGGAGCCTAAGGAGACCAAGAAGAAGGCGCCGGCGCGACGGATCGAGCTCGTGGAGCTCGACTACACGAACGCGGAGGACCTGAAGAAGACGCTCAAGCCGCTGCTCGGCGACGCGGGGAAGATCCAGGTCGTCAAGCGGTCCGGCTACGCGGGTTGGCGCTTCGGGACCAGCGTGGGCGGCGGCACGGG
>CAZQQP010000314.1:3620-4923 GCA_964595475.1 uncultured Planctomycetaceae bacterium | reverse complement strand
CGTAACCGGTGGCACGCCCCGGGACCCTCTCAAGCCGATGTCGACATCGGTTTGCGGACCGCCGGCATCGGTTGGGCTATGCGATACGTCAGGCTGCGCGTCACGCCGGCGGACGGGGCCGCTTTCCATCCCCTCGGTGACGAACTGCGCAGCGAGGCCGCGGTGAAGCGGGAGCGCATCCATCGCGTGGACCTGCTCGCGGACGGCACGGGCGTGATGCTCGCCGAGGCGTCGGGCGACCGCGAGCGCTACGAGGCCATCCTCGAGGACTCGCCGTACGTCTACGAGTTCGCAGTGACCGGGGCGGCGGGCCGGTGGTACTTCGAACCGACGGAGACGTCACGAGCGATGATGGAGCGACACCGGGAGAACGAACTCATGCTCGACTTCCCGGTGTCCGTCGCCGAGGACGGGTCGATGGAGTTGACGTTGTTCGGGAGTCAGGAGGCCTTACAGAACACCTCGGCGACGGCCGACGACGGATGGGACGTCGATATCCTCGAGATCGGCGACCAGCCGCCGACGCTCTCGAACCTGTTCGCGAGCCTGACCAGCCGACAGCAGGAGGTCCTCGAGGCCGCCGTGGCGCTCGGCTACTACGAGAGTCCGCGGGCCGCCACCCAGGCCGACGTCGCCGAGGCCGTCGGGGCGACGCCCTCCACCGTCGCCGAGCACCTTCAGAAGGTCGAGGCCAGGGTCTTCCAGGCCGTCGTCGGGTGAGCGGGCGGGGCGGGTTCCGGGCGGTGGCGTTCTCCCGCAACCGGGCTCGCCGGTGGGTTTATCCCGAGATAGCCTCGTATGACGGGCTAGATGAGCCCGCCGTCGAACGCCGAACTGGTCTGTCTGCTCCTCGACGAGACCGGAGATGGAGCGACGACGCCGGTGGCCATCGGCGAGACGCTGGGCATGGCCGACACCGTCGCCGGCCGGATCGAACTCGCGGGAGCCCTCAGGGAGTGTCTCGACCGCGACCTCGTGCGCGTCGCGGCTGGCTCACTCGACGGGGGCGGCGACGCCGCGAGGCTCGAAGTGACCGACTCCGGCAGGGCCCGGGCCTCGGAGGTTCGAGCTGACCTGACCGAGGAGACCGTGACCGTGAGCCGCGACGGCGAGCGACGGTCCGTGCGCGTCACAGCCCTCGAGGACGAACTCGCCGTGCCCCTCGCCCGGGTGCTCGCCCACACGGCCGAGGGCGTCGTCCGTCTGCCCTCACCCGACGCCGAGCCCTTCCTGGACCGGGAGGACGCCCTCGCCACGCTGGTGGACCACCTCGAGGCGGCCCGCGGGGGGAGGGCCCGGACGG
>CAZQQP010000314.1:2548-3610 GCA_964595475.1 uncultured Planctomycetaceae bacterium | reverse complement strand
TCGTCCTCACCGGCGAACACGGTATCGGTAAGACGACGCTCGCCGACGCCCTGCTCGACCGGGCCCGCGAACGTGGCGTGCAGGTCCTCGCCGGGTCGGGCCGGGGCGAAAGCGGCCGGCCCTACCACGGCTTCCGGACGGCGCTCACGGACCGGGAGGCCGAGGCAGCAGCCAGGCTGTTCGAGGCCAGCGACGTCCCGGTCGCGGTGAGCGTAAAGGAACGGCGTCGCTCCCTGTTCACCGACGTCGCCGACTACCTCGGGACGATCGCCGCCGATCGGCCGGTCCTCCTGTTCGTCGACCACCTGGAAGCAGCCGACAGCGCGACACTCGCGCTCTTCGAGCACCTCTCCGAGGACCTCGCCGACGTCCCCGTGTTGCTCCTGGGCGCGGTCGAACCCGAGGGCCTGCCGGCGGAGCACGCGTTCCTGGACGGCGCCCGGCACGCGCCCAGCGGGGCGGAAATACTCGTCCTCGAGGGGTTCGACCGCGAGACGTCGGCGGGATACCTCGAACACCGCCTCGGGGACCCGTCGGTGCCGGCCGCGTTCGTCGACGCGCTCCACGCACACACCGGGGGTAACCCGCTGTTCCTGGACGCCAGCCTCACCTACCTCCGGGACGAGGGGCTGGTCGACCCCCGTACCTGCTACTACCCGACCGGCGTCGCCGACCTGGACGTGCCGGACCGGGTTCAGAGTGTCACCCTGGAGCGCGTGGCAGGGCTCGACGAGAACGCGCGGACAGTCCTGGACTTGGCCAGCGTCGTCGGCGAGACCGTCCCCCGTCGCCTGCTCGAGACGCTGCTGTCCGAGGTGGACGAGGGACTCGCCGACGCGACCGAGGGCGCAGAGAGAGAGGGCGCCCACGCGGAGGGGCCCACAGAGAGCGAAGGCGTCGACGTGAAAGGGGGCGGGGAGGGCGACCCACTGGAGTCGGCGATCAGCCGGATCGAGCAGCTCGATGTCTGGAACCGGCCCGACCCGGAGACCCTCCGGTTCACCAGCAGCGTCGTCAGGGACGTGATCCACGACCGGGTGGACGCCGAGACCAGGTCGAACC
>CAZQQP010000314.1:0-2538 GCA_964595475.1 uncultured Planctomycetaceae bacterium | reverse complement strand
AGGCCGTCGCCCGGACCCTCGAGCGGTTCCACGGCGACGACTTCGACGCCCACGCCGCGGACGCCGCGGTCCACTACGGGGCGGCGGGCCGACCCCGGCGTGCCATCGAGTGCTACCGCCTCGCGGGCGACCACGCGACCGGCGTCTACGCCCACGAGGCTGCCGTGGACACCTACGAGGCGGCCCTCGAGATCGCCACCGAGTCCGGCATGACCGACGAGGCCCTCGCACTCCGGGAGTCCCTCGGCGAGGTCCACTTCCAGGCGGAACACTTCGACGAGGCCGACCGGTACCTCCGGTACGTCGCCGAGCGCACCTCGGACCTGGCGACCCGCCGGCACCTCGCCGCCCAGCGGGCGCGCATCGGCACGGAACTCGGCGACCTCGAGGCCGCCGTCGAGGTCGTCGACGAGGCGCTCGCGGACTGGGACGGCGAGCCGGGCAGCGAGCCGGTGGCCGCCCTCCTGGACCGGAAGGCCTGGGCGGTCGGCCAGCTGGGCGACCCGGAGCGGGCCCGCGAGCTGGCGAGCGACGCCCTCGCGATGAGCGAGGCCCTCGACCGCCCCGATATCGCCGCCCGTGCCCACCGGACCCTCGGCGTCCTCGAGTACCAGTACGGCGACCTCCGCGACGCCATCGAGAGCTACGAGCGGGCGGCCGACGCCGCCGAGGCCGCCGGCGATCACCGGCTCCTGGCCGCCGCCTACAACAACCTCGCGGGCGCCACCCAGCTCCGGGGCGACCTCGCGGCCTCCCGGGACTACCTCCGGCGGAGCCGCGACCAGTACGAGGCCATCGACAACCACATCAGCGCCGCCGTGCCCGTCGGCAACCTCGGCTACCTGCATACGTCGATGGGCAACTTCGAGGCCGCCCGCGAGCACCTGGACGAGGCAATCGAGCGGGGCGAGCGGTTCGGCCTCGACGTGAACCTTGCCTACGCGCTCTCCTTCCTCGGGGAACTCGAACTGGTCCGCGGGAACCTCGACGCGGCGGCGGCCGCCATCGAGCGGTCGATCGCCCGGGCCGAGGGCATCGGCCACGACCGGTCGCGCCACAACGCCCTCGCCCAGCAGGTCCGCGTCCTGCGCCTCCGCGACGACCTGGCAGGGGCGCTCGAGCAGGCCGAGGCGCTCCTCGATACCGCGGAGGCGGGAGAGACGGACGTCCGCGGGGCCGCCGCCTACCGGCGCGGCCAGATCCTCCGGGAGACCGGCCGGCTCGACGAGGCCATCGCCGTCCACGAGGCGTTCCTCGACGAGACCGGGCCGGGCGACGCCTGGGTGCTGGCGGTCCGCCAGCGCATCGGCCTCGCCGCCGCCCTCGTGGCGGCCGACCGGCTCGACGAGGCCAGAGAGCACGCGGAGACGGCACTGGAGACCGCATCGCCGACGGGCAATCGGCTGCTCCCGATGGACGCACGCGAGGCGCTCGCCACCGTCAACGCCGCCGCTGGCGACACCGACACGGCCGCGGCGCTCCTCGAGGAGGCGCTGTCGCCCGCCAGGGAGATCGGTGCGCGGCTCTACGAAATCCGGCTGGAACTCGCGCGGGGGCGGGTCCTCGCAGCGACGGACCCGGCGACCGCCCGGACGGCCCTCGAGACCGCCCGGGAGGGCGCCGACGACGACGGGATCGCGCTCTACGAGCGACGGGCCGGCGAGGCGCTGGACGACCTCGATGCCGGGGACGCCTGATACGGGCCCCGGGACGACGCGCGAGGCACAGCCGGGGCTCGATGCCGCGGGCCACGATGCCGGGCCCGTCAGCCTTCATCGACCCGCAGGAGTTCGACGTCGAACCGGGCGCCGCCATCCGCCGATTCGCCGACGGTGACCGACCCGCCGTAGTTCTCCGCGAGCCGCTCGACCAGGAACATACCCAGGCCGCTCCCGGTGTCCTCGCCGACCGTGACACCCTTTTCGAAGATGCGGTCGCGCTCCTCGGGCGGAATCCCGCGGCCGTCGTCGGCGAGGCGGACCGTCACGGTGTCCGGCTCGACCGTCGCGGTGATGGTTACCTCGGAGCCGCCCGAGTGCTTCAGCGCGTTTTCGAGGAGGTTGGCGAACAGTTCCGGGAGGAGCCGGCCCCCGAGGACCGACGCGTCGGGCACGTCGGCGACGACGTCGACGTCGCGGCGGTCGGCGAGGGCCCGGTGGCGTTCGACGACCTCGTCGACGACGGCGGACAGCGTGCGCGGCGTGAGGTCCTCGTCGCCGTCGGCCCTGTCGAGGATCCGGACGTTCTCGATGAGGTCGGCGGCGTCGTCGATGCCGGCGCGGGCCTTCTCCAGGTGGGCGGCCACGTCGTCGGGCAGCCGGGAGAAGTCGACGAGGTCGATGTAACCCCCGGTGACCTGGAGGGTATTGCCCAGGTCGTGCCGGAGCAGGGAGTGGAGGAACTCCGCCCGCTCGCGGGCCTCCTGGCGATCGCTGACGTCCTTGGCGACACAGACCAGCCCGGTCACCCGGCCGTCCGCGTCAGTCGTCACCGAGGCGGAGACGCTCATCGGCACCCGCTCGCCGTCGGCGGTCTGGA
>CAZQQP010000313.1:0-4939 GCA_964595475.1 uncultured Planctomycetaceae bacterium | reverse complement strand
CCGGAAGATGCGGCGGTTCCAGGATCTCGGCCACAAGGCGGTCCTGATCATCGGCGACTACACCGCGCGGATCGGCGACCCGTCGGGACGCGATACCACGCGTCCCATGCTCGACTCGGCCACCATCGACGAGAACGCACGGACCTACCTCGAGCAGGCGGGGAGGATCCTGGACACGCGATCCGAGCGGCTGGAGATCCGGAAAAACAGCGAGTGGCTCGGCGAGCTGGACCTCGGCGACATCCTCCGGATCACCTCGCAGTTTACGGTGCAGCAGATGCTCCACCGGGAGAACTTCCGCCAGCGCATGGACCGGGGAAGGTCCGTCATGGTCAGCGAGCTGCTGTACCCGCTCATGCAGGCGTACGACTCCGTGGTCATCCGCGCCGACGTGGAGCTCGGGGGCACGGACCAGACGTTCAACAACCTCTGCGGCCGGGATCTCATGGCCCGCTACGGACAGGAGCCGCAGTGCGTGGTGATCTGCCCCATCCTCACGGGCCTCGACGGCCACGAGAAGATGAGCAAGTCCCACAGCAACCACGTGGCGCTGACCGACGACGCCGACGAGATGTTCGGCAAGCTCATGAGCATTCCCGACACGCTCATGGCCGACTACTACCGCCTGCTCACACCGATTCCGGAGCCGCGGATCCGGAGCCTCCTCGACCCCCAGACCACGCATCCCCGCGACGCCAAGGATGTCCTCAGCCGCACCGTGGTGGAGGACTTCTGGGACCGAGATCGGGCCAACGCCGCGGCGGAGGAGTTCAAGCGACGCTTCGCGGACCACGGCCTTCCCAGCGAGATGGCTGTCCACGACGTCGCCGAGGAGACGCTCGCCCTCGCCACGCTGATCCCACAGGTGGGCTTCGCCTCCAGCAAGAGTGAGGCCCGTCGGCTGATCGGCCAGTCGGCGGTCACCTTCGACGGCGAGAAGATCACGGATCCCATGGCGCAGGTGACGATTCCGCCGGAGCGTCAGGCCGTCCTCCAAGTGGGCAAGCGACGGGTGTGCGCCGTGCAGCGGGGCGGCTGATCGCGCGTCCCAAAGACCGGGCGGCCAGATGGAGGAGCCCGAAGCGCAAGCCGGGGCGATCCGGGCGCACATCGCGGGCGACGTGGTTCCGCTGGGCTACCTCGTCGGGCCGGTGGTGGCCTACCTCCTGAAGCGGCACGAGCACGCCCTCCTCGACGAGCAGAGAAGGGAAGCGATCCACCTCCAGATCTCCGTGATGTTCTATCGCTTCTCACACACGTTCTAAGACCGCGAGCCGCCCGCGCTCGTGGCCCGGCCCCACGTCCCTGGATCGGCGTTGTCCCCGGGCGGCTCGAGCGGATGAAGCACTCGGTGACGAGCGAGCTCGGCTGCGGAGGGTTTGACATCCGGCGCGGCCGTCTGTTTGATCCGTCCGAGGTCGCTCCGAGTCAGCCCGCCTCTTGTTCATCCGCAAGCTCCGGTCCGGTTCGGGTCGAGATGCGTCCGTGGCTCCGACAGATCGTGGACGGCCCATGGCTCGCCTGGCTCGGCGAGTCTCTCACCTCCGTCCGCTCCGTGACCGCGGATGGCGCCTGGGGGTCGAGCGCCGCCATCCTCGCGGGTGCCCTCGCGATGCGGACGGAGCGTCCGGTCCTCCTGGCGGTGGCCCACCTCGACGACGCGGACGAGGCCGCCGCCGACATCGGGCTGTATCAGCCCGACCTTCCGCCGGGCGCCGTGGAGACGTTCCCCGCCCTGGAGGTGATGCCCGGCGAGACGGAAGTGAGCACGGAGCTGCTCGCGGACCGCCTGACGGTCGCCTCCCGCGTGCTCCGGGACGACCAGCCGCGGGTGCTCGTGGCGCCGGTCCAGGCGCTGATGCAGGCCGTCCCGGACGAGGCGACGATCCGGTCGCAGGTCCGGGAGGTCGCCAAGGGCGAGACCGTCGACCCCGCGGAGCTCGTGAAGTGGCTGACTGAGGCGGGCTACCGACGGGTGGACGCCGTGGAGGAGCCCGGCGACTTCGCGGGGCGGGGCGGCATTGTCGACGTCTTCCCCTCGGGCGGGCCGACCGCCTTCCGGATCGACTTCTTCGGCGACGAGGTGGACACCATCGCGGAGATCGACGTCGAGTCGATGGGGTCGGGTCGCGAGCACGACCGCCTCCGCCTCGTCGGTCCCTGCGCGGGTGAGCCCCAGGACGACGAGCGAACCACGTCGCTCTGGTCGCTGCTCGAGACGCGTACGCTGGTGGTGCTCAATGAGACGCTCGAGCTCTCGGAGCAGGCCCGCGGCTACTACGAGCGGCTGACGGAGCCGGAGAACATCTACGCGCCGCGGGCCGTTCTCGAGGGGCTGCAGCGCTTTCCCTTCGTCGAGGCCAACCAGTTTCCGGCCGCGGGCGGCGGGGCGACCCGCGCGGCGATGCCCGTTCGGTCGCTCCGCCACTTCGACGAGGACGCGAGCCGCGCCGTCGCGGAGCTCGGCGAGCTCGCCCGCGGCGACGACGGGGCGAGTCGGCGGGTGGTGGTCCTCTGCCACAACGAGGCGGAGGAGCAGCGGCTGAAGGAGCTGCTCGCCGAGCACGCGGCACCCGACGGAGCTCGCGTGGAGACGGAGATGGGCTACCTCTTCCGCGGCTTCGAGTGGAGCGGCGGAGAGGGTGGCGTGGAGAGATCGCCGACGAGCGCGGCCGTCTGCCTCGTCCCCCACCACGAGCTGTTTCATCGGTACGCGACCCGCCGCCGCGTCCGCCAGACGAGCCCGCAAGCGGCGTCGGACGCCTTCTTCGACCTCGAGCCCGGCGACCACGTGGTCCACACGGAGCACGGCATCGCCCGATTCCGCGGCCTCCGGACCATGAGGCGGAAGGGAACCACGGAGGAGTACCTCACCCTGGAGTTCGCCCAAGGCGCCCACCTCCACGTGCCGACGTCGGAGATCGACGTCGTCCACAAGTACATCGGCGGCTTCAGCGGACGGCCACCGCTGAGCAAGCTCGGCGGCGGACGCTGGAAGAAGCAGAAGGAAGAGGTGCGGGAGGCGGTGCGTCGGCTCGCGAAGGAGCTCCTCCAGGTCCAGGCCGCCCGCTCGTCCATGCCCGGCATCGCGTATCCGGAGGACAGCCCGTGGACCCGTCAGTTCGAGGCGGAGTTTCCCTACGAGGAGACGGAGGACCAGCTCGCCGCCATCACGGCCATCAAGAACGACATGGCCGACCCTCAGCCCGCGGACCGGCTGATCTGCGGCGACGTCGGCTATGGGAAGACCGAGCTCGCGATGCGTGCCGCGTTCAAGGCGATCGAGGCGGGCAAGCAGGTGGCGATGCTCTGCCCCACCACCGTGCTCTGCGAGCAGCACGAGCGGAACTTCCGACAGCGGATGGCGGAGTATCCCGTCCGGATCGAGGCCCTCTCCCGTTTCCGGACCGAGGCGCAGAACCGGCGTGTGCTTCGCGACCTCGCCGACGGGAAGGTGGACATGATCATCGGGACCCACCGCCTGCTCAGCTCGGACGTGAAGTTCCGCGACCTTGGCATGGTCGTCATCGACGAGGAGCAGCGCTTCGGGGTCAAGGACAAAAGCAAGCTCATGAGGTATCGGACGACGGTCGACGTTCTGACCCTCTCGGCCACCCCGATCCCGCGGACGCTCCACATGGCGCTGATGGGCCTTCGCGACATCAGCAACCTCAGCACGCCGCCCGCCGACCGACGCGCCGTCGTCACGGAGGTGATCCCCTTCGACGAGCAGCGGATCCGGCAGGCGGTCCTCCGCGAGCTCAACCGCGGCGGCCAGTGCTACTTCGTCCACAACCGCGTCCACAACATCCACACGGTCGCGGCCGACCTCCAGCGGATCGTCCCGGAGGCCCGCCTGATCGTCGGCCACGGACAGATGTCCAGCCGCGAGCTCGAGGACGTGATGCACCGCTTCCTCCGGGGCGAGGCGGACATCCTCGTCTGCACCACCATCATCGAGTCGGGGATCGACATCCCGTCGGTCAACACGATGTTCATCTCGGACTGCGACCGGTTCGGCCTCGCGGAGCTCCATCAGCTCCGCGGCCGTGTCGGCCGCTACAAGCACCGGGCCTACTGCTACCTCCTCCTGCCCAAGAAGCGCACGGTCTCGGACGTCTCCCTCCGCCGCCTCAAGGCGATCGAGGACTACTCGATGCTCGGCGCCGGGTTCAAGATCGCCATGCGGGACATGGAGATCCGCGGGGTGGGGAACATCCTCGGGCCCGAGCAGTCCGGCCACATCGCGGCCGTGGGCTATCAGATGTACTGCCAGCTCCTCGAGCAGTCCGTCGCGGAGCTCAAGGACCAGCCGGTTCCGAGGCCCAACCAGGCCCATCTCGACCTGAAGGTATCGGGATACCTACCCAAGGACTGGATTCCTTCCGAGAAGCATCGGATGCAGGCATACCGACGCATCCACCAGGCCGGCACCTTCGACGCGTTCGACCGAGTGGTCGGCGACCTCACCGGGGCGTACGGCGAGCCGCCGGAGCCGGCCCGCTGGCTCCTCGCCCTCGCCGAGCTCCGGATCGCGCTGACCGACCTGGACGTCGGGTCGCTCAAGCTCCACGGCCACGACCTGGTCTTCGCCACACAGGCCATCCAGCGGCTGTCGCCGCTGCTCGAGAGCTCCCCCGGTACCGTCCGCGTGGTCGACACACCGACACGCAACCGGCCCGGAACGATCTATTTCCGCCCGCCGGCCCAGCACCTCGAGCCGGAGGCGCTGGTCGCCATCCTCCACAAGCTCCTGGTCCGGCCGCTGCGGCCCCACCAACGCGCCGACGATCAGCAAGCGGTCGAGGCGTGAAGGGCACCAACGCCGTGAATGGACGACGTTCTCCCTGCCCCCGTCGCCGCGAGCGTAACGAGGCGGAAAAGTATAAGTTGAGCCTATTCATCGGTGCCAAGGCGGAAGTCGGCTTCCGCCTTGGCA
>CAZQQP010000312.1:0-4969 GCA_964595475.1 uncultured Planctomycetaceae bacterium | reverse complement strand
CGGAAGGCCCCACGCCGAGGGTGGCAGAGGGCGTGGAAGAGAAGGCCACGATGTGACCATGGACGAGACTCGGATCGAGAAGGGCCTTCTCTTCCACGCTCGCCCTATGCCGCCCTCTACCGCCGCTTAAAGCCGTCGCCGCGGCAGGTGGCCCGTAAGCCGCCGCTTGGACTCTGTGGAAATCTGTGGATCGTTCCACCCGTCATGCACGCTTGCTGTCCGCCACAGACGGTCGACTGCGGGAGTCCGGTCGAGGAGCCCCGCCCATCGGGCCGATCCGCTCGGTCCTGCTGTGCGGTCAGCAAGCGCGAAGCGTCGCGGGCCGAAGCCTTCGCGGCTTTGGCTACGCCGCGATCTGCTCGAAAGAGAAATGTGGGATATCGGTGCGGTCACTCGCGTGCTCGATCGTGATGGCGCAGATCCGACCCTCGGCGTCGAGATCCAGCGTCGTGTTCTCGTCGAGGTCGCGTGTCTCGGTGATGCTCTGCCGCCGCAGCTCAATGTAGATCGTGTCCGTATCCTGGAAGTATTGGACCTTCACGGGTTCACGCTCCGATCAAAGAAGGCGTTGTGAACCGTTTCGCCGTCCGGCAAGAGGACAACACGCAAATACCGGCCAGCCGCCTCAGGGATCCGCCTCCATCGGCGGATCCGTCCGTCTTTTTGAACAGTCTCCTTTTCCGGCTGTCGAACAGCTCGCTCGATCCATTCCATCCTGATCCACGCTCGATCCGGACGCGTTCGGACGGTCTCGAAGTATTTCGTGAGCCGCACGTCTCGCTCTCGCTCCAACGCACATTATAGCAGCAGGACAGGTCGCGGGAGACGCTCGGGGAAAAAGGGTCGAAAACCTCCGAGATGTGGACGGCGACCGGCCCACCGCGGCGCGGAGAGGCGGGGGGGAGGGGGAGGAGCCACATTGCTCGGTGCGATCCCGGACGGAGCTGAAGAAGTGAGCCACGGATTTTCACGGATTACCACGGACGGCGGCCCGTGGCGCAAGCAAACCGTTCAACGAATGCGGCGGCGGCTGCGGCCGGCCCTGACAGGAGAACGGAGGAAAGAAGCGACGTGGGGCGGTGACCGCTCGACGTTGGAGGCCGGATCCGCTTCTTTCCTCCGTTCTCCTGCCAGGGCGCCGCCTGTGGGCCTCGGAAGGCCCACAGGCGGATGGGGAAGCGGTCCCGCCGGGACCGCTTCCCCATCCGGCCGCAGCCGCTTCGGTCTACACAGGCCGTCCGTAACCACAACCCGAGCGCAATCCGTGAGCATCCGTAAAATCGGTGGCGGATATCTTCCGTGGTTCGGCACATGCCGCGCCGAGGAGCCGGCACCCGTTCATGTCACCTTCGACCCTCACGGTACCGCGCCGCCGGCCCAACCGGCAGCGACGAGTCGGACCACCGCGTCACCGGGTGCCGCGATCCCGATCCGATATGCGTCCGAGTCGTCTCCACGCCACGAATCGCGGCAAATCGGCGGTGAAAGGGTGCGCAGAATGGGGATGCGCCCCGGCCAGGCGATTCCCGGGAACGGTCTCACCGCCCGACGAGCGTGTGGCCATATACGCTAAAAATATGGAGATGACGGCGAGGAGGACGCGGAATCGGTGAGGCGCTCCGCCTTACAGACCCATCGCGACGTTCGCGGTCCAGTGACCGACCACCGGCGTGAGAAGACGGCCGCTCCAGAAATAAAGGAGGCCGAGGACGATTCCCCCGGCGAAGCGGACCCCGAGGAGCGCCCAGGGTTGGGGCCATCCGTGCCAGAGGGTGAACGCGACCCCGGCGCCCGCTACCGCGGCCGATGGCCCGACGAGATCGGTCAGGCGTCGCTGCAGAAAGCCGCGGAAGGTCGCCTCCTCCGCGACGGCTACGACCAGCCAGAACGTGACCAGCACGCTCGGATGATTCCCCGGCGCGGTCGTGTGCTCGGTGGCGATCAACGGCCGAAGGAAGAAGCAGCCAGCCCCGATTGCAATGGCGATCGCCGTCCATGCAAGGGTGCGTCCATCCATCGTCCGTCCGACGGGCCTCTCTCGCCATCCCGCGCCCGCGTCGAGCGCGAGCGGGACAGCGGCCATCAGGACGACCATCACGATCGCTTCGGCCCACGGGAAGACCTCCCACGACGCCGCGTACCACCGGCCCTCGAAGACCATGGCGGTCGCCGGCGGCCAGCCCATCCATCGGCATGCCCGGATGGCCAGCCAAGTGCTCCCGAGGACGCCGGCCGTCCCGGCCGCGAGGCCGAGCAGGCGCCACCGCCAGTGGGCGGTCCGCTCCGTTGGATCGGTTCCCACCGGGCCACGCCGTTTACTCCCGAGGAACCACATAGGAGCGCACCCATCGAGGCATGGGCGGGGCGTTGTCACCCTCGAGCCTTTTCCGCCACGCCTTGTCGGTCAGGCGGTCCGCCATGGGCTGCTTGAACTCGTAGTACGTGTACGCGCCGCCGACGCAGATCTTTTCCTCGCCCGCGACGGGGCAGACCGCGAACAGCGTCATCGGGTAGCCGACGGCCTCCTCGAGGACCTTTTTGCTGTTCGGGTCGGTGTGGACGTCGGCCACGATCGGCATGACGGCGTCCATCTGGGTCCGGAAGCGCTTTTCGACGTCGCGGTGGTGCGGAAGCCCGTGTTCCGGGATCCGGAACGCCTCGCCGATGTGCTCGATCAGCTCGTACTCCTCTTCGCTGATCGCTCGTCCGCTCAGCTCCTTCTCCGAGATCGTCGCGAGCTTTCCGAGATCGTCCCTGAACTCCTTGAGAAATCCCACTAGCGCCCGATCCCGCGGGAACTCGAGCGTCCTGAGGCGGTCGAGAAGGTCCTTCACGGTCGCCGCGACCGCGCGGTAAAGCTCGGGCTCGGGCTCGACGTATCCCCGGACCGGCCCGCTCTCTTCGTCCGCCCCGCCCCCTTTCCCGACGGCGGCTAATGGGATCGCTTGCCGCGCCGTATACGACTGCTTCGTGTAGAGCGTGGTGTCGTGCTTCATCTCCGTCCACGCGCCGAGGGCCGTCGTCAGCCGCTTCCGCACCCATCCCGCGTCCCGCATGAACGCCGGCGCCTCTTCCGGGACCGACCTCAGGTGCGCGATGTTCCTCAGCCGCTTCCCCGGCCATCCGAGTGGCCGGCTGTGGTCGGGCGACCACTCGCCCGACCCGTCAAGGAGCTCCTTCTTGAGCCTCTCGAGGTTGGCCTCGTACTTCTTGTACCGGTCGTCCCGGCTCCGGTGCAGCAGACGCTCGGCCTCGTCCCACCCGCCGGCCGCCATCACGTCCAGTCCCCGGGGAAACCCCCGGACCAGGCCCACCCCCGGGGCCTCGACGCACGTGAACGGCGGCTTGCGGGGATCGCCCTGGTATGGGCCGACGGCGTTGAAGACGAGCCGCTGCATGATCTCGCCGTCGAGGGAGTATCGCCGGCCGAACAGCCGCATGCCCTGCGTCCGCCGCTCCCGACCCGCGGAGTCCGCCACGTTGTGCCACGTCCCGAGGATCTTCGGCTTCCTCAGCTTCCGCGCCTCTGCCATGAAGCGGTCCAACGCCTCTCCCCGGTCGAGGTCGAGCTTCTCATCGAGCAGCTCGTTGTAGTCCGTGGGCAGGATGTCGTCGGCCCTTCCCGCGAAGAAGGCGGTCGTCTCGTACAGCCGACGCCAGACGTCGATCGCCTTTCGGCCCTCGACCTTCGCCTTCGACAGCGCCCGACAGAGCAGCACCGCGGCCCGGGTCTGCTGCCGGCCCCGCTCCGGCGGCTTCGTGTTCAGCCGGAATGTCATCCGGCCGAACCACATCATCGCCCGGAAGTAGTTCCGGAACGCCTCGCTCCGCGTGTAGTGGCCCCGTGGCTTGTACTGGCTGTAGTCCTCCTTGTATCCGAACAACGGCGACCGAGCGATGCCTTCCGCGGCCCGGATCCGCTCGACCTCCCGCTGGATCTTCTTCTCCCATGGCGTCGCCGGGCCGTCGACGTCGCTCCCGCCGAGCAACCGCTTCCCGACGCTCAGGTACGACATCCCGAGCATGGCGGCCTGTCGGACGCGGCGGTCTTCGGCCTTCTCGCGGGCCTCCATCACTCGGACGATCAGCCGATCGACGAGGGCACGGAGATCCTGGCGCAGATAGGCGATCTCCAGGAACCTTAGCACCCAGTTGAAGTAAAGGTGGGAGGTATGGACGACGGCGTCCGTCGTCACGAACGCGGGGACATCCTCCTCCTCGAGGTGTCGGTAGAGCTTCGCGAGCCGCTTGAAGCGTCGCTGCTTCGTAGCGGCGTAGCCGCGCGCTTCGAGGCGTCGCTTGACCGGCTTCGGCGGCGGCACGGTGAAATCCGCCCCGGCCGGAGTGGCGTCCGCCTTCTGCTCGCTCCTGTCGTCGCCGGTCGCGCCCTCGCTGTTTGTCTGATCGCCGCCGTTCGGCGTCGGGTCCTCGCTGTTTGTCTGATCGCCACCGTTCGGCGTCGAGTCCCGCCCGCAGCTCGCGTGGAGCAGCGCCACGATCGTGAGAACGGCCGTGCACCTTGTCATCTCATGCCTTTCGAGAAGCGTGAAACGCAGCGACGGAATTGCCCGGGGCAAGCGGAACGCTTGCTCGGCGGGCGGATTGAATGCGTCATCGCGCGACGAGGGGCGCTCGCCCGGTGTGGAGGTCGCAGTAGGCCTTGACCGCCCCGGCCCTCGGTTTCGCTCGCTCGGCCGGTGACTCCGAGCTCTCGATCAGCGCGTCGACCGACTTCAGCTCGGGCCGGCGGACCTCCCGTCGCCACCACGGGGCCTCGTCGTGGCTCGCCGCGGCACGCCCGTCGTCTTGGGCCGCCTCCTCCGCCGGCCCGGCGACGTTCCGGTGGACAGCCGTCGCCTCCGCCGTCGGCTCCACCATGGCGAGGGGACCCGCCCCGCCGGCGACGGCGGCCACGACGACGGTTCGAACCCATCGCCGCGGCGCCCGGCGGTCCCGCCGGCGGTCGAGG
>CAZQQP010000311.1:4507-4973 GCA_964595475.1 uncultured Planctomycetaceae bacterium | reverse complement strand
CACCGAGTGTCAGCCGCCACCCGTCGCCGCGACCTACGCGAATTCCGGAAGAGCCCGAATACCTCGCCAAGGAGTATCCGATCGCCACCGGAGTGATCGAAGGGGCATGCCGATACGTGGTGAACGATCGGATGGAGCGAGCGGGGATGCGGTGGACGGTCGAAGGCGCTCAGGCGATGCTCGACCTACGCACCACGTTCGTGAACGAGCAGTGGGATGCATTCCAGCAGTACCGGATCGACCAAGAGCGACGGCGTCTCTATCCGCATCAGGACGTACTCGTGTCGGTGTCCTGGCCGTTAGCCGCTTAGCTTTAGCGGGCGACCGGTCACGCCCAAACGGAGCTGGATTCCGAAGGAAGATGGGCGGTGGCGTCCGCTGGGCATCGCGTGCCTGGAGGACACGATCGGCCAGCAAGCGGTGGGAACCGTGCTGAACCAGATCTACGAGGAGGATTGCCTCGGGT
>CAZQQP010000311.1:0-4497 GCA_964595475.1 uncultured Planctomycetaceae bacterium | reverse complement strand
AGAAGACCCGACTGATCGAGTTTGGCCGGTTCGCGGCCAAGCGTCGAGCAAGCCGGGGCGCGGGCAAACCGGAGACGTTCGACTTCCTGGGATTCACCCACTGTTGCGGCAAGCATGGGCAGGGAACGTTCACGGTGAGGCGGCAACCGATTGGCAAACGCAAGCGTCGGAAGCTCGCGGAGATCGGCGAGACCTTGCGACGGTGGCGGCATGCGCCGCTGGGTCTGCAAGGCCGATGGCTCGGGCAAGTCTACCGGGGGTGGCTCCAACACTACGCCGTCCCCGGGACGGGCCGGAACTACACCAGTTCCGCAAGCAAATCCTCCGCCATTGGCGGAGGCAGCCCCATCGGCGGAGCCAACGAGGCCATCGGCGCTGGACCTGGAAGCGCATGCGCTACGTGGCGGATCGGTATCTGCCACAGGCCCGTATCCTGCATCCGTATCCGGACGCGCGGTTTGTCGTCAGGACCTGAGGCAAGAGCCCGGTGCGGGAAATCCGCTCGCCGGGTTCTGTGTGGGGGCCGCCCGCAAGGGCGGCTCCTACCGCGCCGACTACGCCCACGACGACGCTGCTGAGGCGTGTTCACTTCGGCACCCGCGACCGGTCAGACGCGGCGGAGGAAAATCCCCGAGATGAAACACGCGATCGCGAGGAGATAGACCGCCCAGCGGATGTCCCGCCGACGATCGGCCGGCTCGAGCCCCGCCCGGATCTCCGCCGCCTTGGTCGACGGCAGCTTCGCGAGCGGCTCGGGAATCTCCTGGCCGAGGCGATACTCCGCGGGGTAGGGCCGGTCGTAGTGGAGCACTTTCATCTTGTCGTGGTCGCGGTCGAAGAGGCGGAGCGTGGCCCGGTCGCGGTCGGTCAGATCCACTTCCGCCCGGTAGCGGCCGAGGCCGACCTCCTGGACCTCGACCGTATCGGTCGTCCCGCTCCCGTCGAGCACCTTCGCATCCCAGTCGATCCCGTTGACCGGCTCCCCGGCGTCATTCTTCCGGGTGATCTCGACCACCCACTTTCCGTCCTCGGTCCGCGTCTCCGTGTGAAGGCCCCGGTCGCTCGGCTTCCGGACGACCGACCGAAGGGCTTGGGCCCAGAACTTTCCGAAATCGGGCCACGCCATCCATTGGGCCCCCCATCGCGGGGTCAGGTCGCTCGTATAGGCCATCCCGGTTCCGAGCCCGTAGCGGGAGACGGCTAGGAGGGGGTCGCCGGTCTGGACCGATAAGAGCACGCGGGCGGTCGGCTTCGACCGGGTCATGACGTAGCCGAGGACGACGGGGAGGGAGGCCTCCGAGAAGCCGGCGAGAAGGGGGTGGTCGCCCGTCCGGACGGTCCCGAAGACATCCTCCTTGATGGCGGACCGCGACGCCTGCATGGTCTCCTTCGTGAAGATCTGCGGGACGTTCGTCGGGTCCATGGTCTCGTAGTAGCGGCCGTTTCCGATCTCGGCGAGGCGGGAGAGCAGCGCCCGGTCCGCCGAGCCCCCGAGGGCCACCGTCGAGACCGTGATGCCCGCGTCGGCCATCGAGACCGTCAAGCCCTCGTGGTCGGCGGGCTGGCTCCGGCCGTCGCTGAGGACGATGGTGTGCTTGATCATCGCGGATGTGTTCTCGAGGAGGCGCCGAGCCGTCTCCATCCCCGGATACATCATCGTGCCTCCGCCCGCCGCCAAGGAATCGATGGCGCTCTTGATGGCGGCGCGGTCCGTGGCGGAGCGCATCTGGCTAATGATGTACGCCTGGGAATCGAACGCGACGACGGCGATCTGGTCTCGCGGGCCGAGCAGCTCGACGGTCGCCTTCGCCGCCTGTCGAGCCAGGGAGATCGGCAGCCCCTGCATGCTTCCCGACTTGTCGATGACGAGCACCATGGCGACGGAGGGCTTCTGCTTCTCCTTCTCGAACCGGGAGACCAGCGGAAGAACCTCCTCGACCGGCGTCTGGTAGTAGCCACCGAGGCCGAAGCTCTCCTCCGACCCGAGCATCGCCAGCCCACCTCCGAAATCCGAGACGAACCTCCGAAGCAGATTCATCTGCGGGCTGCTGATGGCGGTTGCCGGTGTCTTCGCGAGAATGACCGCGTCGAATGCGAGCAGGTCCTGCATTTGTGTCGGCAGACCCCGTGGTGTCCGCAGGTCGACAGCGAAGTCCTGCTTACGCATCGCCCGCGCGAAGTCCCGCATCCGATTTCGTTCCTCGTGGAGGACGAGGATCCGCGGCTGTCCCCGGACCGTGACGGTGGCGGCGGCCTGGTTGTTGATTGGAAAGTGGTCCTCTTCCGGTGCGAGCTCTACGCGCCAGCGGCTGGCGCCTGGGCTCGTCATCCGAACGTCGAGTGTGGCCCGGTTCTCGCCGTCCGGGTCGAGTTGAACGTCCTTTCGCTGGACGATCACACCCTTGTGGACGGCCCGCAGCTCACCGGCCATCGGCCGATTCGTCGCCAGGCGGACGTCCATCCGCACGACCTCCCCCTGATAAGCACTGGGACGGCTCGGCTCCATCGAGACGACCGCCGCCTCCGGCTTTTGCAGGCCCTCGATCTCCCACAGCCGGAGATCCACGCCCTCCTCCCGCAGCGTCTCGACGGCCTCCGCGCCGCTTCCGTCCGTCGGGTGGCCGTCGGTGAGGAGGACGACCCGCTTCGATTTCTCTTCCGGGAACCACGCCCGGGCCCGGCGGAGCGCCTCGCCGAGGCGGGTGGCGCTTCGGAAGCGATCGTCCGACGCCCCCTCCGCCCATTGATCGAGGACTTCTTCGAGCGCCGCCGGCTTCTCGTAGGACCGCACGCCCCGGCCGACCGCGAGAAGCGACCACGAGTCCCCCGGGCGGAGCGCTTCGATCGCCTCCTTCACGTCCTCCACTGCACCGCGGGCCGCGCCGAGGTCGACGGATTCGGAGACGTCCACAAGGAAGACCACATGAACGTCGTCCGTCGTTCGAAGAAGCAGAGGGCGGCACAGCGCGAGAAGCAATAAAAGAATCCCGGCTGCCCGCAGGCCGAAGGCGGCGAGCCACTTGATTCGCGGACGGTCCACGAGCGTGAACCGAAGCGCCCCGGCGAGGAGGGCAAGGACGCCGAGCCCCCACAGCAGCGGCTCGAGATAAATCAGCTCAAACGACATCCTGGCGGGCTCGATCCCAATTTCCGCTTATCCCACTTTCCGTCTCTGATACAAGAGCCCCTCCATCACCAGCACCGCCACGGCGAAGATCGTCAGCCACGTCGCCGGCGGATATCCCCGGCGGATCGGTTTCTCGGTGGTCTCGACCTCCGCATTGTTCAGGAGTGTCTCGCAGCTCGCGAGGACGCTGCTCCCCGCCCACCACGTGCCGGTGTCGTTGGCCATCCGATAGAAGCCGATCTCCCTCAGCGGCCCGTACCGGGCCCCGCCGATCGTCTCCTCGCCGCCGCTCGGCCGGGTGACCGTGGTCTTTTCGCCTCCACTTCCTTGTTGGGCGGCCCGCCCGTCCTCGGACATTCCCGGAACCGGAACGTGGTCGCCGGCCTGGTAGGTCGCGGCGAGCGGCTCGGTCCGCCCGACCATGTGGGTTGCGAGGCCGTGGACCAGGACGGGGAACCACGCGCTGAAATAGAACCTCGCCTTGCGAGGCTTCATATTCACGACCGCGGCGCTCCGGCCCGGCTTCCGCGCGAGCCAGACCAAGGGTGTTCCCCGAGCGTCCGCCACGAGGACATGGGTTCCGTCGCCTAGCCGCACCTCGCGGGCGCCGGCGAACTCGATCCGATCCACGTCGGTGTACCGCAGAGCCGGGTGGTCGTCGACCACCTCCGGGGCCACTCCCCCTTCGATCGGCTTGCCGAGGTCCTTCCACCACGGCGCGTCCCCCTCCGGGTGGAACACGATCGCTCGTCTCGAATCGGGGGCCTGGCCCTGGGCGATCGTGATATCGGCCGGGCCCTCCTCGACGAGCTCCATCAGCCGATCGCTCTGAGCGAAGGCCTGAACGCAATGCTCGTAGAAGAACCGGTCTTGGGCGTTGACCGCGATCCGGATCGGCCGCGGCTCCGGGACGACCATGTGGGCGGTATCATCCACCGCGAGCACATCCTCCGTGTCGAGCTCCGCCACCCATCGGCCCGTCCCCACGCCCGTGACCGTCACGGTCTGCGGCTCAGCCACGCCCGGCTCCACGGTGGTCGGAACGAGCTTGGCAATCCGGTCCTTCTCGGCCGACCGGAGGCTCACGTCCAGGTCTCGGGGCTCCTCGAACGAGGAGGCCACACGGAAGTACCACCCGAGCCGCTTCTCCTCGCCGGGCAGCCGCCGGAGATCACAGGCGACCAGGCCCGCATTCCCCACCGGTCCGCCGACCTTTAGCAGCTCGATGGACTCCGGCAGGCGGCCCTTCACGGCGTTTCCGTCGCTCAGGAGGATTGCCCGCAGCGGGGTGTCCTCCTCCGCCCGGGGCGAGACCCCCGTTGCGCCAGGGAAAGCCTGGGAAAGGAGGATGCTATGTAAGGAGACCTAGC
>CAZQQP010000310.1:0-5003 GCA_964595475.1 uncultured Planctomycetaceae bacterium | reverse complement strand
GGCCCGACGGTCCTCCCCAACACGTGGCGGGAAGAGGAACCAGGCCACGGCCGCCCCGAGCGGCCGTGGCCTTTTGCTCGAGCGGACCCCATCGCGGAGCGGCCCCGATGCCCTCGACGGAGCTCGCCCCATCCGCGGGCCGCGAGGAGACCTCCGTCCGGAAGCTGGTCGACCCTCTCGCCGCCTTCGACGGCTCCCCGGAGGCCTTCCTCCAACGGCGGGACACTGGGGAACGTTCGGCCGAGGTCGACCTTGTGGGCCTCCGCCATGGAGACGGCCGGCCAGCCATACGGCTCTGGTGGCGCCGCCTCCTGGCCGCCCCGGAGGACCTGCCGAAACGGGTCCGCGGCGACATCGACCGGTGAGGATGAAGTGCCACGCCAGGGACCTTCCTTCGCACGGAGAAATGGCGTCCCGGCGGGTTCGGAAACGATGGAGCGAAAGGCTCCTGCCGCGCCCTTTCGTGCCAGCCCATCCAGGTCCCGGTTCCGCCGGCATCCTCGCCCGCGAGACCCTCCCACCGCTCCGGGTCGAGCGACCCAGCGACCAAGGCCCACCCTTGCGTTGGTCTCACCGTCTGGGGTATACAGGGGCCATCTTCGACGATCGAGCGTCGTGCCGGAGCGAGGCCGTAACGAGGCAAGGTCGGTGATCCGAGGGAGGGATCTCATGGGGACACGCCTCACCGACTCCGAACCCACGCGACGGCTCCTTCAGCGCATCCGGGATGGCGACGAGGCGGCACGGGAGGAGCTCTTCGACCGCCATCGTGACCAGATCCGCCGCACCATCGAGCTTCGGATGGCTCCCCGGCTCCGCCAGCGTCTCGACGTCTCCGACATGATCCAGGTGACCCAACTCGAGGCCTTTCGCTATCTCGCCGACTATCTCCGGCGGCGACCGATGCCGTTTCGCCTGTGGCTGCGGAAGACCGCACAGCGCCGGATGTGGGACGCATGGCGGCGGCACACGGCCGCGAAGCGAACGGGCAGGGCGGAGTTGGCGCTGCCCGAGGACTCCTCGGTGCAGCTCGCCGGCCGGCTCGTCGATCCGGGGGAGAGCCCCAGCGAGCACGCGGACAAGGCGGAGCAGATCCAGCGGGTCAACCGCGCCATGGGACGGCTGCCGGAGGCCGATCGGGAGATCCTGCTCATGCGGGTCTACGAGGGGCTGTCCAACCAGGAGGTGGCGGCCGTCCTCGGGATGAACAAGGAGGCGGCGAGCAAGCGCCACGCACGGGCACTGGTGAGACTCCAGAAGCTTGTCGAGGCGGAGTCGGGGGATCCGGCATGATCGCTCATGCCGCTCGGGGAGGCGGAGCCGCGACGCCCGTAGGCGACTCTTGCGGGTAGCGGGCCGGAGACCTGTCCACTTCGCCGAGGTTTTGCGCGGTCCATTTGAGGTTGAAGGGATGACCGACCCCGAGGCCGAACCACCGGACGACGTCGTAGCCCGGGCCGTGGACGATTTCCTCGACCGGCTGCAACAGGGCGAGCAGCCGGAGATCGAGGCGTATGTCCGGGAGCACCCCGAGGCGGCGGACACCCTCCGGCGCGTCCTCCCGACGCTCGCGGCGATGCACGCGACGCCCGAGACCCTCGACGAGGCGGCCGAGCCCCAGGGGACCCCCCACCTCGGCCAACTCGGCGACTTCCGCCTGATCCGGGAGATCGGACGAGGAGGCATGGGGGTGGTCTATGAGGCCGAGCAGATCTCCCTTCAGCGGCGCGTGGCACTGAAGGTCCTTCCCTCGGTGGGGATGCTCGACCGTCGCCAGCTCCGGCGCTTCCAGATCGAAGCGCAGGCGGCGGCCCAGCTCCACCACAGCCACCTCGTCCCGGTCTACGGCGTCGGAAGCGAGCGGGGCACCCACTACTACGCCATGCAATACATCGAGGGCCAGTCCCTCCGCGAGATCCTCCGCGAGCTTCGCGCGCGGGAGACGGGTGACCGGGAGAACCCCGACGGCTTCGAGACGGACCGAGCCGGCCCCTTGGCCGCGAGCCTCCTCGCGGGCCGGTTCTCCGCCCGCGACCAAGCCAGCCACTCCCACGACGATCACGAGCCGACCCGGACTGACCCGCTCCCCCCGACCAGCGGAGGAACCCACGATTCCGTCGGCGAGACAAGTTCCTCTGTCGTTAGCGCGCTCACGTCAACGACTTCCACTCGAAGCCGGCCCTACTTCCGGTCCGTGGCAACCCTCGTCGTCCAGGCGGCTGAGGCCCTCGAGCACGCCCACGCCAACGGCGTCGTCCACCGCGACGTCAAGCCGGGGAACCTCCTCGTCGACACCGACGGCCAGTTGTGGGTCACCGACTTCGGCCTCGCCCAGATCCAGAACAACGTGGAGGTCACCCTCAGCGGGGACGTTCTCGGCAGCGCGAGGTACATGTCCCCGGAGCAGGCCTCCGCCAAGCACGCCGTGATGGACCACCGGACGGACGTCTTCTCCCTCGGCGTCACCCTTTACGAGCTCCTGACCCTCACCCCCGCCTTCGACGGCCCGGACCGCGAGGCCGTCCTCCGGACGCTCGTCGGGACGGACCCGTCGCCGCCTCGGAAGCTCAACCCCGCGATCCCCGTGGAGCTCGAGACCATCGTCCTGAAGGCCATCCGGAAGGATCCCGCCGACCGCTACGAGACCGCGGGGGCGCTGGCCACCGACCTCCGGCGCTTCCTCGAGGACCGGCCCATCCTCGCCCGGCGGCCGACCGTCCCCCAGCGCGTGGCGAAGTGGGCCCGGCGGAACCAGCCCGTGGTCTGGGCCGCGGCGGCTGTTCTCCTTCTCGCGACGGCCGCGTCGACGGTCAACGCCTACCTCATCTGGCAACACCAGCAGGCCACGCAGGAAGCGCTCGCCGAAGCAAGGAAGCAGCGACGCGTGGCCGAGCGCGCGAGGCGGCGGGCGGAGGAGAACGCCGCGGCCGCCGAGAAGCAGCGGAAGTTGGCGGCGCGACGGGCGTCCCAGGCCGATGCCGTGGTCGACTTCCTCCTCGAGGACATGCTCCGGTCGGCCAGCCCGAACAAGGCCCGCGGACGGGAGCTGACCGTCAAGGAGGTCTTCGCCAAGGCGGGCAAGCGAATCGACGACGCCTTTCAGGACCAGCCCCTCGTCGAGGCCGAGATCCGGTCCACGCTCGCGACGGTCTATCACCATCTCGCGGACTACCGCAAAGCGAAGGAGCACGCGGAGAGGGCCTACCGCCTCCGGAAGAAGCACCTCTCCCCGGACCACCCCAAGGTCCTGTCGGCCCAGCGGAAGTGGGGGCATCAGCTCTATCACGCCGGCAAGACGGACCGGGCCGAGAAGGTCCTCCGGTCCGTTGTCGATCGGCAGCGGACGGCCGGCAAGGGCTCCGGCGAGGCCTCGGCCGCCGCGGTGCGGTCGTTGGCGTGGGTCCATCTCAGAAAGGGGGATTACAAAAAGGCCGAACGCGTGCTGCGGGGGCGCCTGGCAAAGGAAGAACCGAAGAAGGCGCTCGGCCAGGCCCTCTTTCAACAGGGGGAGGAGGAAGACGCCCGCCGGATCCTCGAGAGAGCGACCCGGATCCAGACGGAGAGGCTGGGCTCGGACCATCCCCACACGCTCCGGTCGAAGATCGCCTTCGCGAGGGTTCTCAAGAAGAACGGACACCAGTCTCGTGCGTGTCGGCTCCTTACTGACGTCCTGAGCGCCGCACTCCGGGTCGTGGGCGCGGATCATCCGATCACGCTCGACGCGGCGAGGGCCTTGGCGAGGATCAGCCGGGGGCGAGAAGAGCCTCCTTCGGCCCGTCCCCTTCTCCGGAAGGTGGCGGCGCGAGCCCAGCAGAGCCTTCGGCGGGAGGACCCCTATCTCGACCGGTGGCGCGACCTAGGCGAAGTGCTTCGGTACCAGGGCCGCTACAAGGAGGCTCGGCAGATCTTTTGGGGGATCCTCCGGAGGGAGCAGCGCCGCGAGGAGTCACCCAGCCGCCAGACGGCGATGACGGCTCGACACTTTCTGCAGCTCTTCCCGGAGGCGGCCCCCCTCGACCGGATCGACGCCCGCCGCATCGGCCCGGCGAACTATTGCAGTTGGGGGCCCAAGGGGCGGCGCGTCGTGGCGTGGCGGAAGGGGCGAGGCCTCGAGGTCGTCGATCTGGAGAGCGGGAGCCGCCACACGCTGGTGGAATCGGGCAAGGACCCCGCGTGGTCGCCGGCCGGGCCGATCGCCTACGTCCGCGCCGGTGAGAAGAACGACCTGATCAGCGCAGGAGCTGAACAGAACGAGATCTGGCGGGTCGACCCCGCCACCGGCGAGCGCCGGAAGATCGTCACCGGCGCCTGGCCCACGTGGTCGCAGGACGGCAAAACCCTCTATTACCACTCCCGTGAAGCCGGGGCCGTCCGGGCTGTCTCCATCGACGACCCGACCGAGAAGCGAACGGTCTACGAGGTCGAGTTCCCCTACCCGGCCGTTGCCCCGACCGGCGAGCACATCGCCTACAAGAGCAAAAGCGGGGACGGGTCGGCGGAGCTCGTGGTCGACCGCATCCGCGGCGACGAAGTGGGCCGCTGGAAGCTCCCGGGATGGGGCTTCACGATCGCCCGCTGGTCGCCCTCGGGGCGGTATCTCGCGCTCGCCAGCCCCGGCTGCGGGGCAGGTCTCTGGCTGTTCGACCTCCGGACGAAGCGCTTCCGCCACGTCGTCTGGGGACCCTTCGCCGTCCCGACGTGGTCCCACGACGGGCAGAAGCTCGCGTTCGTCCGGCGGCTCGACGGGGCCAAACGGGTCGCCTGGTCCGCTCCGCTCGAGGCCATCCGCAAGCTCCCCAGCCACGAGCGCCCCTACGAGGGAGCGAAGACGCTGGCCGAGCGAGCGCAGCGCGTTGCCAAGGCCCACGGCCTCGGCTCGACCGACCCGAAAACCGCCCGGATCTCCGCCGGGAAGTAACGGCCTCGCCCATGCGGCCCCCATCCCAGCGGCATACGCCTCGAGGCCGATCCCGGGATTGCGGCGGAGTCGGGCGGGGCCCTCC
>CAZQQP010000309.1:4268-5014 GCA_964595475.1 uncultured Planctomycetaceae bacterium | reverse complement strand
GCGTTGGGGAGCGACCCGACGTGGTCGACCTTCACGTCGGCGGAGGCGGGCGCCGCCGTCTGTGGCTCGATCAGGCGACGGGGCGCCTCGCCGCTTCCGCCGAGCCAGCCGAGGAGCTCGGAGGGATTCCCCACGGTCGCGGAGAGGCCGATCCGCTGGAGCGGCCGGCCCGCGATCCCGCTCACCCGCTCGAGGAGCGCCAGGAGGTGCCAGCCCCGGTCGTCCCCGGCGATCGCGTGGACCTCGTCGACGATGACGGCGCGGAGGGGGTTAAGAAGGACACGGGGATCCGTCCGCCTCGACGTGAGGATGCCCTCGAGGGACTCGGGCGTCGTCAGCAGGCAGTCGGGCGGCTCCCGGAGGATCCGACGGCGGGCGGGGGCGGTGACCTCGCCGTGCCAGACGGCGCATCGGCGGCCGAGGAGCGAGCCATAGCGGAGGAGGGCCTTGACGGGACAGACGTAGAGCACGCTCAGCCCCCGCCAGTCCTCTGTGAGCATCCGGGAGAGGACGGGAAGGAGCGCGGCCTCCGTCTTCCCTCCGGCGGTGGGGGCGATGAGGAGCATGTCCTCGCCGTCGAGCAGCGGCGCGATCGCCTCCTCCTGAAAAGATCGGAGCTGCTTCCATCCTAGCGTGTTGACGACGTGATGCTGGACCGCGGGATGGAGCCGGCCGAAGTCGCTCACAGGTCGATCTCGTCGACGTCGGAGACATCCGCCGCCTGCCGCTCGGCCGGGGTCAGCTCC
>CAZQQP010000309.1:0-4258 GCA_964595475.1 uncultured Planctomycetaceae bacterium | reverse complement strand
GGGGGTCGAAGTCGTCGAACTGATCCACGCGGTCCAGGACGTCCGCGACGAGCTTCTTCAAAAAGACCCGCGGCGCGATGCCGACCTTCCCGCCGAGCTTCCCGGTCACGGCCTCGGCGAGCTCCCGGACGTAGGCGTCGTCGGCGCGGTCCACGATGCGTGAGGACGTGGCGTGGGCGGCGAAGATGTCCCGGACCCTCAGGCCCACCTCGTGCAATCGGTCGATGTCGAAGCCGGGCAGGCGGATCTGCGGCGCACGCGGATTGTCGAACCGGGGGTCCGTCTCGAAGTCCGTGTGGAGCCGCTGGGCGAGCGGCTCGAGCCGCTGGATGCCTTGCGGACCTTCGAAGAAGGCGGCTGTGCCCGTCACGACGAGGGAAAGCCCCGGGAAGCGGCCCGCGTCGACCTCGTCGATGAGCTGGCGAAGGGCGTTGAGGCTCTTGTCCCGGACGTCGGCCCGCATCCGCTGGATCGTCTCCGCCTCGTCGAGGACGAGGAGCAGGCCGGCCTGTCCGGAGTCCCGCAGGACGGCGAGAAGGCCCTGGAGGAAGCTCAACGCGCCGAAGTGGTCGATGTCCCCCTTGACGCCGGCGAAGCGCTTCGCGTCCGCCGCGACGTTCGGCTGTCCCCCTAACCACGCGGCGATCGCGTCCGCCCTCCCCCGATCGCCGTGGGCCTGGGCCCGTCGGTAGCCGCGGAGGGCGGCGCTGAACATCGGCGCGGCGCGGGTGATCCCGGCGAGCCGTTGTTCGAGGAGGGCGTCGGTCCTCGCGAGAAGCGCCTCGCCGTCCTGCGGGTCGACGCTTCCCTCGTTCAGGACGTCCTCCTCGAGGGTGTAGAACCACCCGTCCAGGATGTTCTGGAGCGCCCCCTCCTGCCGGTCCGCCGTCGCGAGCCGCTCCATCAGCCGGCGATAGACGGTCTCCAGGCGGTGCAGCGGGGTCTCGGTCTCGGAGATCTGGACCTCGGAGGTCGCGAAGCCGGCTTTTCTCGCCCGCTCCGCGAGCCACCGCGCGAAGAAGGTCTTCCCGCTGCCGTATTCGCCGCGGACCGCCTTGAAGACGCTTCCGCCGGCGGCGACGGACCTCAGCTCGTGGCCCACGACATCCTCGAAGCGGTCCAGCCCGACCGCGAGGGCGTCGAGGCTGTGCTGAGGCACCGTCCCGCGGCGAAGCGCGTCGACGATCTCGTGGCGTCGTTGGGGGCTCAGGTACATGGTCAGGAGCGCCCAAGCTCGAACTGCTCCCGGAGCAGCGGCCGGTTCAGCGCGATCGTGTCCGACGGCTCGTCTCGCGTCAGGAGCGGGTATCCGTCCACGTTGAGCAGCCGCTGCATCATGGCCAGCGTCGTCGGGATCCGCATCGGCGGCTCGCCGACCGCCCGGGCGAGCGCCCGGCCCGTCATCTTCCCGCCCTCCCGGTCGAGCGCGAGGAGCCACTGCCGGACCTTCGCGTCGGGCGGAAGCCTTCGCCCCGCCAGCTTCTTCTGCTCCTGATAGAGCGACGACGCGAGCAGAGCGTCGATCCAAGTCGGCTCCGCGTCGGGCGCGTCCGCGCCACGAGGGCGCTCCGCCTCGGCGCCGGCGACGTCGAAGAGGGTCGCCCCGGTTCCCACGCGCGCCGGTCCCGACGGCTCGGGCCCCGTCTCAGGCTCGGCGACCGCCGCCGCCGTGTCCCACCACCGCGGGATCGGCGGCGGCGTCTCCGCCCACCCCCGCGGCACCTTCCCACCGGGCGAGAGGACCGCGACGGGACAGACCATCTCCTGGGGCGTCAAGCCCCCGTGGTAGCCGTTCTTCTTCATCCCGTAGCGGAGCCGCTCCGACCACGGGGCGATCAGGCGGCGATCCTCGCCGAGGAGGACACGACGCCCGCTGACCTGGATCTCCCCCGGGCCTGGCGCCCCGTCGTCCGGCCGCCAACGTTCCCCCTCCTCCGACCGCGCCGCGGTCGTCCCGTGCTCGAGGACGTGCCCGTGGTCGCTGACGAGGATCACGACGCGCCCGGCGATCCTCGCCTCGTGGAGAAGGGGCTGGAGCGCGCCGATGTACTCCGTGGTCCACCGCAGGTCCGTCTGCTCCCCTTTGAACAGATGGTCGTCCACCGCGTTGATGACGGCCCCGACGACCTGTCGCCACTCCGAGGACGCGACCTCCTCGCGGACGCTCTTGGAGATGCCCCCCTCCCGCTCGTCGAGGTCCACCTTGTGGAAGAGAACGGGCGGCGCGTCTTTCCGGGAACAGCCCCGCAACCCCGCGTGGGCCCGGAACGCGGCGCCCTCGTCGTTCTGCGTGCCCCGGCACAACTTGCCGGTGAGCAGGCTCGTCCGGGACACCTCGGTCACGGAGGGCACGGCGGCGACGACGGGCCGTGGCCACGGCTTCCCCTCCTCGGCGAGCTCCCGCCAGTCTCCCCGAAGCTCGTCGAGGAGCTCGTCGCAGACCGCGTAGCTCATCGCATCGAGGACGAGGAGGAGGACGGGACGGTCCTTGGCGACCTTCGCCACGATCTCCTCGAGGAACGCCTCGACGGCGACCACGCCGTCCCCGCTGCCCGATCGGAGCCAATCCCGGGCGAGCGTGGCGAACCGCTCGTTCTCCCTCTCCCGCGCTTCGGTGACCCGCTCCCACAGCTGTCGCTAGGCCTCCGCCAGCTCGCCCACCGGCTCGGGCCCGCTGACGACCTCCCGCGCCCAGTCCACGAAGCCGCTGCCCTGGGCGTAGCCGAGCGCCGCGTCCGGGAACGAAGCGGCCTCCGCAATCGCGGACCGGTCCTCCGCGAGCCACCGGACGAGGCGGACCGCCATCGTCGCCCGCTGGACCTGCCGCGTGCCCTCTGCCGCCTGGAGGTGCGACCGGACCCTTTCGTACGCGTCCGTCACCGCGTCGGGGACGGTCTCGAGGTGCCCCGAAACGGCGCTCGCCAACGCCTTCCCGAACCGCGCCAGCCGCTGATCGAGGCCGAGCGGCGACGCGTCGCTCAGGTGGGCATATTCCTCGGCCTCGTAGGACCGCAGGATCGCGTCCGCCCGCGCCAACTGACATCGCCGCGTCTGGGAGTCCGCCGTGGGAGCCTGGACGACCTCCCGCGCGGCTCTCCGCCACCGGTCGGCGAGCGCCGCGTCCAGCTTGACCCCGACGGCCTCCTCCACCCGGCCGATGGCTTTCTGCAGCGAATCGTGGGCCTCCGGGGAGAAGAGGACCTCGAGCGCCAGGCCGATCGGAACCGCGTCCGGCCCCGTTCCGTTCTCCACGCACCGGACCACACAGACCGCGGGCTCCCCGACGGACTGGCGGAGCCACTCCGTCGCACCCTGGCGAAAGGACTCCGGGCTCTCTTGGAAGGCCTGCGCCTTCCGGGGGTCGCTCGCCCACTGGAGGAGCGTCCACAGGTCCGGCCGGGCCGTGTCGAGGCCGACCTGGCGAAAGAGAATCCCCCAGACCGTCTCCGCATCGAGGAGCCCGCCGAGGACGGGGGCGTATCCCTCCGGCGGGGCGAGCTCGAGCAGCCGGTCGGCGATCCACGCCTCGCCCACGATGCGCGGGTCGGCGTGGCGGGCGCGGAAGAGGGTCTTCACGATCTCCCACCGATCGATGGCGTGCAGCCGTCGCTTGGCGAGGCGGACGAGGACGTCCTCGCCGAGGTCCTGATCGCGAAGGCCCGTCACGAGGACCTTTGCGGAGTCGTCCTCGTCGGGAGCCCGCAGCGCCTCCCGGAAATGCAGGGCCGAGTCGCACTGGACGATGGCATAGGTCTCCCGCCCGTCGGTGAGGGTCCGGTCGCCCGTCCACGGGGCCTCCGAGTGGATCCCGAAGACCCGCGGGCTCCCGTTGGTCCGCTTCCGGATGGCGTGGACCTGCGCCTTGATCTGCGCGAAAGTCGGGCTCACCGCGGTCATGCGCTTCCCCCGGCCTGCGATGCATCGTCGCCCGCCTGTACGTGCTCCTCGACACGCCACTGGATGGTCAGCCGGATGGCCCGCTCGCCGTTCGATTTGGCTCGAAGGTCACGGAGGATCGCCTCCGCGCCCTCGACATCGAGCTCTCTTTCCTCCTTCTCCTCGACCACGTGTGGCGGCTTTGGACCCGTGCCTTGTCCCGCTCCGCCCTGTTCTTCTTCGGTCGGCTTCGGCGTCAGCAGCTCGAGCGCCGCCGCCTCCGCTTGGTCCAGCGCGGGCCGGAGCGGCGTGACGTGCTCGTCCGCGTCCAATGCGTTCGCGACATCGCTCCGGATGGCGTCGGCTCTCTCGGCTCGCTCGT
>CAZQQP010000308.1:0-5074 GCA_964595475.1 uncultured Planctomycetaceae bacterium | reverse complement strand
GCCGAAGCGCTCGCGGAAGCGGCGGGCGAGGCTCCGCACCTGGGCCTGAGCGGCGAGGTCGGCGACGAGCACGGCGGGCTCGGCGTCGCGGGCCGCGGCGGCCACACGCCGGCGGGCGGCCTCCCCACGCTCCGCGTCGCGGGCGACCAGGACCACCTCGGCACCCCTGGCCGCGAGCTGCTCCGCGGTCGCCCGACCGACGCCGGAGGTGGCGCCGGTGACCAGACACGTCCTTCCCGTCATGTCGGCGGATCGCGTCATTCGACGGCTCCGGACGTCGGGAAGGCGCTCACGCCTGCTCCTCCGCGGCGTCGTGGACGGGGATGCGCTGGCCGCCCGGCGGGCCGCCCCGCTTCTCGGGAAGCCGCACCGTCAGCTCGCCCCGTCGGGAGGAGGCGGTGGCGTGGTCCGCGTCGACTTCCACCGCAAGGGGGACCACCCGCTCGAAGGTGCCGTAGAAGGTCTCCGTCCGCCGATAGCCCCCCGCGTGTCGTCGCGGTGGGCACTTTGCTGACCGCGGGTCGTCAGTCGGTCCGCCTCGGTGGACACGTCGATGTCGTTGCGGTCGACGCCGGGAATCTCCGCGGTGATCTGGAGCTCCGTCTCGGTCTCCTCCAACGTCCACCCGCGGCCAACCCGGCTTGAGGAGGTCCGCGACGGAGCGTCCCATGGCGTCCCGGCCCACTTCTCCCCAGCCCGCCGTCGCGCCGCGAGGATCGTCGGTCATCGACTGGGCCGACCCGCGGTCGCCCCGACGGACGGTCTCGGGGCGGGCCCAGTTCCACGGCTTCCAGCGGCGAACCCGGTCGACCATGCCCATGGCGTTCCCTCCCATCATGGACCGTGATCTGTTCGTATTCTAAGGAGAGGCGACCGGGGCCTCGGCCGTCGAGAAAGGTGGCGTCATGGGTTCGGAAACGGTAGCGGAATCGCTCGTCGCGGAGGCGAAACGACGCATGCTCGCGGAGTCGTGGGAGCGTCTCCGCCGCTGTCTCTACACGCTCGACGAGGGCGACCTCTGGGCCCGACCCCACGAGCGGACCAACAGCGTGACCAACCTCGTCTTGCACGTCTGCGGCAACCTCCGCCAGTGGGTGGTCCACGGCCTCGGCGGAGCGCCGGACGTCCGCCGCCGCCACGAGGAGTTCGAGGCCCGCGGCGGCCTCACCCGCGACCAGCTCGTCGAGCGGCTCGACGCCACGATGACCGAGGTCCGGCATGTGCTCGACCGTCTGGACCCGACGGACCTCCTCCGCGTCCGCCGCGTCCAGGGCTTCGACGAGAACGGGGTGAGCGTCCTTCTCCACGCCGTCGAGCACACGTCCTACCACACGGGTCAGGTCGCCCACATCACGAAGGCGACCAAGGCCGTCGACCTGGGCTTCTACGCGGGCGTGGACCTCGACCGGAAGTAGCGAGCGTGTCGACGTGGACGGGCGCGGTTGTGACCGCTTTGCCGGCCGAGGAAAGCCAGAACGACGTCGACGGTTCTTTTCAACGCGTATCCGTGTGTCTCAAGGCCGTCGTGCTTTCGGAAAACCGCTCGCTCACGCTCGCGGCTCGTAGATCCGTGCCGCCCGGCCAAGAGCTGCGCTCGGGCCTATCGCGAATGCGGGGAGGAGGACGAGAGGAGACACCTTCACGTCTGCGACGGGCCGCCCTGGTCGTCCCCCGTCGGGCCGGCGCGACCCGGGCCGGCCCGGAAGTTGCTGAGCAGGTCGATGGGGATGGGGAACAGCGTGGTCGTGTTGTTCTCCGCGCCGATCTCCACGAGGGTCTGGAGATACCGCATCTGCATGGCCATGGGGTGGTGCTGGATGGTGCTCGCGGCGTCCCGCAGCCGCTCCGCGGCCTGATACTCCCCGTCCGCGTGGATGACCTTGGCCCGCCGCTCCCGCTCGCTCTCGGCCTGCTTGGCCATCGCCCGCCGCATGTGCTCCGGAAGCTCGACGTGCTTGACCTCGACGAGGGAGACCTTCACGCCCCAGGGGTCCGACTGGTGGTCGATCACCTCCTGGAGCTGTCGGTTGATCTTGTCCCGCTCGGCGAGCAGCTCGTCGAGGTCCGCCTGTCCGAGGATGCTTCGAAGCGTGGTCTGGGAGAGCTGGTGGGTGGCGTACGCGTAGTTTTCCACCTCGAGGACCGACCTCATCGGGTCCACCACGCGGAAGTAGACCACCGCGTTCACCTGGACCGAGACGTTGTCCCGCGTGATCAGCTCCTGGGTGGGGACGTCCTGGACGAGGATGCGGAGCGTCACCCGCACCATGCGGTCGACGGGCCAGAACACGAGAATGAGGCCCGGCCCCTTCGGTCCCTGGAGCACCCGGCCGAGGCGGAAGACCACGCCCCTCTGGTACTCGTAGAGGATGCGGATGCAGGTCAGCAGGTAGAGGACCACCAGCGCGACGAAGATGCCGAGAATCTGCAGCGCCATGCCGCCGCTCCTTAGCCGTTCCCTTCTCGCTGAGGCGTGGCCGTCCCCGCGTCCCCGCCGCCCGGCGTGACGTGGAGGGTCAGCCCCTCGTGTCGGTCGACGCGAAGGGCATCACCTTGGCGAACCGGAGCGGGGCTGACGGCCCGCCACCACTCCCCCCGCACCCGGACCATCCCACGATACCCGTCGCCCTCCCACGCGAAAGGCTCGCCCGCGGTCGCCCGGCCTCCGACCATCGCTTCCGCGCCCGTTCGCACCTCCCCCCGATACGCCCGGACGATCCCCGCGACGAGGAGGAACGTGATCGTGGACGTGGCGAGGGCCACGGGGAGGACCACCACCATGGAGATGTCCATGAAGCCGGTGGGCGTGTCCACGAGCATCAGCGCCCCGAGGATGAGACAGACCACGCCGCCGAGGGAGAGGGCGCCGAAGCTCGTGACGAACACCTCCGCGACGAACAGCCCCAGCGCCAGCGCGATCAGGCCCAGCCCCGCGTAGTTGACCGGGAGCACCGCCATCCCGAACAGGCCGAGGAGGAGGCAGATCGCCCCGAGCGTGCCCGCGACACCCCACCCCGGCGAGTAGAGCTCGAAGAGGATGCCGTAGAAGCCGAACATCATCAGGAGGAAGGCGACGTTCGGGTTGGAGAGGACCCGCAGCACACGCTCCCCCCACCACATCCGGATGGTCCGGATCTCGGCGTCCGCGGTCCGGAGCGTGGTTGTCTTCGAGGCGAGCTCCACCTCTCGGCCGTCGATCGTCTCAAGAAGACTCCGCAGATCCGGCGAGCGAAGATCGACGAGGTTCTTCTTGGCCGCTTCCTCGCCCGTGATCGACTTGGCCTCTTCGACGGCGAGCTCCGCCACCTTCGCGTTGCGGCCCCTTCCTTCGGCGAGCGCCCGCGCCCACGCCTTGGTGTCGTTGACGACCTTCCGCTTCATGGCGCTCGACGGGGCCTTCTTCTGATCCCCCGACCCGTCGCCCTCCGACGGAGCGTCGTCGGAGCCGGGAAGCGGTGAGCCTCCCATCCGGACGGGCGTGGCCGCCCCGATGTGGGTCTGCGGCGCCATCGCCGCGACGTGGGCGGCGAGCGTCACGAACAACCCCGCCGACGCGGCCCGCGACCCTTCCGGGGCGACGTAGACGACGACCGGCACCTCGCTGCGGAGGATCCGCTTGACGATCCGCTGAGCCGACCGCATCAGCCCGCCGGGTGTATCGAGCTGGATGACAAGGCACGCGGCGTCCGCGGCCGTCGCCTCATCGAGGGCGCGGCCGACGTACTTCGCCGTCACCGGGGTGATCGCCTGGTCCTTGAGGACCACCCGGAAGACACGGGCCTCTTCGCCCGCCACCGCCTCGGCGGGGACACCTGCGAAGAGGGAGACCGCCAGAAGACCCGTGGCGACGAGACGGCCCGACGGGGGCTGACGACGGGAAACGCGGGACATGCGGCTACCCCACGAAGCACCGATCGTCCCGTGATCCTATCCGCTGGTGCGTTTGGCGGCGGCCCTTCTCGCGTGGCATGCACTCGGCCGGTGGCCCCGTGAGTCGCTTGCGAGCGGTGGGGCGGGTGTGCTAGAAATAACGCCAATCCACTGTCGACCCTGGAGAAGAAAGGCTTTCGATGGACATCGTCGACTGCCCCAACGGCCACAAGGTCAAGATTCCGGACGAGCATGCGAACCAGCGCGTGCGCTGTCCCAAGTGCCAGGCGGTGGTCCGCGAGCCGGCGCCCGCGGCACCTCCGCCGCACCGGCCCCAACAGCCGCGGTCCGGCGGCCAGTCCAACGCGCCGCTGATCGTCGGAGGCGCCATGGCGGTCGTGACGGTGCTCATCGTCGGCCTCGCCGTGATGTTCTGGCCGAGCTACGGGGAAGGGCCGCCCACCTCCCCCTCGCCGTCCACTTCCACCGCTTCGGCGGGCTCCTCGGGAGCGTCCTCCTCTCAGCCGGAGCGGACCGCGTCGAGCGCGAGCGCGGAGTCGGCGAGCACCGCGGATTCGGGGGGGAGCGCCCAGGCGAAGAAGGCGTCGGCCGGGCAGAAGTCCTCGTCGTCGAACGCTCAGCCGAGGAAGGCCTCGGCGCGTCCGGAAACCCGTCCGCTCCTCGCGTACGCGCCACCCGAGAGCAAGGCCCTCGCCTCCGTGCAGGTGGCGAAGCTCTGGCAGTCTCCGCTGGTGAAGCGGCTCCGCAGCAGCAAGCAGGGCAAGGGGGCGGAGCAAGTCGTGAAGCAGTTCAAGAAGCAGGTGGGAGTCGGCCCGTCCAAGATCGACCGCTTCGTCTTCGCGACCACGGATCTGAAAGCGCTGCAGGACGCGATCAAGGTTCCCGGCGGGACAACCAAGCTCGCCGCGGCGGGGTCGACCGGGCCGACTCCGGAAGACGCGTCTCCGCAAGCGGCAAAGGCGTCGGGGAAGAAAGCCCAAGGCTCTTCGAGCGGGAACCAAGGCCAGTCCTCATCCGACCAGCCGTCCCGGTCGGCCCGCCGGGGCAACCGTCCGTCGTCCGGCGGCGCTACGCGGCCGCCGAGCCCGCGCTCGGCGCCACCGCAAGGGAGGGCCTCCCCGTCGGGGCGGCCGCCGAGCGGACAGGCACGACGGCGGATGCGGCGGCCGCCGCGCGGCTCTCG
>CAZQQP010000307.1:4806-5084 GCA_964595475.1 uncultured Planctomycetaceae bacterium | reverse complement strand
CCAGGTCGAGGCCGAGCGCGGTGAACAGGCCCCACGAGATCGCCTCGATGATGTGGCGGCCCGCGACGGCGGTCGCGATGACCACGCCCATCGACAGGAGATGGACGAGGCCGGCGGGATTGCTTTCCTCGAGGAAGACCTCCCGGGCGCTGCCTGGGACCTCGGTCCCGGCCTTCCCCGCTGCCGCGACGAGGTAGAGCGCGAAGGCACCGACGGCCGCGATCACGGCGTACTTGAAGCGGCTCGCGACCACGCCGCCGATGTCCGCGTCCTGGGTC
>CAZQQP010000307.1:0-4796 GCA_964595475.1 uncultured Planctomycetaceae bacterium | reverse complement strand
GACCGGCGCCAGGTTGTCCCCGAAGACGGCGCCGGAGAGGATCGCGGCGAACAGGACGATGGGGTTCGCGCCGAGGAGGAGGCCGGCCGGATAGAAGAGGGTCACGAACGCGATGGTCGTTCCGTAGCCGGTCCCGATGCCGGTCGCGAGGAGGGCGGCCAGGAGGAACGTGACAGGCGGAAAGAGAGTGGGGCCGACCCCCGTTTTGGCCGCGAGCCAGACCAGCCCCTCGACGAAGCCGCTCGCCTGGAGGGTCTGCGCGAACATCCCCGCCCACAGCCACGCGACGATGGCCGTGACGGCGACCTTCTGGGTCTTCCCCTCGAAGATGGTGTCCGCGTAGACCCGCCACGAGCCGCGGACGAAGAGCATCCCGATGACGAGGCCGACGAGACAGCCCGCGACGAGGCCCTCCGTGGCGCCGATGCGGAGAACCCCGCTCTGGACGATCGCCCAGAGGATGAAGATGGCGATGGGCACCGCGCTGACCGCGGGGCCCCCGTGGAAGGGGATGGTCCGCGATCCGCTTGTCTCGGCGCTCGCTCCGGGGCTTGCTGACGCCATGCCGTCCTCCCGGGCTGCATGGGGCATGGAGCATGGGGCCCGGCGCCGGCCGGTCCACCGGTCACGCCCGGTGTCTGGCCCATGCCGCTTCGGTCTCACAAAGAGCCGTATGGCCGACGGACGACCATTGGGGCGGTCAAGGTAGTGGGTGGGCGATCGCCGATCAACCGCATGACGTCGCCACGGCGCCTCGCCGGTCAAGCAAAGGCGGCCGCCGCCCGGAGGACGAGCAGGACGACGAGAAGGGCGAGAAGGACCCCGACGCATCGTCTGACGGGCGCGTCGACACCGGGGATCGATCTCTTCGGCCTTGTGGAAGAGATGCCAGGGATGCCGTAGACGATCTCGACGGCTTTCATCACTCTTCGAGCGGCATTCGCGGTGCTCGCAAATCTCTCATATAGATAGCCCAAGATAAGAACGAAGACGATCCCGACGAAACACTCGACGGCAGCCACCCATGGGCCGTCTTCAAGGGCTACCCCGCTCCCGAAGTAACCAAACGCGGCGAAGGCTCCGAGGATGGGAAGATATGACAGGTTGTCGTAGTGTCTGAGCTCCTGACCGAGGCTCGCGTAGGCTTGTTCCGGCGTTCGGCCGAGGTCGAACCGCGCGGCCTCCACCCACTCGCCTGCGAGCGCGTTCAATCGTTTCTTCTCGTGGCTCCGGGTGTTTTCGTCGGGCTCGCGGCTGCTCGGGGCGGCGTGGTATACGAGGGTGTAGCCTTGCAGGACCCGCCCGAAGATGTGCCGGACCCGCTCCATGTGAAAATCCGAAGTGATGACGTGGACCTCGGGCGCTTCTTCCCAGTCCTTGATCCGCCGGAGAACGCCATAGGCGTCCTGGACGGTCCCGCAGGTCGGCGTGTGTGGGAGGATTCGGGACCGGTCGATGCCTTGCTGAATGAGGTAGTCGGCGAGGAGCTCGCCGTGGGGTGTATCGCTCATATTGAAGTGGTCGCCGAACGATCCGGTCGGCAAGACGACGGAGTCCGGCTCCGCCGTCATCAGCTCCACGGCACTCTCGGCCCGCGCGTGGGCGTATGCCGAGAGCGTGCCATCGCACTCGTTGGTGTTTCCGAGGAGAACATAGAGAGTTTGGGGCATCGGTCTTATTCTCCTGCTTGGCGCGCACCCCCGCCTCGGCGTCGGTTCGCGCCCCGACTTGGGTCGTTCACGCTGTGTCCACCTCGTTGTCGGGCAGGTGCGATCGGCGCTCGACAGGGGGGCATCCGGAGCCGTCCGGGCGTTCGGCCCGCTTCCGGCGACGATTAGCGGGTGTCCTTCAGCCGCGGAAATACAGCTCCGCGACCGTGATCCAAGTGGTCGCGGTCTCCTCCCGGGTGTGCCGGCGACGTTCGATGATCCGGTCGTCGCCCCGGAGGATCTCGATGCAGACATTCGTGTCGAGCACGATCACAAGGAAATCTCCCGTCCGGCTGTCCGCCCCCGGTAGATGGAGTCGATCTCTTCGCCGACCAACTCGTCGGACTCCCAGCGCACGCCCACCCGCCGCCACGCATCCGCCTGGTCTTCGGTCTCGGTCGATCCGCGATCGCTCCCCTTCCCCCGCGCCAAAGCCGCCTCGAGCAGATGGATCGCTTCGCGGGTCAGACTCCAGGGCTCGGCCGTCGCCTGCCTCCGGTGCCGCTGCAGCAAGCGATCCGGCACTTTTTCAGCGGGACCGATGGCATTCTGGTCTGATCTTGATCTCATTGTGTTTCCAAGACAATCCTGAAAGGCCGGCGCTCGCCGCTTCCCCTCGGCTCGTCCCAGCGTTGAGATCTGGCCTCTCCCTCACAGTTCCCTTGGTCGGAGCCGACCGCGAGCTGCGCCCGTGCTCGCTGAGCCGATAGAATGCCACGCGGAGGAACTCATGAAGTACAAGATCGCGATTCACCGGACTGACGAAGGGATCAGCGTCTCGGTCCCGGCTCTCCCCGGATGCTGGTCCGAGGGCGACACCGAAGAAGAGGCGCTGGCCAACATCCACGACGCCATCTGCGAATATCTCGCCGCGCTGGACGAGCGGTTTCAGGACGCAGAAGTGCGCGAGGTCGAGGTGCGAGCGTAACCTTGCCCCGTGTTCCGGGCATCAATCATTTGCAGGCGGTCCGTGCGTTGGAGAAGGCGGGGTTCCAGATTATCCGGCAAGGGAAGCACATTGTGATGAGCGACGGGACGCGGCAGGTGACAATCCCCCGACACAATCCAATCAAGGCCTTCACGATGGGCGGTCTTGTGCGGGACGCAGGGCTGACCGTGGAAGAGCTCCGCAAGCTGCTATAGATCAGTACGGACAAGCGAAGTCCGCGGGCGGGGAGCGTGTCCGCCCGCTCGTCGCAGGTCCCTTTCACGATGTCTTTATGCAGTGACCACCTCGGGGTCCCGGCCCACATCGACAAAGAACCGCATCTATCGGCCGCCAGTCACTGTCCCGCCCGCTTCTTCTTCGGCCCCGTCCCCGACCGCGCCCCGGGCGTCCCGGGGCTGGGCTTCGACTCCTTGACGCGGCTCGCTTGGACCTTTCCTTCCGGCGCTTGCTTCAGCTCCTGGATCCGGTCGCGGAGGCTGGCGGCCCGCTCGAAGTTCTGGGCCTCCGCCGCCTCGTACATCTCCTTCTCGAGCATGTTGATCATCTCCGTCCGCTCGTAGGACGCCTCGGACTCCCCCGCCGCCTCCCGGGCCGTCTTGTGGGCGTCGATCTCCCGCTCGATCCCCGCGCGGATGTCCTTCTGAATGGTCTGGGGGGTGATCCCGTGCTCCTCGTTGAAGCGGAGCTGCTTCTGCCGCCGCCGCTCGCACTCGTCGATGGCCCGCTGCATCGCCTGCGTCACCTGGTCCGCGTAGAGGACGACCGCGGACTTCGCGTTCCGCGCGGCCCGCCCCATCTGCTGGATCATGGTCGTCTCGGACCGGAGAAAGCCGGTCTTGTCCGCGTCGAGGATGCCCACCATGGAGACCTCGGGCAGGTCCAGCCCCTCGCGGAGGAGGTTCACCCCGACCAGCGCGTCGAACTGCCCCTCCCGCAGCTCGCGGAGGATCTGGACGCGATCGATGGTGTCGATCTCGCTGTGCATGTAGCGGCAGCGGATGCCCTTGTCCACGAGATAGCCCGCGAGGTCCTCCGCGAGCCGCTTGGTGAGCGTGTTCACCAGCGCCCGCTCGCCGCGGGAGGCGAGGTCGGTGATCATCTGGATGAGGTCGTTGACCTGTCCGCTCGCGGAGCGCACCTCGATGGGCGGGTCGACCAGACCGGTGGGCCGGATCACCTGCTCGACCACCTCGCCGCCGCTTCGCTCCAGCTCGTAGGGACCGGGCGTAGCCGAGACGAAGACGGTCTGCGGAAGGCGGGCCTCGAGCTCCTCGAAGGTCAGCGGGCGGTTGTCCAGACAGCTCGGCAGGCGAAAGCCGTGCTCGACCAGCACCTGCTTCCGCTGGCGATCGCCGTTGTACATCGCACGGAGCTGAGGGATGGTCACGTGGCTCTCGTCGACGAAGAGGAGCCAGTCGTCGGGGAAGTAGCTGAGCAGTGTGTACGGCGGCGTGCCCGGTGCCCGGCCGTCGAGGTGGCGGGAGTAGTTCTCGATGCCGGCGCAGTAGCCCACCTCCTGCATCATCTCCATATCGTACTTGGTCCGGGCCTCCAGCCGTTGGGCCTCCAGGAGCTTGCCCTCGTGGCGGAGCTGCATCTTCCGCCGCTCCAGCTCCGCCTGGATGGAGCTCATCGCGTGCTCCACCTGGTCCTCCGGCATGACGTAGTGGACCGCGGGGTAGATGAAGATGCGGGCATCCTCCGCGAGGAGCTCGCCGCTGATGGGGTTGATGAGCTGGAGGCTCTCCACCTCGTCGCCGAAGAGCTCGATGCGGTAGGCGTACTCCTCGTAGGCGGGGTGGACCTCGATCACGTCGCCGCGGACGCGGAAGGTGCCCCGCTTGAAGTCCATGTCGCTGCGGGTGTACTGCAGGTCGGCGAGGGAGTGGAGGATCTCCTCGCGATCCACGGTCGCTCCGCGGTCCACACGGAGCACCTTCCGCTTGTACTCCTCGGGCGAGCCGAGGCCGAAGATCGCGGAGACGGAGGAGACGATGATCACGTCGCGCCGGCTGATGAGGTTGGTGGTCGCCGCGAGCCGGAGGCGGTCGAGGTCCTCGTTCCGCGAGGCGTCCTTCTCGATGTAGATATCCCGCTGGGGGATGTACGCCTCGGGCTGGTAGTAGTCGTAGTAGGAG
>CAZQQP010000306.1:0-5089 GCA_964595475.1 uncultured Planctomycetaceae bacterium | reverse complement strand
CGCTCTCACCGGCGGCGACCGGAGAAGCCTCGGACCCCCTCGCGAACGGGAAGGGAGGCCGTCGTCGACTTCGGTTCTCCACGCTCCTCGATGGGCGCCGTTGACACGGGAGCGGAGCGTCATCAAAGTACGATCCGCCCGGGGCGACGCCAGGAAAGCCCATCGGTATATCGGCGTGTTCCCCCGCCGCGGCGAACAGGGCACGCGCCCTTCGCTGCATCGGATGCCGCTATCGCTACCGGACTGGTACTGGAAGGGTCGGGGAGGCTATATGAGCGACGTCACGCGTCTACTCCAAGCGATCGAGGAGGGCGACCCCCGGGGAACAGACGAGCTCCTCCCCGTGGTCTACAGCGAGCTGCGGCAGCTCGCCGCGCAGAAGCTCGCGGACGACGCCGCGGGCACCTCGCTGACCGCCAGCGACCTCGTCCACGAGGCCTATCTCCGGCTCGTCGGCACGGAGGACCCCGGTTGGCGGAACCGTCGACACTTCTTCGGCGCCGCGGCCGAGGCGATGCGGCGCGTCCTCGTGGAGCGGGCCCGCCAGAAGAGAGCCCCCAAGCACGGCGGCGGACGACGGCGGGTGGACGTCGACGCCACCGCGACGGTCAGCGACGACGACCCTTCCGACGATCTCCTCGCGGTGGACGAGGCCCTCGGCGCCCTCGAGGCGTGGGACCCCGCGAAGGCCCAATTGGTGAAGCTCCGCTACTTCGTGGGGTTGACCCACACACAGGCCGCGGGCGTGGTCGGGGTCTCCGAGGCGACGGCGAAGCGTCACTGGCGGTACGCCCGGGCGTGGCTTCTCCGGCGGATCAGCGAGGGCGAGGAGCCGGACGGGACGACGGGGTGATCCGCGTCGCGGACGCTGCTCGCATGGGAGGGTAGAGAGCGACGGTTGGGAGAAGGGCGATGATCCAGCCGCGGCGGGACGAAGAAGAGATCTTCCACGAGGCCCTCGCCTGCGAGGACGCGGGGCGGCGGGAGGCCTACCTCGACGAGGCGTGCGGGCGGGAGAGCACGCTTCGACGACGGGTGGAGCGCCTCCTCGAGCTCGACGAGGCCCGGCCCGACTTCCTCGAGCCGCCGGCCCTCGCGGCGGAGCCCACGCTTCCCCTCGTGGCCGACCAGGAGGAGCTCGGCCGCGTGGTGGGCCGCTACACGCTGGAGGAGAAGCTCGGCGAAGGAAGCTTCGGCGTCGTCTACAAGGCGGAACAGGCCGAGCCCGTCCGGCGGAAGGTGGCCCTCAAGATCATCAAGGTGGGGATGGACAGCGAGGAGGTCATCGCCCGCTTCGACGCGGAGCGGCAGGCGCTGGCGAGAATGGACCACCCCAATCTCGCCCGCGTCCTTGACGCGGGGGCCACCGAGACGGGGCGGCCCTACTTCGTCATGGACCTCGTCGAGGGGACCCGGATCGACACGTACTGCGACCGGGTGCGGCTGTCGACGGAGGGGCGGCTCCGGCTCTTCCTCGACGTGTGCTCCGCGGTCCAGCACGCCCACCAGAAGGGCGTGGTCCACCGCGACATCAAGCCGTCCAACGTGCTGGTCCCCATCCACAACGGCCGACCGGTCCCCAAGGTCATCGACTTCGGCGTGGCCAAGGCGGTCGGCTCGCCGCTCACCGACCAGCCCCACCGCACCGGCGTCCGACAGATGCTCGGCACGCCGCCCTACATGAGCCCCGAGCAGGCGGACCTCGGCGGCGTCGACGTCGACGCCCGGACCGACGTCTATTCCCTCGGCGTGCTCCTCTATCAGTTGCTCACGGCCGTTCCCCCCTTCGACGCCGAGACCTTCCGCGGCGCCGGATACGAGCGGATCCAGCGGATCATCCGGGAGACGGAGCCGCCCAAGCCCTCCACGCGGCTGAGCACCGTCGGCGACCCCGTCGAGGTGGCCCGACAGCGAAACGAGGGCACCCGCGAGCTCACCCGCCGGCTCCGCGGCGACCTCGACCGCATCGTCCTGAAAGCTCTGGAGAAGGACCGCCGCCGACGCTACGCGACCCCCCACGCGATGGCCGCGGACATCCAGCGCCACCTCGACCACGAGCCCGTGGAGGCCCGCCCGCCTTCGCTGTCCCACCGGCTGGCCAAGTGGTCGCGACGCCACAAGATCGGCGTCTCCGTCGCGGCGGCCGTGGTCCTCGTCGGCGCCGTGGCGCTCGCGGTGAGCACCGTGGTGATCTGGCAGGCGAAACAGGAGGCGGAGCGGGCGCTGAAGCAGGCGAGGGCCCAGCACGACGTCGCGGAGGCCCAGCGGACGCGGGCCGAGCGGAACGCGAGGGAGGCGCAGGCCGTCCTCGGCTTCCTCATCGACGACATGATCGGCTCCGGAAGTCCGGAGGTGAGCCGCACGCAGGACGTGACCGTCGCCCAGGTCGTCAGGCGGGCGGAGCGAAACCTCGACGACGCCTTCGAGGGCCAGCCGCTCGTCAAGGCCTCCATCCACCGGGCGCTCGCCCGCGCCACCCACGAGCTCGGACAGTACGGGAAGGCGCTGGCTCACGCGAAGAAGGCGTATCGGCTTCGGAAGAAGGAGCTCGGCCCCCGCCACCCGCAGACACTCGCCGCCCGGCGGCAGTGGGGCCACATCCTCGGCGACCAGGAGAAGCTGGAGAAGAGCAAGGCGCAGCTGCAGGCCACGCTTCGGCTCCAGCGGAAAGCGGGCCGCGTTCCGACGAGCGAGACCCTCTACGCACTGGGGCGGACCCAAAAGAAGCGGAACCGCGACGCACGGGCCGAGGCGCTGCTCACGCGGAGTCTGGGCCGCGGCGGCGACCGGCTGACGGGCGCCGACCGCTTCGCGTCCATCAACGCGTTGGCCGACCTCCTCCTCCACCGGGAAAGGGAGGACGTCGCCCGCTGGATGCTCGAGCAGGCCCTCCCCGCCGCGGTGGAGGCGCTCGGGCCCAACCACCCGGAGACGCTGAGCACGCTCCACTGGCTCGCCCACGTGGCGAGCTTCCAGGGAGACACGCGCTACGCGGGGCGGCTGTTCCGCGAGGCCATCGAGCGGAAGGTCCGGGTGCTGGGGAAGGATCACCCGGAGACGATCCTCTCCATGCGCTACCTGGCGCTGATGCACTTCCACCGGGGGCACGCGGCCCGAGCGCGGGCGCTGGACCGCCGTCTTCTGTCCAAGCCGCCCGCTCGCCTCGAGGCGGCGCGGACGTCGAAGCTGCGGGTGGCCCGGCGCTTCCTCGCCGCCTCCTCGCAGGACGCGACGCTGGAGCGGATCGGCGCCCGGTCCGTCGGTCCGGCGTTCTCCTGCAGTTGGGGCCCCGACGGCCGTCGCCTCGTCGTCTGGCGTGTCGGCGACGGCGGGCGGCTGGAGATCGTCGACCTCGACAGCGGCGAGCGACGACAACTGACCGAGCCCGGCCGCGACCCGGCGTGGTCGCCGAAGGGGACGATCGCGTTCGTGCGGGGGCGGCACCAGCTCTGGCTCGCCAATCCCGAGACCGGGACGACGCGACAGGTGGGCCGGGGCAAGCAGCCCACCTGGTCGGCCGACGGCGAGACCCTCTACGCCTGGTCGGCGAAGGCGGGGGGCATCCGCGCGATCGACGTCGCGGGGGGAAGCGAGCCCCGCCTGGTCTTCGAGACCGAGGACAAGTTCGCCAGCACCTCCCCGGACGGCGAGGTCGTCGCGTACGAGAAGGAGGGGAAGCTGGTCATCCGCCGTGTCGACGGGAAGCTCGTCGGGCGGTGGAAGCGCCCCCACTGGAACACGGTGTGGGGCCATTGGTCGCCCGACAGCCGATACTTCGCGTTTAGCAACGGGACCCGGGTCAGCCGCGGGCTGTGGGTCTTCGACCGTCGCACGAATCGCTTCAAGCGTCTGCTTCGGGGTCCCTTCGGCTTGCCGGCGTGGTCCAAGGACGGGGAGAAGCTCGCATTCGTCCGACGGAAAGAGACAAAGGGGGAAGCGTGGGTTGCCGAGACCGACAGCCTCGAGCGGCGGAAGACCTACGAGCGTCCCTTCGAGGGGCGGAAGGTCGTGATCGAGCGGGCGAAGAAGAGAGCCCAGGAAGCGGCGTCCGCTTCCGAGCCACCCGCGTCGATCGACGAAGGGCAAGGCGAGGCGGCGCCCCTCCTCGCCGCCGCGGAGGCGAAGGGAGCCGACGAGGGGCTGAGCCTTCGCGCCGCCCGCCATCTGCTCGGGCTATGGCCCCACCAGCCGGTCCTCGACGACATCGGCGCCCGCTCCATCGGCCGCGCTCATGGGTGTAGCTGGTCTCCGGACGGACGTCGTCTCGTCGTCTGGCGGACGGACGAGCACGGTGGGCTTGAGATCGTGGACCGGAGCAGCGGCGAGCGGCGGAAGCTGACCGCACCCGGCCGCGACCCCGCGTGGTCGCCGGCCGGGCCGATCGCGTTCGTCCGGGGGCGGAACCAGATCCGGGTCGTGGACCCGGCGACGGGTGCGGAGCGACAGGTCGCCCGCGGGAAGTGGCCGAGCTGGTCGGCGGACGGCGGCACGCTCTACTACCACGCCGAGGAGCGCGGTGAGGTCCGTGCCCTCGAGCTCGGCAGCGGGGAGGCGCCCCGCACGCTCCTCGAGGTGGACGGGCGCTTCGCCGCCGTCGCCCCCGACGGCGAGCACGTCGCCTACCGGAAGGACGGCGCGCTGGTGGTCCGCCGCCTCGACGGCGAGCGCGTGGGCAAGTGGGAGTTGCCGGGGTGGGGTCCCATGCTCGTCGGCCGCTGGTCGCCGGACGGCCGCTCCTTCGCGTTCGGCAATGCGGCGACGAAAAACAGCGTCGGCCTTTGGGTCCTCGACGTGGGCAGCGAGCGGTTCAAGCGGGTGACCCATGGGCCGTTTGGCGTGCCGGCGTGGTCCAAGGACGGGAAGCGGCTCGCCTTCGTCCGCCGTCGCTACGGCAAGGGACGGGCGTGGGTCGTCTCCACCGACATCCTCGACTCCGCCGAGACCTACGAGCGGCCCTTCGAGGGGAAGGATGCGATCCTCGCCCGCGCCCGCAGCCTCATCCCGAGCGGAAGCGACGGGGAGACAGCGAAGGAGACCGTCCCGTCATCCTCGGCCCCTTGAGGCTGCGGCGCCGCCTGAACCGATCGGG
>CAZQQP010000305.1:0-5104 GCA_964595475.1 uncultured Planctomycetaceae bacterium | reverse complement strand
GCCCCCGCCGCCAAGGCGCAGCTCGCGAAACGCGGCAGCTCGGGCAGCGGCGACGCGGCCGCCGCTCCGCTCGAGGCGGGTCCGTTCCCACCGGTCGCGTCGGGAGGACCTCGCGGGCGTCGGTCACCCGCGTGCCACCACCGCCCGGCCGCGCCGACGGCGAGCACCGTCAGCGCCGCCGCCACCGTTCCGAAGACGTTGGCGAGGCTGAACGGCCCGTGGGCCCGCCAGCTCTTGTAGCGCTGCTCGAGCTGCTTCTGTACCTGCGACCCCGGTGTGATCTGCTGGGAGCGGAGGATCGCCTGCTTGTTCTTTTGGTAGTGCTCGAGGTCCGAGCGGTATCCGACGGTGATCTGATACGCCACTTGGAGACAGAGGGGCAGGAGCAGCGCCGCGAGGCCCGCGAGCAGGAGCCGCCGGGCGCGCGGGTGCTCGGCGAGGTGCAGCGCCGCCACGGCCAACGCCGTCGCGCCGATCCAGACGCTGCCGATGCGAAGGGACTCGGGGTCCCGCCAGCCGTGGTAGGTGGCGATTACGAGGCCCACGCCCCACAGGAGCACGGCGACCCACGCCACGCGCCGGCCGAGGAGGAGCTGGGCGAGGAGGACCAGCGCCAGACACGCTACCGCGAGGAAGTCCGTGATCGCGGTCGTCGCGGGACCGATGGCTTGCACCCACAGCCCCGCCGCCAGGGCCAAGTCCCCGCGGGGGTCCCCCCGCCAGTAGAGCTGGGGGAGGATCGTGATGAGCACACGGATGCCCACGATGGAAAGGAGGCCGACCGTGGCGACCCACAGAAGCGTGTGGGCGAAGGCGAAGGGGTCCGGGCCTCGGGAGACAGCGCCGCGTCGGATTCCGGAGGTCATGGGTCCATCCTCTCACGCCGTTCGAGTCGCGCGTTCCGCTCGCCCAGGTCCGCTGCCCGTCGAGCTCCTCACCGCGGCCGTCCGCTCCACTCCAGCAGTGCCAACACTAACAGGATAACGGCCGTCTGCGCGACCACCATGGCCGCCTGCCAGTCTTGGATCCGCCCGAGGAGCACACCTCCCAAGCCCGCGGCGAGCGTGCAGCCCCAGACCACGGTGATCGCGGCGGGCTCAGTCAGCCCCCGCTGCACCAGACGATGGGAGAAGTGCTGTCGATCGCCCACGAGCGGATTCCGGCCCTGCGCGAGCCGGATGGCGGTCACGCTGAGAAGGTCGTACAGCGGGATGGCGAGAACCACCAGCGGGGCGAGCACCGCGTGCCACGCGGTGGCCGGGCTCAAAGCGGCGTCCGGCGCCGCCGGGTCGAAGTAGGTGACCCGCACGGAGCAGAAGGCGAGGAGAAATCCGACGACCAGCGAGCCGCTGTCACCCATGAAGAGGCTGGCCGGGGGCAGGTTGAACCGGAGAAACCCGAGCAACGCGCCCGTCAGCGAGATGAGCAGCGCCGCGACGAACCATTGGCCCGACAGGAGGGCGATAGCCGCGAGCATCGCTCCGCAGACGGTCGCCACGCCCGCGGAGAGCCCGTCCATGTTGTCCAGAAAGTTGAAGGCGTTCGTGACCGTCAGGAGCCAGAAAAGGGTGAGGGCCCCGCTTCCGACGGGCCCGAGCAGCACCAGCAGGCGTACGTCGAAGCCGAAGACGAGCACGGAGACGGCGGCCGCCTCGACGGCGAGCTTGAGGATCGGCCCGACCGGCCGTCGGTCGTCGACGAGGCCGAGCAGGTGCACGCCCGCCGCCGCGGCGAACAGCGTCGCGGCCATGGGGGTCCGTTGTCGGATGCCCTCGAGGTGGCGGGCGACCGCCGGGAGCGCACGCGACCAGAAATCCGCCGGAACGAGCCAGGCCGCCGCGATGCCCGTCCCGACCGTGAGGGCGACCGCGGCGAAGATCGCCATGCCTCCGGCCGCGGGCACCGGCCGGGCGTGGCCCTTGTGGTCGCCGGGATGGTCGAGCTGGCCGAGCCGTCCCGCCCAGTCCCGGCAAAGGCGCGACAGCAGCCAACCGAGGACGGCCGCGGGGAGGATCGGGAGCAGACAGAACCACACCATGCCAGCGAGTCCAGCGGAGCCTCGGCGGCCGGACGGCGGGCCGGAACAATGCGATCGCCATGTCCGCCCGACCGATCGCGATCTTTGCCGCCATGGACGCGGAAGTCAGACCGCTGGTCCGCCGGCTCGGGCTCCGCCCGCTCTCCGCCTGGACCGGGCCACGCGGCCACCACGGCGAGGTCGACGGTCGCCCCGTCACGGTGACGCTCACGGGGGTCGGCCGCGACCGGGCCGCCGCTCGGGCGGAAGCCGCGCTCGACGCGATGCGACCCGCCGAAGTGCTCGTGGTCGGGTTCGCCGGCGGCGCCGCGCCGAGCCTCCGCCCGGCGGACGTGATCGTGCCCGACCGCGTCCTCGACGCGGCGAGCGGTACGGTGCACCGGCCTACGCTCGGCGGGGAGGCCACCGCCACGCTGAAGACCATCGAGGCGCCGCTCCTCGACAAGGCCGCTCTGTACCAGCGGGAGCGAGTGGACGCCGTGGACATGGAGACCGCGGCGGTCGCCGCCGCGTGCGAGCGTCGGGCGATTCCCTGGCTCGCGATCCGGGCCGTGAGCGACCCCGCGGACCGTCCGCTTCCCCCGTTCGTGGCGGACCTCGTGGGACCGGACGGGAAGCCGCGCCTCGGGCGCGCGGCTCGCCGCGTCCTTCGCCGTCCGACACGCATGCTGCCGCTGCTCCGCCTCGCACGGGACGGCCGTCACGCGGCCCGGACGCTCGCCTCCACGACGGCGGCGAGGCTCGCGGAGGTCGACGCCCGCTCCGCGTGGGGACGCTGGAGAGCCGCCCCATGAGCGACGCGAGCCCCCCCTCGCTTCAGCCCGCCGATACGGCCGTGCTCGACGCGCTGCTCCGCGCCGACGGACCGCGGACCGTCGACGCGATCGCGGCGGAGCGGGCCGTGGATGCCCGAGAGGTCACCGCCGCCGTCGACCGTCTGCGGCGAGCGGGCTGTCGCATCGACCTCCACCCGCAGCAGGGCCTCCACCTGGTCCGTACGGGCCTCGGCTGCTGGTCGGACTACATCGAGCCCCGCCACACGGGCCGGCTGGGGCGTCGTCTGATCGTCTACCGCCGCACCACGAGCACACAGGACGTCGCCCGACACCGCGTGGAGACCGCCGCGCCGGCGGACCACGAGGGCACGGTGGTGGTCGCGGACGGCCAGGACGCGGGCCGGGGCCGCTTCGGCCGCCGCTGGTACGACGAGGGGGGCCGGTCCCTCCTCCTGACCGCGGTCACGAGCCCGCGGGGACGCTCCGGCGAGTGTCTGATGCTCGCCGGCTGCTGCGGCGTCGCGGAGGCGACGGAGGCGGTCAGCGGCCTTCCCGTCCAGGTTCGCTGGCCCAACGACCTGATGATCGAGGGGAGGAAAGTGGGCGGGATGCTCCTGGAGACCCTCCGGGGCATGGCGTTGGTCGGCATCGGCCTCAACGTGGAGGGTGCACCGGCGGCGTCCTCGCTCGGCTCGACTACGAGCCTCGCGACCCACGGGGGAGCCGTGGACCGACTTCTGCTCCTCGACCGCCTCCTCGGCCGGGTCGCCGACCTCGCCGGCGCGGAGGAGGACACGCTGATCCGCCGGTGGCGGGCCCGCTCGTGTCTGCTTCAGAAGCGCGTCACGGTCCGGACCGGGGACAAAGACCTGACGGGTCGGGTGATCGACCTGGACCCCCGCCAGGGTCTCCTCCTCGCGGTCGACGGCGGAGCGGTCGTGCCGCTGCGTGCGGAGACCGCCTCGCTGATCGCGGTTTGACGGTATGTTCGGCGAATTTCATAATTCGATCATGCCCGCCAGGACCCTCGACTGCCGTCAGAGCGCCGAGCATCGCTCGGAAGCGGTCCGGCAGGCCGCCGACACCCTGCGCGACGGCGGACTGGTGGTCTTTCCCACGGAGACGGTCTACGGCGTGGGGGCCTCCGTCGGCACGCCCGCGGCCGTGGAGCGGCTCCGCACGATCAAGGAGAGGCCGCCGGAGAAGCCCTTCACCCTCCACGTGCCGGATCGAAAGGCGGTCGGACAGTACGTCGACCTCGACGCGTCGCCGGCGGCCCGTCGGCTGGTGGACAAGCTCATGCCGGGGCCCATCACGCTTGTGGCGGACGTCGGGGAGGAGGAGATCGAGCAACGCCTCACCTCGCTCGGCCTTTCCGACCGTCGGTCGATGCTCTACCACGGCCACACCATCGGTATCCGCTGTCCGGCGGACGAGACGGCCGCGGAGCTGCTCGGGTCCGTTCCCGCACCGGTGGTCGCGAGCAGCGCCAACCGCGGCGGCGACCCGAGCCCGCTCGACGCGGACGCCGCGGCGAGAGCCCTCGGCGAGGACGTGGACATCGTGCTCGATGGCGGGCGGACCCGCCACCGGGCACCTTCCACCATCGTCCGCGTCCAGGGCGACGAGGTGTCGGTGCTCCGCTCCGGTGTCTACGACGAGCGCTACGTGGAGAAGGCCCTCCAGCAGCGAGTCCTCTTCGTCTGCAGCGGGAACACGTGCCGGAGCCCGATGGCGGAGCGGCTCGCGGAGGCGGAGCTCGCCTCGCGCTACGGCGTCTCGCCCGACGCCCTCGGTCAGAAGCGTCTCCACGTGACCAGCGCAGGGGTCTCCGCCGTAGGCGGCGGGTCGATGACCCCTGAGTCGCGGGAGGCGCTGCGGCAGGTCGGGGCACCGGACAAGCCCCACACGGTCCGTCCGCTGACGGTCGACATGGTTCAGGAGGCCGACGTCATTTACACGATGACCGACAGCCACGGCGCCGCGGTGACGGAGATGGTCCCCACCGCGGCGAAGAAGACGCAGCGCCTCGATCCCAACGGCGACGTAGAAGACCCCGTCGGCGCGGACGCCGACGGCTACGTTCGCTGCGCCGAGCGGATCCGCGCCCTCGTCCGCTCCCGCCTCGACGAGCTCGGCCTTTGACGGCGACGCGTCGTCCACCGCCACAGGAGCGTCGAAGCGACAGCGGTTCCGGCGGAATGCCGCGACGGTCTGGCGGATGCGCGGGGCGTCCGCCGCTAAGGAGGCGGAAAAGAATAAGTTGAGCCTATACGCCAAAGCGAGGAGC
>CAZQQP010000304.1:4553-5149 GCA_964595475.1 uncultured Planctomycetaceae bacterium | reverse complement strand
TGCCCCACATCGGCTATCTCCACTCCGGGTTCGAGAAGCTCGGGGAGAAGCACGACTACAACCAGTACGTCACCGTCACGGATCGGATGAACTACCTCAGTCCGATCGCCAACAACATCGCGTGGCACCACGCCACCGAGGCGCTGCTCGGGATCGACCTCACGCCGCGGTGCAAGGTGCTCCGGACCATCATGGCGGAGCTGGCGCGGTGTCAGGACCACCTCCTGTGCATCGGCGCCGCGGCGATGGACCTCGGGGCGTTTACCGCCTTCCTCTACGGCTTCAACGAGCGGGAGTCCATCTATGACATCTGTGAGTTCGTCTGCGGCGCTCGCTTCACGACGAGCTGGACGCGGGTCGGCGGGCTCATGCAGGATCTGCCCGATGAGGAGACGTTCAAGCGGCTGGTCAAGCGGTTCGTCTACGAGCGGCTGCCGCGGGCGATCGACGACCTCGAGCGGCTGCTGAACAAGAACCGCATCTTCGTGGACCGAACCCTCGGCGTCGGGGAGATCTCCACCGAGGACGCGATCGCGTGGAGCCTCAGCGGGCCGCTGGCGCGGTCCGCGGGGGTCAAGCGGGACCTGCGGAAGGAC
>CAZQQP010000304.1:0-4543 GCA_964595475.1 uncultured Planctomycetaceae bacterium | reverse complement strand
TCAACTGGTCCCTCACCGGCCCCAACGCCCGCGCGAGCGGGGTGCGGCGCGACCTGCGGAAGGACGAGCCGTACCTCTGCTACGCGGAGAACTGGGACGGCTGGGGCGCCGAGCCGGTGGACTTCAAGGTTCCGCTCATGGACGAGGGGGACGTCTACGCCCGGTACCGCGTGCGGCTCGAGGAGATGCGGCAGTCCATGCACATCATCCGGCAGCTCGTGGACAACATTCCGCCGGGGCCGGTGGACAGCTATGCCGACGAGTCGGTCCACATCCCGGACAAGGCCGAGACGTACGGGTCTATCGAGGGGCTCATCCACCACTTCGAGCTGGTTATGACCAACCGCGGGTGGCGGACGCCGGTCGGGGAGGCCTACGGCGCCAACGAGACCGCCAACGGCGAGCTCGGCTTCTACCTCGTCGCGGACGGTGGGCCGCGGCCGTGGCGGGCTCGCTGCCGGCCGCCCTCCTATATCAACTACTCCGTGTTCTCCAAGCTGATGGAGGGCCACATGCTCTCGGACGTGGTGGCGGTCCTCGGGTCGCTCAATATTATTGCGGCCGAGCTCGACCGGTAAGACTCTCCGGAGGAGGCGCCGATGGCGTGGATTACCAAGCAATCCGCGGAGCAGCAGATCGAGCGGCGAGCGGAGCCGTTCCTCACGGATGCGATGAAGGAGCGCTTCGAGCGGGAGATCGTCTCCCGCTACCCCTGGCGACGCTCCGCGATCCTCCCGATCCTCCACGAGATCCAGCACGAGTACGGGTGGATTCGCTATCAGGCGCTGTCGGAGGTGGCCGAGTTCCTCGGCATGGCCTTCGCGGACGCGTTCGACACCGCGAGCTTTTACGAGGAGTTCTTCTTCCGGCCCAAGGGCCGGCACATGGTCCAGATCTGTCAGTCCATGGCGTGCGAGCTGTGCGGACAGCCGGACCTCCTCCGCCGGGTCAGCGAGAAGCTCGACATCCTCCCCGACGAGACGACGGAGGACGGGAAGTTCACACTGATGACCCTCGAGTGCATCGGAGCGTGCGGGGGTGCGCCCGCCCTCCTCATCGACGGCGAGCTCCACGAGGATGTGAGCTGGGAGCATCTGGAAGCGAAGCTCGACCGGCTCGCGGACGAGAGCGAGTGAGGCGGCCCATGCAGTGGTTCGAGCGGCTGTGCCGGTCCGTGGGGCTCATGATCCACAACGTGCGGCATCCGGAGGGGCGGAAGCAGACCGTCCGGCGCGAGAAGCAAGAGAGGCAGCGGGGAAGCGTGAAGCTGCGGCGGACCACCGTGGACGAGGTCGTCTACGACCGGGACGAGCCGCCGCGGAAACGCGAAGACGAGTGAGGATCCTCCATGGCGATGGAAGAGCCGGTCCTGTGCAAGCGCATTCCGACACCCCCGTGGGGTGACCCCTCGGAGCGGACCTTGGTCGACTACCGGCGCTACGTGGAGACGGGCGGCTATACGGGACTCCGCCAGGCGCTCGAGATGGAGCCGAAGGCCGTGGTCGACTTCGTGAAGTCCGCGCAGCTACGCGGACGGGGCGGGGCGGCGTTCAGCGCGGGACTCAAGTGGTCGCTCGCGCCCGATCCCGACGGCGGACCCCGCTATCTGGCGGTCAACGCGGACGAGTCGGAGCCCGGGACCTTCAAGGATCGTCTGCTGTTCGACTTCGACCCGCACTACCTCCTCGAGGGCGTCGCGATCTGCATGCACGCCTGTCAGCTCGATACCGCCTACGTCTACATCCGCGGGGAGTACCACGCCCAGGCGAAGATCCTCCAGCGGGCCATCGAGGAGGCCTACGAGAACAACATCTTCGGCGGGCAGTCGATCATGGGACGGGTCAATGACCGGCCACCGCAGTGCTACCTCCACTGCGGGGCCGGCGCGTACATCTGTGGAGAGGAGACCGGTCTGCTCGAGTCGCTGGAGGGGCGGCGCGGGTGGCCGCGGATCAAGCCGCCCTACCCCACCGTCTACGGCGTGTACGGACGGCCCACCGTCATCAACAACGTGGAGACGCTCGCCGCCGCGCCGCCGCTGATCGAGTACGGCGAGAGCTGGTTCCAGTCGATGGGACGGCCGTCGTGGTTCGGGGAGAACGCGCCCGGCTCGTACGGCCCGAAGCTCTTCGGCATTTCCGGCCACGTGAACCGGCCGGGGATGTACGAGGACGAGCTGGGCATCCCGCTGTCCGAGCTGATCGAGAAGCACGCCGGGGGGATGCGACGCGGAAAGGCCTACAAGGCGGCCATCCCCGGCGGCGCGTCGGTCGGCCTCCTCGGGACGGACCAGTACGAGGCGGAGCTCGATTTCGATATTGGCAAGCGGTACGACCTGCTCGGCCTCGGGACGAGCTGCGTGACGGTGATGGACGAGGACACCGACATCGTCGCCATCACGCGGAACATCGTGCGGTTCTTCAGCCGCGAGTCCTGCGGCCAGTGCACGCCCTGCCGCGAGGGGACGCGGTGGCTGGAGAAGATGTTCGAGCGGGTGGAAGAGGGCGAGGGACGGCCGAAGGACCTCGATCTGCTCGACGAGGTCGCCGGCTCCATGGGAATGGGGCCGGGAACGACCATCTGCGGCCTCGCCGACGGCGCCAACTGGGCCGTGCGGACGGCGATCCGGAAGTTCCGCAGCGAGTTCGAGGAGCGTTGCCGGAGCACCGCCGTCCAGGGCGTCGGCGCCGGGCGATAACGCGACCAGCCTGAGCGAGTCGGGCTGTCCTGCTCGCCGCGAGCAAGCTCGCGGATCCGTTCAGGCAGTCTTCCTGATACGAGAAACAGGCGGGAGCGAACCCGGGGTGGCACGCCACGCCGTGAACCAAGTCAGCGTCGGCCTCTCCGGGCTCGGCTTGTTTTTCTGGGGGCTCGCGAGTCTCCGCTCGTGGGTGCCACTGGCAGCTCGCCTGCCAGTGCCCGAGAGCTGGTACAGCCAGACTGACCGGGTCGGACACTCCCTCACTCGGGCGGGAGCGAGCGTCGCCCTCCGAGATCGCGAAGGGGAAGGCCAAAAAAAAGCCGGCGTCGCGGGATGGAACCAGCGCGACGCCGGCGAGCTCGCCCGCCCTCGTCCGAGTCGGACGAGAGCATTGCTATCTTCTTTCTCGCGAATCCCCTTCCGCTCCCCCTCGTCCGCTCGTCACCCGCGCTTTCGCGGGCAGGCCCGTCAGCTTCCGGCGCCGACGCTCTCGTCGAGCGCCTTCTCGAAGTCCTGCTTGTCGGTCATCCCGACGAAGCTCTTCACCAGCTCCCCGTCCTTGAACAGCAGGACCGTCGGGATGGCGTTGATCTGGTACTTCATCGCGGTCTCTTTGTTCCCGTCCGTATCGAGCTTGCCGACTTTCACCTTGCCCTGGTACTTGTCGGCGAGCTCTTCGATGACGGGCGCGAGCATCTTGCACGGCATGCACCACTCGGCCCAGAAGTCCACGAGGACGGGCTGATCCGACTGGAGCACCTCTTGCTCGAAGTTCGAGTCGGTGAATTCGATGACGGCGTCGCTGGCCATGGTTTTGCTCCTTTGCCAGTAATGGGGAGGTATCGTAGAGAGCGCCGCGCAAAGGAGCAATCCGCGGGCGCCGCGGCGAGACGGCGGTCAGACGACCGGCTCACCGGTTGTAGATGGCCGCGGCCATGTCGGCGGCTTGGCGGTTGGGCCGGACGTCGTGGACGCGGAAGAGCCGGGCGCCCGCCGCGACGCCGAGGGCCGTGATCGCGGCGGTGCCCGCTGCCCGGTCCGCCATCGTCGCCGCCTCGGTGATCTCCCCGACGAAGCGCTTGCGGCTCGCGCCGACGAGCAAGGGGTAGCCCGTCTCCACGAACGCGGGGAGGCGGCGGAGGAGGACGAGGTTGTGCTCCGTGGTCTTCCCGAAGCCGATGCCCGGGTCGACAGCGATGCGGCGGGGGTCCACGCCCGCCGCCGAGGCGAGCCGGGCGCGGTCGAGGAGGAAGGCGCGGACCTCGCCGACCACGTCGCGGTAGGTGGGACTCGCCTGCATGGTTGCGGGCTCGCCCTGCATGTGCATGAGGACGAGGCCCGCGTCGCGGGCGGCGACCACGGTGAGCAGCTCCGGATCGTCGCGGCCCGCCGTCACGTCGTTGACGATGGTGGCCCCCGCCTCGACGGCCTCCGAGGCGACGCGGCCTTGAGTGGTGTCCACGCTGATGGGGACGGCGACGCGGTCGCGGACCGCCCGGATGACCGGGAGGACCCGCTCGAGCTGCTTCTCGGCGGAGATCCGCTCCGCGCCGGGACGCGTCGACTCGCCCCCGACGTCGACGATGTCGGCGCCCTCCTCCACCATGCGGTCCGCGTGGGCGGCGGCGTCGTCGGCGGTCGAGTAAAGCCCACCGTCGGAGAAGCTGTCGGGCGTGACGTTCAGGATGCCGACGAGAACGGGGCGGCCGAGCGAGACGCTGCGGTCGTGTCCGTAGGGCCAATTCATGGCGGGCCGCTCCGTCGGGTCACGCCGCGGGGTCTCGGGTGATAAGGAGGCGGAAAAGAAGAAGTTGAGCCTATACGCCAAAGCGAGGAGCGGGA
>CAZQQP010000303.1:0-5157 GCA_964595475.1 uncultured Planctomycetaceae bacterium | reverse complement strand
GGATGGGTTAGAAGGACGACGAAACGCGGTTGGCAAGTCGTCGGTATGGAGCGGACACTCTGTCGAGGAGCGTGGCCATGACGAGACGCAATGCGGTCTGGATCGCGGCGCTGGTGGTCGGCCCGGCGCTGGCGGGTCACGCCGCGGCGGCGTCGGGCGGCGAGACCACCCCGATCGGCGAGGTGGTTCAAGCGCTGGAGAAGGAGGCGAGACGGAGCCTCCGAAAGTCCGAGAAGTGGCCGCGGAGCCAGCCGAACTACGCGAAGAAGGAAGGGGTGGACGTCAAGAACCGCGCCCTTCTGCAAGCGCTGGAACGGCGGCTGAGCCGGAAGGCCCCGCTCGACGGGTACATCAAGTGGCAGCTCCTGAGCTTCAAGCCGGACTTCTCCAAGCTGGACAGCTACCAGGGGATCGTGCAAGGGCTGCCCGAGTTTCTCTCGCGCCCCTCGCTCCCGCGAGAGCACAAGAAGTTCCTCAAGCGGGCCAAGCAGCAGCCGTCGAAATCGCGCGTGCCCGTCCTCAGGAAGATCAAAAAGCGGTACGACGCCTCGGTCCAGCGAGCTCAGAAGCTGAACAAGCCCGCGATCGATTATCGCAACCGCGTGATAGACAAGCGTCCGATCCGGGACGGCAGCCGGCTGTTCGCGCGGCTCCGGGACCTCCAGCAGCGCTACGAGGCGGGGGTCCAGTCGTACCGCCACGTCGCCCGGCTGATCGTGGGGGAAGCGAAGGCGAACAAGACGAACGAGAAGATCCCCATCTCCGCGCGGAAGCGGTTGCTCGCCGAGGCCAAGCGGTTGTGGCAGAAAAACAGCTCCAAGATCGACAACATCAGCATTCAGCTCAGCGGTCAGGTCTCGATTGCGACGCTCGGACGGCCCTTCCGCGGCCGGGGATACAAGCGGCTCGTGGCTTACCTCCAGGGGAAGGAGCCCGAGAGCTGATCGGCGACGGCGGTCAGCCCTCTTCCGCGGCGAACGCTCGCTCGAGGCGGGCGAGACCCGCGGGGATGGCGGTTTTCGCGGGTGCCCGACCTTCGAACTCCAGCGAGACGTAGCCGGCGTAGTCCTCCGCCCCGAGGAGGTCGGCGATGCGGCCGTAGTCGAGGTCGAGGGTATACCACTTGCCCCCGCCGTCGTACGTCTTGGCGTGGACGTAGGCCGTGTAGGGCGCGATCTTCTTCAGCGCGTCGTACGGGTCCTCCAGGAAATTGCCCGTGTCCATGAGGACCGCGAGCCAGGGCGAGTCGACCGCCTCGACGATGCGGAGGAGCCCCTCCGGCGTCCGGGCGAGCCCCCAGTGATTCTCCAGCCCGAGGAGGACCCCCCGCTTCTCCGCGAGGGGGAGACACTTCTTCAGGCTCTCGACGACCCAGGCGAAGGCGTCCTCCTCGTCGTGGCCGGGAAGCGACGGCTCCTTGCCCCGGTTGGCCATCAGCTTGTCGAAGCTCTCGATGGTGCCCCATCGGCCGGTGTTCACCCGCATGACGGGTATGCCGAGGCGGTAGGCGAGGTCGATGCTCGACCGGGTTCGCTCCACGTTCTTCTGCCGGACCTTCGGGTCCGGGTCGACGAAGCCCTGGTGCGTGGAGAGGCCGCAGAGGTCCAGGCCGCGTTTCAGGGCACGCCGTTTGAGCTTCGCGAGCGTGGCCGGGTCCTTCCGCTCCATCTGGACCTCCAGGATCTCCACCGCGTCGAAGCCCCAACGCGCCGCGAGGTCGATGCAGCGGTGGACGGGGACTTTCTGGCCCTCCTCGAAGCGCCAGAAGGAGTAGGTGGAGACCGCGATGGGGTTGGTCCGGCCTCGTGGCCGCGCAGGGGCCTCGGTCGCGGCTGGGATCGGGGCGACGGCGGGGCCGCCGACCGTGGTCGCCAGACAGCTTCCCAGAAAAGCACGGCGGGTGGAGCTCATTGGTGGGTCTCCTCCTCGTCGGCGTCGCGAGCGCTCTTGGGCACGACCGCGTCGAGGTCGAGGGTCTCGGGGTCTTCAAAGAGAAACCAGCGGTCCGGGGGCACCCCGCGGAAAGCACGCTCGAAGCGCGACCGGCCGTTGTCCGCACCGGGAACCGTCCGGATCAGGATGCGGACGATCTGGTCGGGACAGGCCCGGGCGAGGGAGCCGGCGAGCTCCGGGTCCTGCTCCGTGCTGTCGCCGATGAAGATGAACCGCCGGTGAGGGAAGTCGTCGAGGAGCCGCTCGATCGCCCGACGCTTCTGCTCTCCGCTGTGGCTGAAGAGCTTGCCGGGCGTCCGAAGGCTCTTCGGCCGGAGCTTTCGAAGGTGGTAAGTGCCGTCCGGAAAGCCGCTGCGGGACATGAAGGACCGGAGGAACGGAAGGAGCTGCCAGGGGCTCGCCGAGACGTAATGGAAGCGGGCGTCCGTCTCGCGGCGGAGGCGGCGATACAGCCGAGCCATCCCCGGCACGCTGCGGTACGCTCGGAGAAACGTGTTCGCGAGCAGTGCGTCGCGGTCGTGGACCTCCGTGACCTTGATCGTGTCATCGATGTCGGAGATGACCGAGATGCCGTGGCGGTCCACCACGGGGACCTCCAGTGTCCGGCGGAGGCCGAAGTCCGCCTCCAGCTCGACGCGGGGGGATTGGCGTCGCGACCGGTCCGCGTGCTGCTCGCGAGCGATCTTCGCGGGGATGGAGATCCGCCGCTGAACGTGGCCGTCGGGCCGGGAGCGTCCGATTCGATAGCGGTGGCCCGCGAACCGGAGCCACAGCGTTTTGCCCCGCTCGTTGTCCACGAGGAAGGGGCGGACGCGGCGGCGGAAGGTGGGGCGGTGGGTCCCGTCCACATCGAGGGCCTTCTCGAGCGCGCGGACGAACAACCGCCGCCCGACCGACTGCGCCTCCGGCTCGAACACCCAGGCGTGGACCGGGATGGTGAGATCCCCTTCCTCGCCGACCGCCGCATAGGTGGGAAACGCCACGAAGGTCTCCTCGGCACCCTCGAGCCACTCGGCGAGCGGTCCGTCGCCGCTGCCGGCGGCTTCCGCCGGTGGCTGCGGCTCTTGCGGCTTGTCGCCCTCGACGTGGGGATCCGCCACGACATCGCTCCCGAGGCCCAGGACGAAGGCGAGGACGACCGCTCCCACGCGTCCTCGGACGGACAGTGGCCAGCCGATCCCAACGCGCATCGGAAGCCTCGATCGGTCGCCTCGCCCGACCCTCCCGGTCGACTCACCTGCCATCAGCTTCCCCCTTCACCCGGTCGCTCGCCACCGAAGCGCCTGCTTGTCCTCGCAAGGCCGGGGGCGTCACGGGCTCGACCCCAGCGACGGGGTCGGACTCACGCGGGGCCGGCCGGTAGCCCGACACCTGCGGCGCCGGAAAGATTACCAAGCTGACAAACGTGCGCGCGTAGCTCAACAGGACAGAGCATCGGACTTCGGATCCGATGGTTGGGGGTTCGAATCCTCCCGCGCGTACTTTTGCCATGCCTTGCCAGACGGCGCCTCTTCATTGCCAACTCCTGCCACAAGCGGAGTTTGCGGCGCCTCCGGGTGCCGCTCGCCGGCCTCCTCTGTCTTGCCGCTCTGTGCCTCTGCTTGCCAGGTTGTGCCGTCTCCGAATGACAGCATAGGTGACAGCGATCGCGGCTCCGGGTCTCGGCCGGTGGCGGCGCTCGGGTCGGCGTCGTCGCGCCCCGTGCCCCGGTCCTCCTCGGAGGCGACCGCGTCGTCCGTCCCGGTGCGCCGCAGATCCGCCTCGGCGGCCTCGCCGGCGGCCGGATCGTCGGCCGGAGGCGCCGGCAAGCTCTCGACGGCCTCCGATAGGTCGCCGCTCAGGACGTGCGTGTAGTGCTTCATGGTCAGATCGAGGGACGTGTGGCGTGCCAGGTCTTGCGCGACCTTCGGGTGGGTCCCGGACCGCGCCAGTGCCGTGCAAAAGGTGACCCGGAGACTGTGGAAGTCGGCGACCCGGCTGGAGGCGTCCCGATAGGCGACTCCCGCGGCCTCCAGGTCCCGGCGGAGGATCTTGGCGGCGCTGTAGTCCCGCGCCCAGCGTCCCGGCCACAATGGCGCGTCCGGCGGCGTGTCTCCGATCCAGGATCGCAGCGCCTCGGCCAGGTCGGACCGCAGCGGCAGGATATCGTCCTCGCGGTGCTTGGAGGAGGCGGCGGCGAGGCGGACCACAGGCGGGTCCTCGGAGAAGTCGAAGGCCGCCGGCGTCAGGGACGCCAGCTCGGAGGCGCGGAGCCCCGTATAGGCGGCCGTCAGGTACAGCATGGCGCGGTCCTCGCCGGACAGGCCGCGGCGGTCGGGTCCGCGCCGGGTCGCCTCGACCAGGCGCGACAGCTCCTCCTCCGTGAGCGCTCGGCGGACGTGCCGGCGGTTCGCGTCGGCTTTCGTGGTGGAGAGGGTCCGGGTCGGGTCGTCCCGGAGGCGGCCGTCCCGGACCAACCAGCGGCAAAAGCTCCGCAGCGCTCGGAGGTGGTGGTTTGCCGACTCCACGGACAGCGGGCGCCGCTTCGCCGGCGGGACGGCAGGGTCGCCGGATCGCCGGAGGGTGTGGAGGAAGTCTCCGATCCGGCCGGCGTCCAGGTGGTCCAGGCTCGTGGCGCCGATCCCGTCCAGGACGCGCCGGCAGCGCTGGAGGGTCAGGTCAACGTGGCGCCGGGTCCCGCCTTTGGCCTCAAGGTGCCGGTGGAAGGCGTCCAGGTGATCGGTCAGCGCGCGGCGGCGGTGGTCCTCGTAGGGATCGGTGATCCCGGCCTCGCCGCGCTCGACCCGCCGGATCAAGTCGGCCTCCAGCGCCTTGGAGGCGTCCTTGTCGGTGTAGGCGGTGCGCTCGTGTACGCCTCCCGCGGCGTCGGCGACCCGGACCGTCCACTTGCTCGCCTCCAGGACGATCCGCTCCGTGCCGGCGTTGGGTCCAGAGGTGACGGTCCGGACGGGTGCCTTGCGGGCGCGGCCACGGCCGTCGGTCCACTTTGCCGTCCGGCGGCCTCGCTTGTCGGTGGTGATCGTGGTGTCCGGCGGGACGGGTCGGGTGTACGTCTTCTTGAAGATCGACATGGGGTGTGTCCTTTCGGGGTCGATTGGTCAGCGTGCCGACATGCTCGCGGTCCGCTCCAGATCCCGCAACTCCGCGGTCGCGGTCCGCAGCGCCTCCTCCTCCGGCCGGTCCTCGGCGGCGAGGATCGCGCGG
>CAZQQP010000302.1:0-5215 GCA_964595475.1 uncultured Planctomycetaceae bacterium | reverse complement strand
CGGCACGGCGACAGCGGCATGTGGTTCTCGGAGCTGTTCCCCCACATGGCGGGCCACGCGGACGACCTGTGTCTCATCCGGAGCATGCAGACGGAGGGCGTCGCCCACGGGCCCGCCACGCTCTTCCTCCACACGGGCGCCACCAACCTCGTCCGACCCTCGGTCGGCGCCTGGGTCGGCTACGGGCTGGGGACGGAGAACCGGAACATGCCCTCCTTCGTGACCATCAACCCGCCGCTGAGCAAGGGCGGGCCGCGGAACTACTCCAACGCCTTCCTCCCCCCGGCGTACCAGGGGACCGCGGTCGGCCGTGCCGGCCAGTCCGCGTCCAAGGCCAAGATCCGCCACATCGGCAACGACCGGCTGTCCAGTAAGGAGGCGGAGAAGCAGCAGCGGTTGATCCAGTCGCTGAACCGCGAGCAGGCGGAGCGGGCGCCCGACGACAAGGAGCTCGACGCGGTCATCGGCTCCTACGAGCTCGCCTACCGGATGCAGACCCACGCGCCCGACCTCTTCGACATCTCCGACGAGTCGGCCGCGACCAAGAAGCTCTACGGCATCGACGAGAAGCCCACCGACAACTTCGGCCGCCAGTGTCTGCTCGCCCGCCGTCTCGCCGAGGCGGACGTGCGGTACATCCAGATCAACTACTCGGACAACCAGGCCACGCCGCGGTGGGACCAGCACTCCAACATGCCCAAGCACGAGGAGCACGCGGCGGCGACGGACCGACCCGTCGCGGCGTTGCTGAAGGACCTCAAGGCCCGCGGCCTCCTCGAGGACACGCTCGTCTGGTGGGGCGGGGAGTTCGGCCGGACGCCCTACGCCCAGAACGGCAACGGGCGGGACCACAATCCGCGGGGCTTCTCCCTCCTCCTCGCCGGCGGCGGCGTGCAGGGCGGGCTCACCTACGGCACCACGGACGAGTACGGCTACGAGGCGGTGGAGAACAAGGTCCACATGCACGACCTCCACGCCACGGTGCTCCACCTGCTCGGCCTCGACCACAAGAAGCTCACCTACCGCCACGCGGGCCGCGACTTCAAGCTCACCGACGTCGAGGGCGAGGTGGTCCACGACATCCTCGCGTGACGACGCTTTCGCCGGTCCGGCTCGGACGGCGTCGCGGTCCATATAGCCCGATCATCTTGATCGGGCTCCGACGGCGGTTTCGAACGACGTGGCCACCCTCGCCGCGCTGTCATCTCCTGTGTTTACTCGTCCCGCCGGAACCGGAAGGTTCCGCACCGGGTGAACAATGGGACTCGCCTTATAAGGAGGCGGAAAAGAATAAGTTGAGCCTATACGCCAAAGCGAGGAGTGGGAACGCGTCCTTGCCTTGGCGTGGGCCTCGAACCATTTGCGATGTCCCGCCGGCCACAGCTCCCGGCATTTGCCGACGTTGCGCTTGCTCGATCATCGGCTTCGCCGTCTCATCGGTGCCAAGGCGGAAGCCGACTTCCGCCTTGGCACCGATGAATAGGCTCAACTTATTCTTTTCCGCCTACTTATCCCCGCCACACCAGGTTTTGCCTATCGATTGCGAGCGTGTTCGCCGAGGGGGAAGTGGGTAAAACGTGATCGGTAGCCGATCGCGGACACGAGGGGCCCGCAGGTCATACCGTCAGCGGATCGCATCGGGGCTTCGGATCGGCGCGACCCATCGCGTGTCGCACGTCTTCGTCGTCCGGCGAGGCAAAGCGCGGTGCACGGTCGGGGTAACACTGGCTCACCGCTGATCCGTTCCGCATCTCCAGGTGGAGACCGAGGGCCCCGTAGCAACCTTCAGCGGCTGGCGGCCACAGCACGACGTGTCACTTCGCGGTCTTCTCGATCCAGGCGTGTCCCTTGTCCAGACCGGCCACCCAGATGTTCCGGTACCGAACCGGGTTTCCGTGGTCCTGCAGGTAGACCGGGCCGGGCGACGGGCCTTCCTTCTTCGGCGCCGCGGTGGTCGGGCCGGGCACCTTGACCGAGTCGTGGATGAGAACCCCGTTGTGCCAGACGGTCATCCGGGCCTTCCGCATCTTCTCGGACCCGTCGTAGGCCGCCGCCTCGAAGGCGACGTCGTAGGTCTGCCAGGTGAGCGGCGGATAGCACATGTTCACGTCCGGGGCCTTCACGCTGTAAATGCCCCCGCACTCGTTGTTCCGCCCCTTCAGCCCGAAGGAGTCGAGCATCTGGACCTCGTAGCGGCCCTGGAGGTACAGGCCGCTGTTGCCCCGGGACTGCTTCCGGGCGGACGGCTTGAACGGCAGGCGGAACTCGAGGTGGAGAAAGTGGTCGCCGAAGGTCTTCTTGCTCGTCGCCCCCTGCTTGAGGAGACCGCCGTCGGTCATCTCCCCGCCCTTGAAGGCGTCCGCGGACGTGCCGTCGAACAGGACGGTGGCCCCCTCCGGCGGTCCCTTCCCGAGCGTCGGGCTCCTTCGGTGGACCTTGGGCAGCTTGCCAACCCCGTCGCCGTTACGCAGGAGCTTGAGCATCCCGTCCTCGATGACCGCGTGACCTCCTCGGAGTCGCCGGGGAGGCCGCCGCGGTAAAAGACCGCCCGGAACTTGCCCTTGCCCCGGGCGACCACCTGCACCCCGACGACGCGGGTGTCGCCTCCGTCCTGCACCTCGCCGCGGTACTCTCCCTGCGTCGTGTACGCGAAGGTCTTCTTCGCCGCTTCGGGGCTCGTATACGTCTGGGCGTGGCCGGCGACGGCGGCGGAGAGGACAGCGACCGTTACCCCGAGTGTTGTCTGTCGGTTCCGTGTCATCGGCGGGCTCCTCGGTGTCGTCCTCGAGGGTTCACCTACTTCTCCACCACCCAGATGTTCCGGTAGCGAACCGGGTTGTTGTGGTCCTGGAGGTGGAGCGGGCCACGCTCCACCTTATGCGGATAGCTGTCGGGGCTCTTCAGCTCGACGTCGTCGTGGATGACGACGCCGTTGTGCCGCACCGTGATGCGGGCGTTGCGGACCTTGTTGCCGTCGGCGTAGTAGCGGGCGGCCGTGAAGCGGACGTCGTAGGTCTGCCAGGTCAGCGGCGGGTAGCACATGTTCACGTCGGGCGCTCGATAGTCGTAGAGGCCGCCGCACTGGTTGTGCTTGCCCTTCAGCCCGAAGGAATCGAGCATCTGCACCTCGTACTCGTGAAGCAGGTACATGCCGCTGTTGCCGCGGCCCTGGCCGCGGTCCGCGGGCTCGAACGGAAGGCGGAACTCCACGTGGACCACGTGGTCGCGGAACTTCTTCTTGCTCGTCACGCCCTGCTTGAGGAGGCCGTCCTCGGTCATCTCCCCGCCCTTGAAGGCGTCCGCGGAGGTGCCGTCGAAGAGGACCGTGGCGCCCTCCGGCGGCTCCTTCCCGAGCGTGGGGCTCTTCCGATGGAGCTTCTTCAGCTTTCCGACGACGCCGCCGTCGGCGTCGTGGACCTTGAGAGCGCCGTCCTCGATCACGAGCTTCTGCGCGAGCGGCGTGTCCTCGAAGACGACCCGGTCGCCGCGCCGCTCGCCCTTGGCCGTGCCCTGACGGGCGACCTTCTCGGAGTCGCCGGGAAGCCCGTGCTCGTAGACCGTGCCGCGGAACTTGCCGTCCCCGCGGGCGATGACCTGGATGCCCACGGTCGTCGTCCCGTCGTCCCGGCCGACCTCACCGCGGTAGTCCCCCTGTGTCCGGAACGCGAACGTCTTCTTCGCCTTCGCGGGGTCTTTGTACGTCTGCCCTTCGACGGGGGCGCCCGCGACGAGATATCCCACCAGGACCCCCACCGCCGGGGTGAAGCGCTTCAGACCGCTCATGCAAGACTCCTTCGTTCGGGCCGACGCGGGCCTACTTCTCGACCAGCCAGATGTTCCGGAACCGCACCGGATTTCCGTGGTCCTGGAGGAGGATCGGCCCGCGACGCACGTCGCCGTCGCCCTTCCGGCTGCCCGTGGGGTGGGGAAGCTCCACGTCGTCGTGGATGACCACGCCGTTGTGGCGGACCGTCATGCGCGCGTTGCGGACCTTCTCCCCGTCGTCGAAGCGGGCCGCCTGAAACTCGATGTCGTAGGTCTGCCAGCGGAGCGGCGGGTAGCACATGTTCGGGGCGGGCGGCTTCAGCCCGTAGATCGCCCCGCAGCCACCCTTCTGCGGCTTCAGGCCGAAGGAGTCGAGGAGCTGCACCTCGTAGCGGTTGAGGATGTAGACCCCGCTGTTTCCCCGGTCCTGCCCGTTGGCGTCCGGCTTGTAAGGAAGGCGAAACTCCATGTGGAGACGAAAGTCGCCGAAGGCCTTCTTGGTCCGGGTCCCCTCCTTGAGGAGGCCGTCCTCCGTCATCTCGCCGCCCTTCCACGCCTCCGTGGAGCTTCCGTCGAAGAGGACGACGGCGTCGTCGGGCGGCTCCTTGCCGAGGGTGGGACTCTTCCGACGCACCTTCTCGAGCGTGCCGATGGGTTCCCCGCCCCCCTTCGACCGGACCGTGACCTTCTGGTCGGCGAGGACCGCGACGTGGTCCTTGCCCTCGAAGCGGACCTTGCCGTCCCGGAGCTTCCCCTTGTCCCGCGTCGGCTCCTCGCCGTCCCACCCGGCGCCGGGGAGGCCGTGGTCGTAGCCGGTCACCCGGAACTCCCCGCCACCGAGGGCGACCACCTGGAGGCCCGCTTTCATCTTGCCGTCCTCGGTCTTCATCATCCCGACGTACTCCCCCTGGCGGAGGAAGTCGGGGTCCGCCTGCTTCGCCTTCGCCGGCTTCACGTAAGTGGCCCCGCCACAGCTCGCGACCGCGATCAGTCCCAGCGTGGCCATGGGCCAAGCGACGACGGTCAGCCGCTTCAATGCGGTGTCCATACGAATGCTCCCTCGGATTGCGGCGTACAAGCGAACGCGGTGCGCCGTGCGGATGGTTCCCTGCTGACGGGCCGCGCCGATCGATCGCCTCTTCTAAAGGGACAGGGAGACGGGGTCAAGGCGGCGAGCCGAGCGTAAAAGAAGACCACGAAGGAGGCTCTCGCGACGACGGATGCGAGCGGAGACAAGGGTCCGTTCACGGCGTTCGCTGTCACCCAGCCGCGAGCACGGGCAAGCCCGCGGACGGGTTTGCCCGTGCCACCCAACGTGAACCAAGGCGTTGCTTCGGATCGTCAGCGGCGTGGGCCTCTCGGCAAGCGGAGAGGCGGCGGACCGGAGCGAAAAACAACCGGTAGAGTAGGCGAGGGGCCGGGGGCTGACCCCCGGCCCTCGCCCCTCGTC
>CAZQQP010000301.1:0-5229 GCA_964595475.1 uncultured Planctomycetaceae bacterium | reverse complement strand
GGACCAACGCGGTGATGGCGGCCAACCGGCGGGTGGGCTGCTCCATGACGGGCGTGGTCCAGGCGATGAACAAGCACGGGACGGAGCGCTTCCTGAAGTGGTGCGACGACGCGTACCACTTCGTCCAGCAGCTCGACACCGCCTACTCCGCGAAGCTCCAGGTGCCGCGGTCCATCAAGACCACGTCGGTCAAGCCGTCGGGAACCGTCAGCCTCCTCGCCGGCGCCACGCCGGGGGTGCACTGGGAGCACGCTCCCTACTACCTCCGCCGCGTCCGCGTGGACGAGGCCCACCCGCTCGTGGGCCTCTGCTCGCGGGCGGGGTATCCCGTGGAGCGGGACGTCTACAGCGACCAGACCCTGGTGATCGCCTTCCCGGTCCACGTCCCTCACATCCGCCGTCACAAGGACGAGGTGCCGGTGCGAGAAAAGGTGAACCTCGCCGCGGCCATGCAGCGGTGGTGGTCGGACAACCAGGTGAGCTGCACCGCGGAGTTCGACCCGGAGACGGAGGCGGCCACGCTGCCGGACCTCCTCGCCGAGCACGACCGGCGGCTGAAAGGCATGGTCTTCCTCCCGGCCGCCCGCCACGGCTACGCCCAGCCGCCCTACGAGCGGATCGATCCGGAGACCTACGAGCGAATGGTGGCGAAGCTCCGCCCGCTCGAGGGGGACCTCGCCCACGAGGAGGACCTGGAGGAGCGCTTCTGCGAGGGCGGGATGTGCGCGTATCCGTAGGCAGCCTGGAGCTCGGAGCCTGGAGCCTGGAGCACGGAACCTGTATGTGAGCGGAAATGCTCGACGCAAGGATCTCGAGATGGCCCAATCCGCGCACTGCCGGCTCGACGCTCCAGGCTCCATGCTCCAAGCCCCAGGCTCCGTGCTCCAAGCTCCATGCACCAGGCTCCGACAGGAGGAGAGCGATGGGTAAGCGAAAGCCACAGACGGGTCGGCTGCGTGTGGGCACTTCCGGCTATCAGTACGACCACTGGCGTGGGGTTCTTTATCCGGAGGGCCTTCCGAAGAAGCAGTGGTTCGCCCACTACGCGGACCACTTCGACACGGTGGAGATCAACAACACCTTCTACAACCTGCCGAGCGCGGAGACCTTCAACAAGTGGCGCCAGCAGACGCCCGCCGGCTTCGTCTACGCCCTCAAATACAGCCGCTTCGGCTCCCACATCAAGCGGCTGAAGGACCCGGGGAATCACGTGCCCACGTTTCTCGAGCGTGCCGACCGCCTCGGCACGGCCCTCGGCCCCATTCTCGTCCAGCTCCCGCCCAATTGGCGGGCGAACGCGGACCGCCTTCGCGAGTTCACCGAGGCGCTGGACACCAGCCATCGGTGGGTGATCGAGGTGCGGGACACCAGCTGGCTCACCGACGAGATCTACGGCATTCTCCGGGAGGCCCACGTCGGCCTGTGCATCCACGACATGATCGAGGACCATCCGCGCGTGGTGACGACCGGGTGGACCTACCTCCGCTTCCACGGGGAGAGCTACGCGGGCTCCTACAGCCGGAAGGCCCTCAACGCCTGGGCGAAGTGGATCAAGGAGCAGCTCGACGGCGGCGTGGACGTCTACGCCTACTTCAACAACGACGCGGAGGGCCACGCCGTCGCCAACGCCCAGGACCTCCACCGCGCCGTGGTCGGCGGGGAAAAGCGCTCGGGAAAGAGGTGAGGACGTGCTCGGCGAGGTTCGCCGGAGCAGGCCTGGGCCTCGCCCTCGTCGGCATGGGATGAAACGCCTGCGGTTCTCCGGCTGGTCCTCGGAGCACTTCGCGATACGGTGTGGCTGAAGAAACCGCCGAAGGGAGCTCAGTCATCGGACACCCGAACGAGACCGGACAGATGCCCGAAGGAGTCAATGTCAAACAAGCCGTCCAGGCGGCTCGCGAGCACATCTCCGATCTTTTCGGGGATGAGCAGCCGTACAACATCGGGCTGGAGGAGGTCTTTTATAACGAAGCGGACGACGCATGGGAAGTGACGATCGGCTTCTCCCGCCCGTGGAAGGAACAGCCGGCGGGCGTTGCAAATAGCGCTGCAAATATCTTCCAGCCCCCGCAGACAGGCCGCGATTACAAGGTGGTCCGGGTCGACGGGCGGACCGGGGAAGTCCGCTCGGTAAAGATGCGGAGCGTCAATGAGTGAGCGCTCCTCGATCGCTCTCGACGCGAATCTGTTGACCGTCCTGCTCGTCGGATCGCAGGACCGTTCGTTCGTCGGACGACACAAGCGCACACAGGCGTTCTTGCCAGAAGACTACGACCGTCTGCTGTGGGCCCTCGGGCGATTTTCGGTTCTCGTCGCCACGCCCAATACGCTGACAGAAACGAGCCATCTCATCCGGCAAGGCGACAAGCGCCGAAGCCGGACCGAACATCTCCGAACGCTGTGTGAGAGCCGCGGGACGGAGGTCTACATCACGAGCGCGAAGGCCGCCGAGAACCCGGCGTTTTTCCGGCTCGGGCTGGCGGATGCGGCCATCGTCGAGCTCGCCAGAATCCACCCAGCGATTTGGATCGTGACGGTCGACTTCGATCTCTATCAGGCGCTCCAATCGGCTGGACACGCCCGTGCGGTCAACTTCAACCACGTCCGAGAGCACGGGTGGGATCTCTTTTCACGGTGATGAGACGACCGCACCGACCGGGGCATCCTCCTCGGGCCCGTCAGCCCCACGGGGCCGCGGTCGGCGGTGCCTGCGCGTACGGCGCGACGATCGTGACGCCGTCGGCACGCCCGCGGCTAAGAAGCCGTTGGCTTCAGCGTTCATACGGATAAAGACACCCATCCGCTCCGAGCCGCGGGAGGGGTGATAACACTCCGATCGGGATCGAAGCACCGCTCGCGAAGATCTCAGAGGAACCCCGAATATGACACACCAAGTCACTTCAGGCCGGCGGCGACCATCGGGTCGGAGCGCCCTATGGGTTTCCCTATCGGCTTTCGTCACACTCGCGCTCGCCGGGCTGGCCTGGCATTGGGTTGCCGGGAACGAGACGCCGGAGGTCGCGGTCTCGCCGGATCGGCCGCTGACCGCCGACGCCGTCGGCGAGCCGGCGCTGGGCAAGCCGATCGAGATACGGGGTGCGGAGCGAATCGCCCTGCCCGTCACGATCAAGGTGGACCGGCGGAAGAAGGCGGCGAAGCGGAAGGGAGACGGACCGGTGTACGCGGTGCGGCGAGCACCGTCCTCCCGCGGGAAAAGCCCCGCGTCGGCGGCGAGCGAGGCGATCCGATACGGCTTGGGACGCCGCTGGGGCGCCTGGAGCAACATCTTTTTCGTCGATCCCGACACCGGACGCGTGCGCCTCCTGCTGGACCGACCGGCGGTTATCACGCGGCTGCGATTTCCCCCGGCGGACACGGAGCCCTCGAGCGGAAGGCGCTGGCCATCCGTGCTTCTCCTCGGTATGCACGAGCGCGACACGAACGGAGACGGCTGGGTCGACCGACGCGATGCCACAGTCGCTTATGTCGCCAGTCTCGGTGGGAAGAATCTCCGGCGGATCACGCCCCGCGACACCGATCTGCTCGATGTCTTCTACGATGCGGACCGCAAGCGGCTGTACCTACGCGTCCGGAGGGACAGCAACGGCGACGGCCGCTTCGCGGCATCCGATCGCGTGACGGTGCTCGCCACGAGTGGCCGTGACCCCTCGAAGGCGAAGCCGCTGGTTGGAGAAAAGGCGCTGAAGCGGGTCCGGTCCATCATCCGGGGCGATGAGGAATAAATCGCATGCTCGCCGTCGCGATCGGGAAGTCTCCGCCGTTCGGCTGCGTCGGAGCGGGCCAGCTCTACGCGAGCTCGGCTACAGCGCGCTGCTGCGAAGGGGAAACGTCGGCACGGCTGGCGGGAGCCCACGCGACCAAGCGGCAAACGATCACGGACAACACGGTCGGATTCGGGACGCGCTCCGAGCGTGTCGCGAGCTCGGCTACGCCCGAATCCGGGTCACTTGCCTTGCGGGTCGATGAATCGGTCGTAGCGGAGCTTCCCGCCGGTCAGCCGGCGGAGGCCGCTCCAGTCCGCATCGCCGCGGTGGAGCTCGCCGAACGACGCCTCGGCTCGCTCGACGTGCTTTCTCAGCCGCTTCACGACCTGAGGGTGCGTCCCCGAGACATCGCGGGTCTCCGCGGGGTCCTTCTCGAGGTTGAACAGCATGCCCGCCCTCGGGCCGTCGCCCCCGACGGTGCCCGGATACTCGCTCGGCCGCGGCTGCTCGTACGGAGCGATGAGGGTCACGCCGTCCGGCGCTCGGGGGTCCTCCCAGTCGGACCCGAAGCCGGGCCGCTTGCCGGGGGACCGGACGTGGAGCTTCCACTTGCCCGAACGGACCGTCCGGAGCGTCGGGCCCCGCATCGCGAAGATCGCGTCGTGCGGGCTCGACCGGCTCGCGTCCCGCATCAACGGAAAGATGTTCTTGCCGTCGAGCGTGCGATCGGCCGGGACCTCCGTCCCCGTGATCCGGCAGAGCGTCGGGAAGATGTCGGCGCTGGCGACGGGGGCGTCGCAGACCTGGCCGTCCGGGATCTTCCCCGGCCACCGGGCGATGAACGGCACTCGGATGCCCCCCTCCCAGGTCCGGGCCTTCATGCCCCGGAGCCCGCCGGTGTCCCCGCCGAACCAGGGACCGTTGTCCGAGGCGAAGAGAACGAGGGTCTCGTCCGTCAGGCCCAGTCTCTCCAGCTTCGCGAGGATCCGCCCGACGGACCAGTCGAGCTCGCGGATGACGTCGGCGTAGAGGTCGTCGGGCGTCTCCGGCGTGTAGAACCGCTCCGAGGCGGCGAGCGGCTTGTGGGGCATGGTGTGGGGGAGATACAGGAAGAAGGGACGCTCCTTGTTGTTCTCGATGAAGCGGACCGCCCGCTCCGTGTACTTTTTCGTGAGCTGGGCCTGGACGACGGGATACTCGACCACCTCGCCGTTGCGGACGAGCTGCACCGGCCACATGTCGTTGGAGTAGAGGATGCCGTAGTAGTCGTCGAAGCCCTGCTCCCGCGGCAGAAACTTGCGGGTGTGGCCGAGGTGCCACTTTCCGATGCAGATGGAGCGGTAGCCCCGGGCGCCGAGGGTCTCGGCGAGGGTGACCTCGTCGAGCGGGAGGCCCACGTCGCTCTTGCCGACGTCCGGGGCCGGGTTGGTGACGAGACCGTGTCGATAGGGATAAGGAGGCGGAAAAGAATAAGTTGAGCCTATTCATCGGTGCCAAGGCGGAA
>CAZQQP010000300.1:4276-5237 GCA_964595475.1 uncultured Planctomycetaceae bacterium | reverse complement strand
GTCGGGCGTGTGATATGGACATCGGTGCGGTCGTGGGAGCGGCCGTCATCGACCACCCCGCTGACGTCGGGTTCCTCTACGACCAGGGCGTCAACCTCAGGGAGACCTACCTGTGGGACCTCGACTGGCTCTTCGAGGCCCACGCGACCACCGTCGACGAGGACCCTCTCCGTGTCGAGTTAACGGTCTCCCACGCGGGAGAGTCCTTGCGGCTAACGCTCGACGAGGACCTCGAGGTTCTCGAGACGGACCGATGCTGACGGCCCGGACCGTTGTCCGGGTGGCCCGCAGCGGTTCGGTGGTATCGTCGGGGCTGACCAGTTCGGCCGGTGAAACGTCGGGCGGGCGGACATTCAAGCGCCTGGCGTGTGATTGCGACCCATGGGATCGGAGGGCTCGTACCGCCGGGGGGACCGTCACGAGCGGGGATCGGGACGAGGCTTGTCGACCAGACTGACGCCCGCCCGAATCACGATAATCTACGTCGTCCTGGGGGTGCTGGCCCTGTTCGTCTTCGACGTCGTCCTGGCAGCGGTCCTCTCGGATCCGTTGCTCGGCCAGGTCCAGGCGGTCAAGGGTGCCGTCGAGGTGGTCCTCACCGCCGGCCTCATCTACGCGCTCACCGCCAGACGCGAGACCCACCTGCGACGGATGGCCGAGGCGGTCGACCGGGAGAACCGCGAACTGGTGCTCCTCCACCGGGTCCTCCGCCACAACCTGCGGAACGACCTCAACGTGGTTCTCTCGGCCGTCGAACGGATCCGGGAGTCGGTCCCGGAGGCGGCGGTCACATCGGAGTTCGACACGGTCGAGCAGGTGTTCCGGCGGATCGAGAAGTACGCGACGGATGCCCGCCGGATCCGGGCGGTGGACGAGGGCCCGGGCCACCGACTCGAGTTCGATCTCGCGGCCCTCCTCCGGGACGCCATCAACGACCAGGAGCGGCCCGAAATCGTCGCCG
>CAZQQP010000300.1:3573-4266 GCA_964595475.1 uncultured Planctomycetaceae bacterium | reverse complement strand
ACGCGCTTCGGTGCGAGGAGAGCGACGACACCGAGGTCCGCATTTCCATCGCGGACGGGAGTGACGGGGACTCAGAAACCGTGCGGATCGAGTGCGACGGCTGTTCGATTCCGCCGGGTGACCTCGAGGCGATCCGGCGGGGAACCGAAGACGACCTCGTTCACGCGAACGGGCTCGGCCTCTGGTTCGTGACCTGGACGGTCGACCGATCCGGCGGCGACATCGCCTTCGGCGACGGGCCAGTGGGGAAGCGAGCACCTCCCACCAGGTCTCGGTCGTCAGATGTTCCGGCTGTCGTCGGTCATCACCCGGCCGCCCTCCACGAGGAGGGTCAGCTCCTCCAGGACGGCCTCTCCGCCACGGTTCTTGGGGATCCGTGTCTGGATATCGAGGTCTTTCCGGCGGCCGGCGACGATGTCGAGTTCCCAGACGACGTCCGCCATTGTCAGTGTCGTCTCCCGGAAGGTCGGCGGTTCCTCCAGCAGCGTGCAGTGGAGGAGTCCGAGACTCCTCGTGTCGAGGAGCCGCTCGGCGACCTTCGACAGCAAGTTCTGGTAGTCGGTCCGACTTTGACTCCGCTCCAGCGGGTTGACCGGATCGACCACCAGATTACAGACGCCGTCGACCCGCTGGACCACCTCGTAGACCTGGTCGAGGATCCTTTCGCGCTCGACGGTCTTCGCTGCGTGTATC
>CAZQQP010000300.1:0-3563 GCA_964595475.1 uncultured Planctomycetaceae bacterium | reverse complement strand
GAGCTCGTGCAAGAGCTTGTTCTCCTCCTGGACCGCCTCGCCCACCTCCTGGATGCTGACCGGGACCTCACCGTCGCCCAGCCCGTTCAGTTCGTTCTTGATCGACGCGGCCGACCGGAGCGACGTTACGTAGACGGACGGTCGCTCCCGCATCAACTGCTGGATGACCGCGTGGCTCTGTGCCGCCGGCGGCGTGACGAGGGCAACCAGGCTTCCCGCCTTGAAGCCCCCGTCCAGTCGTCGGTCGATCGCCGAGATTCCCGTCGAGAGTCGTTCCACCATTATCCATCACCCCTGGAACTCGTTTACTTGCAACGGGAGCGATTATTGTATACCTTGCCAACAAATCCGGCTGGACCGGGACCGAATTTACGCATACGGGTCTCATTTTTAGGAATGGTACCGAAGCCATCACGTCATATATATCACTTGTGGCCGTCCCGGTCCGGTGGATCGATGGCAGTTCACCCCGGCTTTTCCACCGCGCAGTGACTGCTTCGACTACCGGATTCGAGGCGGGCACCCGTCGATTCCCCGGCGGTCCGGGAGGGAAGACCGGCATTGTGCAACTACGACGGTCCCTCGGTCGGCTGTCTACCGATCACAGGATCTTGTCGTGCTCGCCGGGAGAGACCTTGAGCATGTCGCCACAGTCCCTCCACCGCCATTCCATTCTGCAACGCGATCCACCCCATCCCGAGGCGACCGTCGTTGGGAGCACCCCAGGTCAGGCCACTCGCTGGACAGCCACTCGGGCATTACTTGGATCGGATCTCTTCTTGGCATCCATCGTGGGCGTTCCGAGGGCACGCTCCCGCTTCAGGTGAGACCGCAGGACGCCCTCGAAATCGGCCGCGACGACGTGACCGTTCGCGTTGACCTCCTGCTCGAGAATGCGGGCTTCTACGTCGAACACGACGGGTCGGGTATCCCCGTGGAGGCCCGGGAACGGGTGTTCGAGGAGGGCTTCTCCTCGGAGGAGGGGGAACGGGCTCGGCCTGACCATCGTCGCCCGCGTCGTCGCGAGTCACGGCTGGTCGATCACCACGTCCGAGAGCGACGAGGGCGGTGCCCGCTTCGAGATCTCCGGCGTTGCGTTCGACACCTGGTGACCGGACACCAGGCGGACTCCACTGGTGGGTCGCCCACCCGGGCCGAGGGTTTATGCCACGCGAACGGCATGTGAGAGCTATCCACCAGCACCATGGTTTCTCAGGATTCGGGGGACGAGGGTGATTCCGAAGCCGATACCGCAGTCGAGGGCGACCCTGGCGAGAGAGCCGAACCCACCGCTCGGACCCGGGGTACTCGCGGCGAGGCGCCGGGTGGCTCCAGTGCCCCCCAGGGCCCGAGCAGGGATTTCCGCTCGCCCCTCCTCCTACTCATCGTCGTCGGCCTCGTCGTCGGCGTCGTTCTCTGGGCGGTCCTGCCTCTCGGGCCGGCATCCGGCACGGTCGCCGTGATTCCGGTCGAGGGTGGAATCAACGGTGCCGCTGCCGAAGACTACAGCGGGGCCGTCGAACTCGCGCTCTCGGACCCGTCGGTCGAGGCAGTCGTCCTGCGGGTCAGTAGCCCCGGCGGGAGTGCGACGGCGAGTGAATCGATGTACCTGCGGACGCTGGCGCTCTCCGAGGAGGTGCCGGTCGTCGCGAGCGTCGACAACATGGCCGCCTCCGGGAGCTACTACACGATCCTCGGGAGCGACCACATCGTCGCGAAACCCTCGTCGCTACTCGGGAGCGTCGGTGCCGTCTTCACCCCGCCGGCGAAGTCCCAGCCGACCGACGCCGTCATCGTCAGCGGCCCCAGCAAGCTCGGCGGAGGGTCCCAGCGGGGCTGGTACTACAAGACGAAGTCCCTCCAGTCCGCCTTCCTCGGGGCGGTGATGCGCCACCGGGCGGAGAACCTCACCGTCTCCCGTGAGACCGTCGCGACCGCCAAGCTGTTCACCGGCTCCGAGGCGGTCGAGGCCGGCCTGGCCGACGAGATCGGGAGTATCCGGACCGCCGCCGACCGCGCCGCGAGCATGGCCGACCTCGCCGACTACGATACCCGCATCATCTACCCGAACGACACGACCCGCTTCATTACGCGCTCGAACTACATCGCGTCGCCAGCCGGGAACAAGACGATGTCGTCGCCGACGTACTTCATCGGCCAGCCGGCGAGTCGGTTCCCGAACACGCTCTTCCTCCCGCCGGATCTCGTCCGGACCGCGCTGGTCCGCGAGGCCGGCCCCAACGAGACGGTCCGGGTTCTGCGGGTCAACGGGTCGAGCCAGCCGCCTTCGGGGGTGACCGACGATGGTGGATAGGGCCACTGTGCGTGCCGCAGGCGTCGTTGCGGCCGTCGCGCTGGTCGTCGTCGGGGCGCTCTGGGCCGGCACGATCCTGACCACACAGTCGCCCTCGTCGTCGGCCGAGGAGGCCTATCCCCCGACGAGCGAACTGGTGGCGAACCCCGCGCCCGCGACCGGTGAGGTCTCGCTCGGCGACGTCGACGGGTCCGGGACGATCCTGATCGACGACGCCCACCACAACCGCCACACCGACGAGGACCTCCGGCCGCTGGTCAATGCCCTCTCTGCAGCGGGATACGAGGTGTCGATGGTGACGGAGGGCGACGACTTCGAGCGCCGACTGGCCGACGCCGACGCGTACCTGGTCTTCGACCCCAAGCGGACACACCTGCCGGGAGAGGCCCGCGCCGTTCGGGAGTTCGTCGACAGCGGCGGCCACGTCGCGATTTTCGGCGAACCGTCGCGGGCGTTCTTCCCGGGTGGCAACGTGAACACCAGCCCGGACATCGAGCGCTCTCGGGTCGCCCGACTCGGCTCCCACCTCGGAATCGAGGTCGGTACCGACTACCTCCTCAACCTTCGCACGAACGAGGGCAACTTCAAGCGGGTCGTCGCCGGCGGGACGGGCCCCGCGAGCGACGTCGACCGTGCGGTCCTCCACACGGCGACCACCGTGCAGGCTTCCGGGGGGACCACGCTCCTCGAGACGACCGGCAAGACACGCCTCTCGGCCGAATCCGCTTCGACCAGTCACGCCGTCGCCGTCCGCCGGGAGAACGTCCTCGCGGTCGGTGACGCGTCCCTCCTGCGGGACGGGACACACCGCATCGCCGACAACGAGCGGTTCCTCGAACTCACCGTTCGCTTCCTGGCCGCAGGCGACCGCACCGGTCACCTCACCGGCATCCCTGCCGCCTTCGGTCCCGAGACCACGATCAGCTACACGAACACCGACCTCCTCGGGCCGGCCCAGAACCTCGCCGAGACCGCGAGTACCGCCACCAGCGACGCCAGCATCCGGTTCCGGGACGCCAGGCCGGACTCGACGGACGTCCTCGTGACCACGTACAGCTTCCTCGACGACACGGAGTTCGACGCGCCGGTCAGCGTCGGCGGCAACTTCTCCGGCATCGACGGGCATTCGATCCCCAGGGAGGGGACCGCCGTCGTCATCGCCGACCGTGGCGGCTACGACCTCGTGATCGCCGCGACCGACGTGGAACAGGCCACACGGGCGGTCGAAGCTCTCGAGGCGGCCGAGATC
>CAZQQP010000299.1:0-5255 GCA_964595475.1 uncultured Planctomycetaceae bacterium | reverse complement strand
GGGGCCGTATCCGCCGCGCCCGTGGGCTCCGTGGGCGTCGCGCCGTCGTCCGCCTGCCACCCGAGGTCGCCCCGCGGCGACGCGTGAACCGTCACGGAGCGCTCCGCCATCTCCCGGAGCCCGGTCAGCGCCGTCGGGTCGAAGCAGCTCGCGAGGACCACGCCCTCGTTCCGGGCGCGGACCGCCACGTGAGAAACGAGGTCCGGCGTCCGCGGGGTGAGGACCGCCTTCACACCGGCGGGGATCTCCTCGTCCCCGCTCACATCCTCGGCGACGAGGACCGTCGGCTCGGAGTACGCTTCCCCCTCGACCGCTTTCAGCCGGTCCACCGCCTGCACGCGTCCGCGGCCCTCGCCGGCGCTGATGATCTGCCAGCCGCCGACGCCCGCCTCCGCTCGAAGGAGCGGCTCGACGTGGCGGAGCAGGCGAGCGAGGACGAAGGAGAGTGTGCCGCGGACCACCTCCTCACTGAACAGCGGGATGGTCCACTCCTCCACGCCGAGCGAACGACCCAGCGTCTCCGCCTTGGGCTGCAGCCGTCGGTGCAGGCGGTCGGCGGCGCTGCGCAGCGCACGCTCCGTCCGGTCCGCGAACGCGAGGGCCTTCAACGCCGCTTCCCGCCCCGACTCCTCCGCCGCCAGATAGCGATCCCACGCGTGTCGAGCCGGCGCGAAATCCTCGTCGGCGCGCTCGACCGCCAGGTTCTCGCAGAGGTGACGGGTGAGCTCGATCAGCCGGTGGCACTCCATCCCCGACAGGTCGGCCCGCTCCACCCCCATCCGAAGGTGGGCGGCGAGCCCCAGGTCGAGGTAGAGCAGCTCCCGCCGGGCCTCCGCGGCGTCCGCCGTCTCGAAGCGGTTCGCCACCTCGTTCCGGGCCTTGGTTAGATCCGAGACGAGCGGCGCCAGCGCTTCCGCGTCGCTCACGTCGCGTCCCAAAAGGCTCCGGAGCCACTCCGCGAGCTCCTCGTCGATTGTCCCGGCCGCCGCGTCGAGGGCCGTGTCGAGGTCCGCCCCGGAGTGAACGGACTTGAGCAGGCGGAGAAACTCCTCGAAATCCGGAATCAGCCCGTCCTTCTTGTCGGGATAGAAGTCCGGATCCTCGGTGATGGGCCGTTCGAGGCTCGCGAGGCGCTGTCGGCTGACCCCGTGATCCGCGAGGACTCGGTCGTACGCGGTGACGTCGCCGTCGCTGTGGAGGAACGCGAGGTACGCCTCGCAGATGGCGATGTCGTCGGGCGTCGTGTTGTTGTGGAGCTTCTGGTGCCACTGCTCCAACCAGTGGCCGTGGACCTCCTTGATCCCGTGGCCGTGCATGATGTGGAGCACGCGGTCGCGGACCTCCTGTCCCTCGCCGCCGCGGCCGAGGGTGGAGAGGATGAGCCGAGCCAGCGGGCGGGCGTCCGCGTCCGCCGCGGCGAGGTCGGCCAGCGATCGGGTGAGCCGTTCCTGGGCGTCGGCGAGCTCGCGGGGCTTCGTGTTGTAGTCCCGCTGCCAGTCGAGCTGGCGGATGACGGAGAAGCGAAGCCAGACGAAGAGGGTGGCCAGGCCGTCGAGATCCGTGCCGCACTCCTCGAGCAGATCGTGGGCGAGGTGGAACCGGTGCATGAGGCTCCAGCTGTGGTTCCCCGTCTCGGCCTCGACGATGCGGCGAGTGAGATCCTCGAGCATCGCCGTGCGGTCCACAGGTCCGCGGGAGATGGGCGTGTGGAGCTCCTTCTCCCGGTGCTTCAGCCAACGCTCGCCCGCCGCGTCGAAGAGGACGAAGGGGATGCCGCGGACACGGGTGTCGCCGTCCACGCGGAGGTCCACCTTCCACAGGTCGCCATCGGCGACGAAGGGCGTCCGGACCGCCGCGTCGTCGAAGGCCCACGAGCCGGTGGGCCACATCGATTGGGGCGGTCGCGTCCAGTCCCCGTGGGATGCCGAGGCCAGTCCCCAGTGGAGCCACGGCTCGCCCCGGGCATCGGTCAGGATCCGCGTCGACGCCTCTCCGGTGGACGCGTCCACCCGGACGGCCACGCCCACCCGCTCGTCCTCGGTGAGGTCGAAGACCCTCTCGAAGGTCGCCTCTCCGTCGGACCACTCGTGGAGCCGCTGCTCGATCGCCTCGGCGCTCCGGTCCGCACGCTCGCGAAGCAAAGCGACGAAATAGTCCTGTCCCCCGTTGTTGTCCCACGCGCCGCTGCGGGGAAAGTAGATGGTGAACGCCACGCCCGTCGCCCGGACGTCGTTGGGGACCCGCAGGACGACACGCTGCCCCGTCGCCCCCGCCTCGAACGGACTGTCCACCGCCTCCTGGTCGAACGGGACGGAGCCCGCCGGCCACATGGCCTTGGGCGGCGCTTCCCAGGCGGCCTCCGGGCTCCGACGGAGCCCCCAGTGGAGCATGGCGGGCTCCGTCGTCGGCAGATCGAGCATCACAGCGATGTGATCCTCGTGGGCCTCCTGGCTGACCTGCAGGGCGTCGGTCTCGGTCGTCTCGTGCATCGGAGCTCCCATCGCGCTGGCGCCGGGCGTGCCGGTCGCGGATTCTAGCCCGCTCCGGCCGCGGACGGGCGCCGCTTGTGTGCCGCGGCCCGAGGCGCTATCGTGGAGTTTCGGATAGAACCATCCGAATTTTGGCACGCGGCGCACGAGGCCGCGGCCGCGTGCGGCGAACCGGAGCGAGCCATGACCCAGGCCATCACCGATGCCGAAGCGCAGCGAGCCCAGCCGGACGCGGGCGTCGCCGAGGAGGAGCGACCGGACCGACAGGTGCAAGGCCCGAGGACCACGCACCACGAGGTGGTGATCGTCGGCGGGGGGACGGGCGGGGTCGCCGTCGCGGCGCGTCTGCTCCGGACCGCTTCCGATATGGACGTCGCCGTGGTCGAGCCGAGCCGGACCCACTACTACCAGCCCCTCTGGACGCTGGTCGGCGGCGGGGTCTTCCCCAAGGTGCGGTCCATGCGGCCGATGAAGGAAGTCCTCCCGTCGCGGGCGGTCTGGTATCGCGACGCCGTGGCCCGCATCGACCCGGAGCGGAACCAGCTGACCACCGCGGACGAGCGCGTGCTCTCCTACGACGCGTTGGTCCTCGCGCCCGGCATCCAGGTGGACTGGGAGCGGATCCCGGGTCTGGTGGAGACCCTCGGCCGGGACGGTGTCTGCAGCAACTATGCCTACCGCTACGTGGAGTACACCTGGCGGTGCATCCGCGAGCTGAGGAGCGGTCGGGCGGTCTTCACCCAGCCCGGCACACCCATCAAGTGCGGCGGAGCGCCGCAGAAGATCGCCTACCTCGCCGCGGACCACTTCCGGCAAGCCGGACGGGCAGAGGACGTGGCCGTGGAGTTCCGGACCGCGACGGGCGCGATCTTCGGCGTGCCCGAGTACGCCCGGACCCTCGAGGGCGTCGCGGCCCGATACGGCATCGCGGTGCGCTACGGACAGGAGCTCGCCGAGATCCGGCCCGACACGCGGGAGGCCGTCTTCCGCGGCGAGAACGAGGAGGACGTGGTTCGCTTCGACATGCTCCACGTGACCCCGCCGCAAAGCGCGCCGGAGCTCATCAAGCGCACGGGCCTCGCCGACGACGGCGGGTGGATCGACGTCGATCCGGTCACGCTGCAGCACCGCCGGGTCCCCAACGTCTTCGGCCTCGGCGACGCGTCCAGCGCCCCCACGTCGAAGACCGGCGCCGCGGTGCGGAAGCAGGCGCCGGCCGTGGCGGACAACCTCCTCCAGGTGCTCCGCCGGGGCGAGATCGACGAGCCCGTGCGGTACGACGGCTACACGGCCTGTCCGCTCGTCACGGGATACGGAAGGCTGGTCCTCGCGGAGTTCGACTACGAGAAGAACCTCCGGCCGAGCTTTCCGGTCGACTCCACCAAGGAGCGGGCGAGCATGTATCAGCTCAAGAAGTGGGGCCTGCCGGCTTACTACTGGAACCTGCTGCTCAAGGGCCGTGGCTAGGGCGCGACGGGAGCGAGCCGGGCTCGACGATGACCCATGACGGGAATGGTCAATGACCCATGCGGACGAGCGGAGATGCCACGTCGGGTGAGGGCGTCCGGCTCGTGCTTTCGGTCGTGCGTGATTCGGCATGGGTTGAGCGTCGTCCGTGCTTGTGTGGCACGGGCAAAGCCGTCTCCGGCCTTGCCCGTGCGGGTCGGCTCGGTCCCCGCGCTGGAGCAGGCGCCCATCGAGCCATAAGGAGGCGGAAAAGAATAAGTTGGGGCGTCCGAGGCGAGGCACGGAGGCTACGATGCATGGGAGGCGCGCCGGAGGGCTTCCGATGAGCACCCTGCCGCGGGCTGATGTCTCCTTCGAGCAGTTCCTCGAGGACCCGCAGATCCCGGAGCGTGCAGAATGGGTCGACGGCATGGTGGTGCCCATGCACGCCGTCGACGATCGACACGACGAAGTGGTCGGCTGGCTTCGGGAGGCGGTCGGCGTGTTCATCCGCCGCCGCCTCGGCCGCTTCGGCGAGCCCTTTCTGATGAAGCTTCCGGGGGAGTCCTCCGCCCGATCGCCCGACCTGTTCTTCGTCGCCTCGGAGCATCTGGATCGGGTGCGGCCGAGACATCTCGCGGGGCCGGCGGACCTCGTCATCGAGGTCGTCAGCCCGGAGAGCCGCTTCCGGGACGCCGTCCACAAGGTCGCCGAGTACGAGCGGGGAGGCGTACCCGAGTACTGGCTGATCGACCCGGAGCGGGAGAGCGCGACCTTCTACCGCCTGGGCTCCAACGGCCGCTTCGCCGCGGCGGAGCCGACGGGCGGCGTCTATCGCACGGCGCTTCTCCCCGACCTCCACATCGACCCGGCTTGGCTCTGGCAGCGGCCGCTTCCCGACCCGATCGACCTGCTCCGATCCTGGAATGCCCTGTGAGCCTGGTTGCTGCGCGATACGGACGCTGCGAGACGAGGGCCGGCCTGGTTGTCCTCTCCTCGATTTGAAACGTGTTGCGCGAGGGCCGTGGCTCGCGAGCGGGAGGGACGCGGGGCAAAGCGCCGACGATGCCCCGGCGGGCGCCTCGGGACGCGGTAAACTCAATGAACGTCTCCGCGAGATCGTCGTTGTCCGGGTGGCACGCAACCCCGTGATAGGACTCCCTGTCCCGTCTCGCGTCGTGCGACTCGGTGATGATGGCTCGAGGCGGGTGCGGCATCCCGAGACGAGGCCATAACCACGGGCAAGCCCGCGGACGGGCACCGGCGGCATCCCGCTGGGACTTGAAGATGTATGAAGACGGGGCGTCCTCCTTCGTTGTC
>CAZQQP010000298.1:0-5295 GCA_964595475.1 uncultured Planctomycetaceae bacterium | reverse complement strand
CTTCCCGCTCCTCGCTTTGGCGTATAGGCTCAACTTCTTCTTTTCCGCCTCCTTAGCCGTTGGCTCGCGAACGGTGCGGGTCGGGTGCCACGCAATGCCGCGACCCAACCCCGCGTGGTCGGCGTCGTCTTTGCTTGGGGGGCACGCAACGCCGTGAACGGACTCCTTGTCGCGTCTCACGGCGCGCGGCTCGGCGACGATGGCTCGTTGAGCGTGTGCTGCAACCCGAGGCGAGCCCACCACGGGCAAGCCCGCGGACGGGCTTGCCCGTGCCGGCGGCCGTGTCGGCCAACGCCGTGAACTGATCCGTGTCTCCGCTCGCATCCGTCGTCGCGAACGGAAGCCCGTGGACAACGGCTTCTTTCAGCGGAGCTCCCGTGAATTGGGATCAGCCGTCCTTTCGGAAACCCGTCCCCTTCCCGTCACAGCTCGGCCCATCGGCGAAGCCTCCCGGGCCGTGCCGATTCCCACGGAGCGGAAAACAACGCGGGCGCGGCGCTCACTTGGTGGCGTTCCGTGCCACTGGGAGCTTGTCTGCCCGTGCCCGATCGTCGGACGGATCCAGCCTGATCGGTGCGCCGCGGAGCGTAAGTTGCTGCCGGGTCGCGCGGAACCGGCACGCACGCTCGCGATCGGAAAGGCCCCGGCACGCGCGAGCGGTGGCCCGGACAGCGTGCGGCCCAGGCCGAAGAATGCCCGGTGCGACGCGACCGCCGCGACGCCCGTCGTCGATGGCGGACGGCAAGCGGCGCCGGAGTGCAGCGCTCTCGATACTCGGCCCATGATCCCACCCACCCGGACCAGGATCCTCGCCACCCTCGGCCCCGCGACGGCCGACCGGGAGAGCATGCGCGGCCTCCTCGACGAGGGCTGCGACGCGTTCCGCCTGAACTTCTCCCACGGCACGCTCGAGGAGCATCGGGCGCTGCTCGACAGCGGCCGGGAGGCCGCGGCGGCGGCCGGGTGCTCCGTGGCGTGGGTCGGCGACCTCGGCGGGCCGGAGATCCGGCTCGGGCGGGTCGCCGCGGACGACGGGTGGGAGCTGCGGCCGGGCGACCGGTTCATGCTCGCCCGGGAGGCGGGTGAGGGCCGCGTCGCGATCAACCATCCCGAACTGATCGACGAGATCCGCGTGGGCGACCGCGTCCTCGTGGAGGACGGTGCGGTCCATCTGCTGGCCGTGGAGAAGCCGGCCGACGGCGTGGTCTGCAATTGCGTGCGGGGCGGGCGGATCCGCAGCCACAAAGGAGTCAACCTGCCCGACACACCGGTGTCGCTCGACCCGATCACGGAGTACGACGGCTCCTGCATCGAGTGGGCGGTCGACCAGGGGCTCGACTACCTCGCCATGTCGTTCGTGCGGCGGGCGGACGACGTCACGCGGCTTCGGTCTCGGCTGGGAACGAAGGGTGCCGGGATCGGCATCATCGCCAAGATCGAGCGGCCGGAAGCACTGAAGGAGATCGGCGGCATCATCGACGCCGCGGACGCCGTCATGGTCGCCCGGGGCGACCTCGGAGTGGAGATGGACCTCGCGGACGTGCCCATCATCCAGAAGGACATCATCCGGCGGTGCCGGAGCCGACAGCGGCCCGTCATCGTCGCGACCCAGATGCTCCAGAGCATGATCGACCAGGCGTCGCCCACACGCGCCGAGGTCAGCGACGTCGCCAACGCCATCTTCGACGGCGCCGACGCCGTGATGCTCAGCGGCGAGACGTCCGTGGGGCGGTTCCCCACGGCCGCGGTCCGGATGATGACGGTGGTGGCGAAATCCACCGAGGCGTATCTCTTCGGCGGACGCGAGGAGGAGACGGACGAGCGGCCCACCCTCCGCACCAGCAGCGAGCGGGACGTGGCGCTCGCCCGGGGCGTGAGGGAGCTCGTCGATCACATCGACGTGAAGCGCGTCGCCGTCTGGAGCCAGTCCGGCGCCGCGGCGCGGGTGCTTTCCAAGCAGCGCCTCGCGGCGACTGTCCTCGGCATGTCCGACGATCCCACGGCGCTCCGCCGGATGGCGCTGTGCTTCGGCGTGGTCGCGGAGGGGATGGAAGTGCCCGGCGACCTCAGCGAGCTGCGATCGAAGCTGAGCGAGCGTCTGGTCGCCGACGGGCGGGCCCGGGAAGGCGACCTCGTCCTCATCGTCGCGAGCACGGAGATCGGGACGCCGCGGGCGTCCAACGCCATCGTCATCCATCGGATCGGCGAGCAGTGAGCACGGACAATCCCATGAGCGGCGAGGGAACCATGAGCATCGCGAAGACAGCGAACCGCAATCGGCTCGGGGGAAGCGTCGCCCCATGCGGAGCGGCGAGCCCTCCGCGGCTTTGGCCGGCCGTCGTCCTCTTGCTGGCCACGGTGGCCCTCGCCGCGCCGGCGCGGGGCGAGCCGCCGTGGGAGGTCGGCCTCGCCAAGGCGGACATCACGCCGGAGAAGCCCGTCCGGATGAAGGGCTACGGCGGGCGGACCGAGCCGTCCACCGGTGTTCTCGACCGTCTCTTCGCGAAGGCCATGGCGATCCGCGGCGACGGCGGCGGCCTCGGCCTCCTCGTCACGGCGGACCTGTGTGTCATGCGGCGGCCGCTCGCCCGCTCCGTGGCGACGCGGATCATGGAGGCGACCGACCTCGAGCGGAAGCAGATCCTCCTCAACGTCTCCCACACCCACGCCAGCCCGCTCGTCGGGATGAGCGAGTGGTACCGCTACGACCTCTCCGAGACCCAGCGCAAGCGGCTGCGGAGCTATACGGAGCGGTTCGAGAAGACCGTCGCGGCCATCGCCGAGAAGGCCGTCGACCGCATGGGGCCCGCCCGCCTTCGTCACGGGGAGGGGGTCGCGTCCTTCGTGATGAACCGACGGGAGTTCACCGGCGGCGGCGTTCGGCTCGGCGTGAACCCGAGGGGCTACGCGGACCGGGCCGTGCCCGTCCTCCGCGTCGAGAAGGGGGGCGAGCTACGCGGGCTGATCTTCGGCGTGGCGAGCCACCCCACCACGCTCACCGGCGCCAATCGGAAGCTGAGCGGCGACTACGCGGGGATCGCCCAGCACGCCGTGGAGAAGAGGCGAGAAGGGGTGCAGGCCATGTTCGTCGCCGGGTGCGGGGGAAGCGCCAATCCGTATCCGCGGGGCTCCGTGAAGTGGGCGAGGAAGCACGGCAAGACGCTCGCGGACGAGGTGTTGCGGGTGGCGGACAGCGGCGACCTCTCCGCCGTGCACGGTCCCTTGCGTGTCCGCCTCGACAAGGCGGACCTCCCCCTCAAGCCCGTGCCGTCGCGGAAGCGGCTGAAGCGGATGGCGAACGGGCCGCACCACCGGCGGTTCAACGCCCGGCGCATGCTGAAGGCCCTCGACGCCGGCGAGCCGCTGCCCGAGGTCTACACGGCGCCCGTGGCCGTCTGGCAGTTCGGGGAGGATCTCACCCTCGTCGGCCTCCCGGGCGAGGTGGTCGGCGAGTACGTCCCGCGGCTGGAGGCGACGATCGGCCATCGGAACCTCTGGCCCGCCGCCTACTGCAACGACGTCTTCGGCTATCTTCCGACGGCGCGGGTCATCGAGGAGGGCGGCTACGAGACCAAGGGGCTCATCGTGGAGATCGGCTTCTTCGCCAAGGAGGCGGAGACGGTCCTCCTCGACACCGTCGAGCGGCTCGCCCGCGACGCCGGACGCCCGTCCCTCACCCCATAGCCCGATCATCCGGATCGGGCTTCCCCCCACGGACGCCCTTCCAGTTCCATTCCTCGCGACCCCGCCGAGCTCCGACTCCCGACGGGCCATCGTGACATCGGCCGACCATCCGGACCGGGCGTCTCCGCCCCGCCATCCCGGCGAGCATCCACTCCCCTTGCACGCAGACGTGGCGCTGCCCCCTTACTCGTTCGCGAACTTCCTCGTCCCTCGGCCGCTGTTGTGCATCCGCCACGGTCGCCCCGCCCACTCGCCTCGATCGACCGCCGCCCCCTTCGTTGCGGCGGACCGGGCCCCGCCTTAATATCGATGGCTCGCGGACGCCGTCGCGACAGCCGAATCACGACCCGGAGACACCGATGACGCGTCGCACGCTGCTCGGAAGCCTGGTCCTCGCCGGAATGGTCGCGGTAGCCCCGCCCGCGACGGCGGAGGAGCCGCCCAACGTCGTCCTGATCATCGCGGACGATCAGGCGTGGACGGACTTCGGCTTCATGGGGCACCCCCACATCGAGACGCCCCACGTCGACCGCCTCGCGGAGCAGAGCCTCACCTACACGCGGGGCTACGTCCCCCACAGCCTCTGCCGCCCCTCGCTCGCGACGCTCGCCACCGGGCTGTATCCCCACCAGCACAACATCGTCGGGAACGACCCCGCGCGGCCCGAGAAGGGCGAGGCCTCGCCGGTGCCCAAGACGGACAAGGTCTACCGGGCCAAGCGGGCGGCGCTCATCACGCACCTCGACGTCCTCCCCACCGTCCCCCGACTGCTGCGGAAGAAGAACTACCTCTCCCACCAGTCCGGCAAGTGGTGGGAGGGGAGCTTCAAGCGGGGCGGGTTCACCCACGGCATGACGGAGGGCTTCCCCAACCCCGGCGGACGCCACGGCGACAAGGGGCTTCGTATCGGACGCAAGTCGCTGAAGCCCATCTTCAACTTCGTCGACGCGGCGGAGCGGCGGGACCGGCCCTTCTTCGTCTGGTACGCGCCCTTCCTCCCCCACCGCCCGCACAACCCGCCGGACGCCCTGCTGAAGAAGTATCGAAAGCGGACCGACTCCATCCACGTCGCGAAGTACTGGGCGATGTGCGAGTGGTTCGACCGGACCGTGGGTGACCTCCTCGGCTATCTGGACAAGAAGGGAGTGGCCGACGAGACCCTCGTCCTCTTCGTCGCGGACAACGGGTGGATCCAGCAGAGGGGTGGCGGCGGCTTCGCGGAGCGGTCCAAGCGGTCGCCCTTCGACGGCGGCGTGCGGACGCCCGTCATGGTCCGCTGGCCCGGGAAGGTCGAGCCGGCCATGGACCGGACCACGCCCGTCAGCACGGTGGACATCGCGCCGACCATCCTCCACGCCGCCGGGCTGGAGCCGACCGACCGGATGCCCGGCATCGACCTGACGAACCGCGAAGCGCTCGCCGAGCGCAACGGCGTCTTCGGCGCCACCTACTCCCATGACATCCGCAGCCTCCGGGACCCCACGGCGAGCCTTCGCTTCCGATGGACCGTCCGGGGCCCGTGGAAGCTCATCCTCCCCCACCGGGCGGACGCCCCGGTACGGCTGTACAACCTCAAGAAGGACCCGCACGAGAAGAACAACGTCGCCGGCG
>CAZQQP010000297.1:1288-5317 GCA_964595475.1 uncultured Planctomycetaceae bacterium | reverse complement strand
CCCGGCATTTGCGGACGTTGCGCTTGCTCGAGCATCGGCTTCGCCGTCTCATCGGGGCCAAGGCGGAAGCCGACTTCCGCCTTGGCACCGACGAATAGGCTCAACTTATTCGTTTCCGCCTCCTTATCATCATTCCTGCGGCCAACCGCCGGAGGATAGCGGAAGCGCCGCGCCGTTTGCACGCGCGTTCGGAGGGACGAATCGGTTCCGTGCGGCGTCGACACACCCCGGGGAACGGAGGAACATGTGAGGCCCCTTCTGCGGGGGAACGGCCGCGTGTTTCAACGAGAGAGGGCGTTCCGATGCGGAGATGGCGGTTCTTTGCGGGTTCCGTGGTGGCGTCTGCTCTGGCGTGGGCCAGTGTCGCGGGGGCCGAGCCCTCCGTGGATACGCTGGTAATCACCGGGGCCGCTCCCTACGGCTACCACCCGTGGAAGCAGAACATCAAGACCATCAAGCCCCGTCTGGCGGCCTTCGGCATGGATCGCGTCGACTATCACATCGCCCACGGCCTCGAGGACTGGCGGAAGTGGGACGGCTCCTATGCCGACTACGACACGGTGGTCCTCATCTACTACTGGGCCCAGGCCCCCGAGAATGAGCTGGCGAAGCTCGACCGGTATGTCCGCTCCGGCGGCGGGCTGGCCGTCGTCCACTCGGCCCTGGCGGGCTTTTGGAAACAGGAGACCTTCGACCAGTGGACGGGGATCGCTTATCGCGAACGGGCCGAGGGCTACGGCCACAGCCTCTCCTTCAACAAGGCGGGGGAGCGGATCATCCGGCCGCCGGGCGAGGGCGGGGGCTCCGCCCACGCGCCGATCCGCCGCTTCCAGATCCATGCCCACTCGCCCGACCATCCGATCATGGAGGGGCTTCCGAGGACATGGATGCAGGCGAAGGACGAGCTCTACTACGACCTCCGCGGGCCCGACACCAACGTCCGCGTCCTCGCGGTCGCCGAGGCCCCCGATGGCACCTTCGCCCCGCAGGCCTGGGTCCGGCGTCCCGGCGACGGGCGGGTGTTCTGCCTGACCCCGGGCCACCACAAGCCAGGAGCCTCCTCCGTCGGCTTTATTACCCTGCTCGCTCGGGGGATCGAGTGGGCCGCCACGGGCGAGGTCACCCTCGATGTCCCCACCAACTTCCCGGGCCCAGAGCAGCCGGTCACGGAGGTGCCCCGGTTCGACGAGTAGCCACGCTGCCGTCGCCCGGTGAGATAGAGCCGCCCCTCTCGTTTCTTGTCGTCGCCGGGCGCGTCGTGGCCGCCGTTTTCCCCCGCCAGCACGTCCGGATCGCGGTCCCCGTGACAGCCCCGTCGTGGTGTGACGAGCGGCCAGCTCCCGTTCCCTCGGGTCGCTCTCCCCGCTATTTCGAGAGCTCGGCCGGTGGGAGGATCTCCTGCAGCTTCGTCTCCACCGCGTCGATGTGCGTGGCATCGAGGAGCTGGCGGGGATGGCTGATCCACTCCACCACGCGGGGCTCGCTGACGAGCAGGTCGCTGAGGATCTGCCCCCGGCCGAGGAGGGTGAGGACCACCCGCATGATGACGGGCTGGGCCCACATCAGTGAGAGATGGCCCTCGGGCTCGGGGTGGGCGTCCACCAGCTTCGCCCACCGCTCGAGCACCTCGTCGCGATTCCCCACCGCGTCGAGGATCTCGAAGGAAAGGACGAGCAGACGGGCGAGCTGCTCGCGGGAGGGAGCGACCTCGCTCAGCTTGGCCATGTGGGACGAGGCGCTTTCGGGCTCCTCGAAGTGGAGCCGCCGGAGCACCTCGACGCGGAGGTCGTCGGGGAGGTGCTCGTCGAGGACCATGTCCGCGAGGTTGGCGGCCCTCGGGTTGGGGAGCATCCACCGGCCGAAGTGGCGGGCGACGAACGCCCGCACGGTCGCGGTCTGCGTGGCGAACTCGGTCCGAAGGGCCTCCGCGGGGTCCAACCCCTCCCGCTGCACGTAGCCGAGCCGACGGGCGAGGTGCGTGTACTCGTCCGACCCCACGGGCGGCAGATACAGATCCTTGGCCGAGCCGCGGAGCATCCGCAGCCCGTTGATCAGCCGCCGGAAGAAGTCGTAGGCGACCGTGATCTGCTCCCCCTCGTGGTTCCCGAGGACGCCCGCCGCCCGAAGAGCATCGATGGCCTGATGGATCCGCGGTGTCCGCAGCCGCGGCTCCTTCCCCGCGTTCCACACCTGGAGGATCTGGACGGGCGCCTCGAGGTCCGCGAGGGCGCCGCAGCTGTATTTCGCGTTCCTCCCTCGTGTGCTCTTTTTCTGGCTGTACTGGGCGTACTGGCCGGCCCGCGCCTCCCGCAGCTCCTCGAGCGAGATCTCGTTCGGATCCAAGCACACGTTGTCCCGCAGCGTCCCGACCTCCTCGCCGAGAGAGGGGTCCCCCGCGATCGTCCGCATCCGGACCAGCGCCAGCCGCTCCATCGAGTGGGCGGGCCCGCCGGGCGTGTAGTACCGCTTGAACGCCTCGAGGCTGGACGCGAGCGGCCCGTCCTTCCCGTACGGCCGCAGGCGGAGGTCCACCTCGAAGATCCCCTCCCGCTTGGTCTCGATGAACTGGCTGGTCTCGCTGGCGAGGTGCTCGAAGAAGGCGGCGTTCTCGATGGGCCGCTTCCCGTCGGTCCGCCCGTTCTTGTCGAAGAGGAACAGCAGCTCGATGTCCGAGCCGTATCCCAGCGCGGCGCCGCCGAGCTTGCCGAGGCCGAAGACGGCGTACTTCGCCTCCGCCCCGTCGTCGGCGCGGGGCGTGCCGTGCTCCGCCCGGAGGTCTTCGAAGACCTGCGCCGCCGCCCGGCTGACCACCACCTCCGCGAGCGCCGTCAGCCGCTCCGACATCTCCCGGAAGTCCGTCCCGGGGTTGAGGATGTGGTCGAGGTCGATCAGGAAGATCTCCCGATCCTTGAAGGCGTTGAGCGCCTTCCGCTTCTCCGCGGAGGTCCTGGCGCTCGCCATGGCCTCGTCGAGACGGGCGGGGAGCGCGTCGGCGGCCTCGCCGAAGCGACGGCCCTCCACCTGGGGCTTGAGGATGGGGATCAGCGACTCGTACTGCAGCCGGACGAAGTCCTCCCAGAGAAAGTCGCTGGCGCCGAGCAGCCCGGCGAGATCGGCCATGGCCCGGGGGTTCCCGATGCGCTCCCGCTCGGGCAGATCCCGGGCGCGCTCCACGCTGTCGGGAAGGCGGACGATGTCCTCCGTCAGCTTCTCGAAGCGGGAGAGAGCGGTATACGGGTCCGGCGCCCGCTTGAGAAAGTAGGTGAACTGCTTGGTGAGGAGGACGGAGAGCTTCACCTTGTTGAGGGTCTGCGCGTCGAGAGAGCCCCGTCCCGTCGTATCGACGAAGTCGATCTCGTCCTCGATCTGGTTGTCCGACGTCCGGATCCGCACCCGCTCGATGGACAGCCCGTGGAGGAGGAGGGCCGTGCTCAGCGTGTAGAGGAACGCGGGCGTGTCCTGGGAGAGCACCTGGAGACGGGCGTGGGTGCCCGACTGCTGCTCCACGTGGAGCTTCACCGGGTACAGCACCGCGTCCTGGGAGAACTCCGACGACGCGATGCGGCGGGTGACCATCTCGTTGGCCCGCTGCTTCGCCGCCTCCCCCGCCCGCTGTCCCCGTCCGCCGACGAGCTGCTCGATGACGCCCACCATCTCACGCTCGAGCGTCTCCGCCCACGAGGCGAACGGCTCGTCGGTCTCCCGCCTCGCGACGAAGTGGTCGATGATCGGCCGGCCGGGCAGACGGTCGCCCCGCGAGACGCTCCGCCGGCGGCGTCCCGTCCGCCGCCCCAGTCCGGACCGATAGGTGAACACGTCGCCCGAGACGATGCTCGTCCCCATGCCCGCGAGCACACCCGTGATGAGGGAGAAGATGCCCGGGAGGTCCACCGACAGCACGGTGCAGCCCACGTGGCGACCGGGAAGGTGGGTGAGCCACACCTCCACGGGGTGCTTGGGGGAAAGGCGCTGGACGCCGCGGATGTGCTCGGCGATCTCGGACGGGCTGAATCGCTCGAAGTACGCGTC
>CAZQQP010000297.1:0-1278 GCA_964595475.1 uncultured Planctomycetaceae bacterium | reverse complement strand
CTCCCCGAGGTCCGGGGCCTCCTGACGAATCGTCTCCACCGCGGGGCTCATCGCGTCTCCCGTTCCTGGGATCTCCGCCTCATTCTAATGCGATCACGAGGCCCGTCAGGTTCGGAAGGGCGACGGCCCGGTGGAGCCCACGCCGACGCCGGCCGCTCACGCCGGGTCGTCCGCACGGGGAGCGGAGGCGGAAACGGGAGGATCGCGGAGACGCGGGCCGTCGGCCGCGGCGGCGCCGAGGGCAGCGCCGCCACGGCCGGCACGCGGCACTGCTGGAATCAGATGTCGTGGTAGAGGAAGAACTCGTGGGGGTGGGGCCGGATCCGCACCGCGTCCACTTCCTCCTCCCGCTTGTACTCGACGTACTTCTCGATCAGGTCCTCGGTGAAGACGTCGCCCTGGAGGAGGAACTCGTGGTCGTTCTCGAGGGCCGTCAGCGCCTTCCCGAGGCTGTCGGGCACCTGCGGGATCTGCTCGAGCTCCTCGGGCTCGAGGTCGTACAGGTTCCGGTCCATCGGGCCGCCGGGGTCGAGCCGGTTCCGGATGCCGTCGAGGCCGGCCATCATCATCGCGGTGAACGCGAAGTAGGGGTTGGCCGAAGGGTCGGGGCACCGAAGCTCCACGCGGGTCGCCTTCTCCGAGGACTGATACCGTGGGATGCGGACACATGCCGAGCGGTTCCGCTGGGAGTACGCGATGTTGACGGGCGCCTCGAAGCCGGGGACGAGACGCTTGTAGGAGTTGGTCGTCGGCGCGATGAACGCGCAGAGGGCGGGCAGGTGATGGAGCAGGCCGCCGATGAAGTGGCGGCCCGCGTCGGAGAGGGCGCCGTAGCCGTCCGGGTCGTACATCACATTCTTCCCCTCCTTCCACAGCGACATGTGGCAGTGCATGCCCGACCCGTTGTCCCCGTAGAGCGGCTTCGGCATGAAGGTGGCCACCTTGCCGTGGCGACGGGCGATGGTCTTGATGATGTACTTGTAGAGCATCGTCTTGTCGCCCATCTTCGTCAGCGTGTCGAAGCGGAGGTCGATCTCCCCCTGGCCGCCCGTCGCCACCTCGTGGTGGTGCAGCTCCACGTCGATGCCCGACTCGATCATCTTCAGGACCATCTCGCTGCGGAGGTCCTGCTGCGAGTCCGACGGGGGAACGGGGAAGTAGCCCTCCTTGGGCCGCGGCTTGTACCCGAGGTTGCCGTCGGGGTGGGGCTCCCCCGTGTTCCAGCTCCCCTCGCGGGAGTCCACGCGGTAGAAGGAGATGTTCGGCTCGCTGCTGGTG
>CAZQQP010000296.1:0-5322 GCA_964595475.1 uncultured Planctomycetaceae bacterium | reverse complement strand
GGACCCGTCGAGGGCCTCTTCGCCTCCGTAGAGGAACCGTGTCGTCCCCAGCTTTCGCCACGCGGCGGCGTCGTTCTTCCGCCGGGCCCGTTTGCGGAGCCGGCCCACATCCGGCCGCTCGGCGCGGTTGTAGTCCTCCGCGATGTCGCGATCCGGAAAGCGGCGGTCCAGGAAGGCGCTTTGGATCTCGCCCGGGTTCATCCCTTTCGCCCGAACGATGCCGTTGCCGTCGATGCCGATCGGCACGGGGACGGCCCGCACACCGAGCGTGTTCATCGCGTCGACCACGACCGGCCAGCCGATCTGCTTCCACTGCCGGTACAACCGGGTGCGGGTGGGGTGCTGCTCCTGCGCCACGCCGATCGCCACCACCTTCCCCGCGTCGATCAGCGGCTTCAGCTTCTTCTGCCACACGGGCAGAACGCGCCGGCAGCCCGCTCACCACGACGCGAAGTGCAGCAGCACCACCTTCTTCCCGCGATACGCCGACAGCCGCAGCTCCCCGCCGTCCAGCCGCGGCAGGAGGAAATCGGGATACATCTGCCCCTTCTCGCTGCCGATTTCCGGCGGACCGCCGGCGACGCCGTCTCCGGCCGCGGCAAGCAGCGACAGCCCCGCGAGAAATCCGCTCATCCAAGCACAACGCATCGGACACCTCCCAAGCAAGGGGATCTCGTGCAACAGACTAGGTTGGCTCGTGGCACGCGGCGCGCCGCGGCAGGTCGCGGGCGCTTCGGACAGCAGGGGAGCGGAGCCGGCGGAAGCACCGTATCGCCGGAAAACGTCCCGGCAATGGTCTATGCCACCTCGGCATCGATCCCTCCAGAAGTTCAAGGACGAGACGGCCGGCCGAGATACGTCCTCGACCGAAGCTTGATCCAGGAGCTCGTCGGAGCGCGGGCCGTCCTGTGTCCGGCCGACGCCGTCGGGGCCCTCGCCTTGTCGACCCGACTGGGTCTACCCGTTGACAAGGGCCGGCAGGTAACCCCATCCTATTATGCTTTGTAGAAGCTTCGGCGGCCGCGGGATCGTCCTCGCGGCCGGTCAAGTGGTCTGGTTCGGAGGCACACCCATGATCGAGCTGAGCGGTGGTCGCTTCTCCTGCTGTGACGGACAGCCGCGTCGTGACTTTCTGAAGGCGGGCTTTCTCGGCCTCGGCGGCCTCAGCCTCTCCGACCTGTTCCGCTTGCGGTCCGCGACCGCGGCGCCGAGTCGGCCGTCGCCGTCGACCGCGGTCATCTTCGTGGAGCTCGCGGGTGGCCCGAGCCAGTTCGAGACCTACGACCCCAAGCCCGACGCCCCCGCGGCCTACCGCGGCCCCTTCACGTCGACGCCGACGAACGTGCCCGGCGTCCACCTCAGCAGCGCCATGGCGGAGCAGGCCAAGGCGATGGACAAGCTCGCCGTCATCCGGTCGCTCCACTCGGACACCCGCCACCACCGCAAGGGCGAGCACCTGTTCGTCACGGGCCACTACCCGGACACGGATCCGAACAACAAGAACCTCGCCCCGTCGGTCGGTTCCTACGTCGCAAAGATGCGAGGCTCGGAGAAGGAGGGCCTTCCCGCCTACGTTGGCGTGCCGAACGTGGGGCGATACGGCGACGCGTCCTACCTCGGCGCCGCGTACAACCCCTTCGAGGTCCGGTCCAACCCCGCGTCGGACAACTTCCGCGTGCGAAACCTCTCGCCCGTGGGGCGTCTCGACGCCAGCCGGCTCGAGGACCGGAGTGCGCTGCTGAAGGAGCTGGACCAGACCCGCCGCGCCGTGGACCAGAACTCCGTCGCGGACGCGATGGACGCGTTCAACGAGCGGGCGGTGGACATCGTTACGGGCGAGCACGCCCAACAAGCCTTCGCCATCGATCAGGAGCCCCGCTCGCTCCGCGAGCGCTACGGCATGAGCCGAACGGGTCAGAGCATGCTCCTCGCCCGTCGCCTCGTCGAGTCGGGCGTGCCCTTCGTGACCGTCCGAACGGGCCGATGGGACGACCACTGGGACCTCCCCGAAGCCTTCAACAAGCAGCACGTCCACTTCGACCGGGCCATGGCGGCGCTGGTCAACGACCTGCACGAGCGGGGGCTGGCGAAGGACGTCATGGTGGTGGCCATGGGCGAGTTCGGCCGCACGCCGAAGGTCAACGACGGCCGCAACGGCACGCGGGGCCCCGGCGGCCGCCACCACTGGGGACGGGTCATGAGCGGCGTGATGGCCGGCGGCGGCCTCCCCGGCGGCACCGTGGTCGGCGCGTCGGACGATAAGGGCGGTGAGCCCGTGGAAGCGCCGTACCGACCCGAGAACGTCCTGGCGATGGTCTATCGCCACCTTGGGCTCGACCCCTCGCGCAAGTTCAAGGACAACACGGGCCGGCCGAGGTACGTCCTCGACAACCGCGGCCTCATCAAGGAGCTCGTCTGAGCCGCCTCCCTGGTGACGACCGGGACGGGCGACGCCGGAGGACGTCGCCCTTTTTCAATGGGGCGGTCCTCGCCTTTCGTTCCCAGCGATACCGGCTCGACGGAGAAGGCGAGCGAGGTGCCTATGGGGTGGGCGACTCTTCGCAGTGGATGGCACGTTCTCGCCGCAAGTGCCGGGGTGGCCGCTCGTGCGCCGCCCGCCGCCGGACTTATTCTTTCCCGCCTGCTTAGCTCCAGTTTCATCAACTTCGACGGGCTGATCGCCCGGTGGAACGTCCGCCACTGCCGAGAGGTGCTCGGCAGCGCGGAGCGGGCCCGGCTGGAGCTCGGCTACCTCCACCGCCTGGGTCCCGACGCGCTGCCGGCGCTTCGCTGGCTCTCCCCAAATGAGCCACGGCTTCCGGCCGTCGTCCGGAAGCTCGAAGAGCTCCTCGGGCGTCGTGGGTGTGGTTGAGATCACCGTCGGCGCTCCTCAGGAACCCACCCAGATCGTGGCGGACGGCCGCGTGCGCGGGCTCGGTCGGCGGGGCCGGCTCCCTCCCCCACGCCGTCAGAAAGAGCCCGCGAACCACGCGTGTGCGGCGTGTATATTGGACACAGCTCGGGCAATCGCAAGGAAACATCCTGGGCTTATCACTCCGTGGCGAGCCGATTCTGATGGTCACGAGCGAGACAACGGACAAGACGATCGGTATCGACTTGGGGACCACGCACTCCATGGTCGCCGCGCTGGAAGGCGCCGAGGCGACGGTCATCCCCAGCGCCGAAGGAAGCCGGACCACGCCGACCTTGGTGGGCGCCGCCAAGCCGTGGACCGAGGCCCTTCCCCGTCCGCTTCGGAGGCTCGCCGAGGGGCTGGGGGTCTCCTCGGCCGAGAAGCTTCTGGTAGGCGAGCGAGCCAAGCGCGACCCCCAACGTACCGTAACGTCGATCAAGCACCGATTGGGCACGGAGGACCGGCTGACACTTGGACAGTGGATGGCCTCGCCCGAGGAGCTCGCGGCGTGGTTCCTTCAGAAGCTCAAGCACGACGCCGAGGCGTATCTCGACAACGAGGTCAAGGACGCGGTCATCACCGTTCCGCTCTCCTTCAGCGATTCACAGCGGGAGGCGATCCACGAGGCGGGCCGCCTCGCGGGGCTCGACGCCGCCCGGATCCTCGACGACCCCGTGGCGACGGCGATGGCCTACGGGCTCCACAAGCGGAGCGCGCGGGAGAGGGTGGCCGTTTTCGATCTCGGCGGGGGGACCTTCCAGTTCTCCGTCCTCACCGTCGGGCAGCAGGGGGTCGAGGTGGAGGCGGCCGACGGCGAAGCGCCCATCGGTGGCGAAGACTGGGACCACCGCATCGTGAACCACGTTGCCGAGGAGTTCCGCAAGCATCACGGGATCGACCTTCGCCAAGGCAAGATGCCGCTTCAGCGGCTAAAGGACGCCGCCGAGCAGGCCAAGATCGAGCTTTCCCAGGCTCAGGAAACCAGGATCCGCCTGCCCTACATCGCGGTGGGTGCCTCCGGGACCATGGACCTGCGGGGACCCCAGCCCAAGCACCTGGACACCTCGCTAACTCGGGCGAAGTTGGAGGAGCTGACCGGGGATCTGCTCGAGCAGTGCAAGGCCGCGTGCCGCCAGGCGTTGGCCGAAGCGCATATCCAACCCGGGAACCTCGATCGGCTTCTGCTCGTGGGGGGCGGGGCGCACATGCCGCAGGGGCGAGAGCTCGCAAAAGAGATCTTCGGCGAGGAGCCCACCATGGAGATCAATCCCGAGGAATGCGTCGCGCGGGGCGCCGCGGCCGGGACGGAGACGACGCCGGACGGTCCGGGGCCACCGCGCGAGGCGTAGGCGTCGGTGCCGAGGACCTCGAACACAGTACGGGTTCGTGCTCGGGTGCCCTCAATACAATCGTGCTTTTCCATCGTGGTCTCTCCCTGCGGCAAGGTGCCCGGAAGGGGGATCTCATGAAGCTGCTTCTCGCCGCGGATTTACACATCGGGACGGCGTCGAGCCGGGTCGGAGAGCACCTCCCGCCGGCACGGCTTCGCACAGCGGACGCCTGGTTCCGGCTCGTCGACTTTGCGGTGGACCGGGGCGTCGACGTGGTGTGTCTCGCCGGCGACGTCCTCGGCCGGCTCGCGGATGAGCTCCCGGAGGACCACTTCAAGCTCCTCGGCCGGGGCGGTGCGTGGCAACGCCTGACGCTGTCGGATGCGGAGGGTCGGGCGGCGCTCCACATCGACGGATGGTCCTTCCCCGACCGATACGTGACTTCCGACCCGGTGGAGGCGTGCCCGGAGCCGCCCCGGGACGGCGTGCCCGTGCTGGGCATGATCCACGGGGACATGGCGCACGCCGGTGTTCGACAGGGCGCGGGTGGACCTGGCGACGCCATCGCCTCGCCGCCCGTCCGGCACCGCGGCGCCGCCCGAGCCGCTCGCGAGCGATGGAGGAAACGACGCGGGCGTCCGGTGACCCGTCCCACAATCGCCGGGTGTACGGCGTCGCCCTGTCGCCCGTGCTGAAAGATCCCACTGGGAGCCTGGACCGGGAGGCGCTCTATCGGCACTACCCCCACTACCACCGGGGGCGTCTCGACGCCGCACACCGCGATCCGGGCGGGCGACTGGCGGGAGTCGGTCGACGCTCAGCCCCCGCGGCCGAACCCGCTCTACGAGGGCGAGTAGCGAAGCCCTCCGCGAGCTCGGCGGCCGCCCCGCCGACGTCGTCCGACCGATGCGGAGGATGGCCTCGGGTCGGCTGCACGAATGCCGAGGGGGACATCGGAGTCCCTCTCGAGCACAGTCGTCCATCGGCCGCGGTCGCGTTGAAGAAGCGCCGCTTTCGCTGAGCTCGCAACGCGGCCTTCGGCCGCAACCAAAGAGACCCAGTCCAGCGGAAGGGCGA
>CAZQQP010000295.1:0-5339 GCA_964595475.1 uncultured Planctomycetaceae bacterium | reverse complement strand
GCGAGGAGCGGGAAGCCTCCTTGCTTTGGCGTGGGCCTCGAACCATGTGCGATGCGCCGCCGGCCACAGCTCCCGGCATTTGCGGACGTTGCGCTTGCTCGAGCATCGGCGTCGCCGTCTCATCGGTGCCAAGGCGACTTCCGCCTTGGCACCGATGAATAGGCTCAACTTATTCTTTTCCGCCTCCTTATCGCAGGCGTCGGCCGGTGCTTCGAAGCCATGGGTGAGATCGCGGATCCGCTCGAGGGCGCCCCCGGCGTCCGATGCTCGCTCCCCATCATCCCGATCGGATTCCGGATCGATCCGAAGGGAAATCGACCGTCGGTCCGGTTCTGCTCGAGGTTCCGGATGGCGGGGAAGAGGATCCGCTCCTCCTTGAGAACCTCCGTCGGGTCAAGTCCCTTCTGCACACACAGCTCGGTCAATGGTCCGAAGGCCGGTCCCGCGATGAGATGCCGTACGTGGAGGCGAGGCTCCGCAGGGTCGCCCGCAGCTCCCGATCGCCGAGCGGTCGATCGTAGATGAGCAGTCGGGCGACGGCTCCATGGAAGGCCTCCTGTCCCTGGTGGTCGGTACGCTCCTGGCCCACCGCGAGACCCTCGCTCTCGGTCTTCCGGCGGATCCGGACACGCCGATGGGCCCGGGGCTCGGCGCTATCCACGTAGAGCTCGATCCGCCGCTTGCCGTTCCCTTCGGCGAGGCGGCCCGCAATGACGTGGAACTGCCGGGCGTCGAGCTTTCCGTCCTGGACCCGGTTCTTGGGGACGACATTTTCGAAGACCGGCCGCACGTCGTGCCAGAGCGTGTTGTCGTCGTTGAACGCCACCCAGAGCCCGGACCACGGGCGGCTGTTTTTCAACGTCCCGAATATGGCATTGCGGTTCTTGAAGATCGCCACCTGTTCGTGCGCCCGGGCCACCACGAACCACGTATAGCCACTGCCGGTGACCAGGGCGTCGAACGCATCCGCATCGTCGCCCGCGAGCCAGTCATGGGCGAAGACGAGGGCCGGGCCCCCGTTCACCGCATCTTGATCGAGCTCCGGGCGTCGCTTCGCTTTCGGTTGGGCCAAGTCGTCTCCCCCCGCGGAGGCCTGGTTTTCCCAGGAGGCGACCTTGCCGTCTACCACTCGGAGGCCCCGAGCGGCATCGAGGTCCTGGATCAGGCCCTCTCGGATCAGATCGCTGGCCGAGGCGACCGCGGGGGAGATCGCGAGCAGCGTCGCGAGCATCGTGCGAGTCGTTGTCGGCATAAGGGATCCTCCTCTGGTTCATGATGACGCGGGCTCGGAGAGAGCGGAGGCGGTGCGCCGCCACGGAACGGCATCCGCCGTGATCCTCCCTTCGACTGCCTCCGGCCACGTGTACGCTCTCCCGTGACGACGCTCGTACTCCGACCCGATCTCGGAGCAGTATGTTAGAGATTGGTAAGGAGGCGGAAAAGAATAAGTTGAGCCTATACGCCAAAGCGAGGAGCGGGAAGCCTCCTTGCTTTGGCGTGGGCCTCGAACCATGTGCGATGCGCCGCCGGCCACAGCTCCCGGCATTTGCGGACGTTGCGCTTGCTCGATCATCAGCTTCGCCGTCTCATCGGTGCCAAGGCGGAAGCCGACTTCCGCCGTGGCACCGATGAATAGGCTCAACTTATTCTTTTCCGCCTACTTACCCGACGCGGGAGAACCGCGCCCCGCCACCCGCTCGGGCCCACTGAGCTACCCCATCCACCCCCGCTCCGCCAAACCTCCACGCCGGGATCCCCTCGGACGTGAGCGTGATGCCCTGCGCCGCTATCTGGCGCTACGAGCCTGCCCGATACGCGGTCGTTGCGCGCACGTCGGCGCACGGTTGCCGAAGGGACACGGTCGGCACGCGGCGCGACGGCGGGGCGGGCGTGCAGGTGAACGACCGAAAAGGACGGACACGGCTCCTCATCGGAATCGACGGCGAGAAAGCGGCGGGCCTCCGCGTGCTGGATGAAGGGAAGGCGGGGCGGATCGAGGCGATCACCCGCGATGAGCGGGCGGCGGTGGTTCATCGCGGTCCGGACGAGGCCAGGCGGGCGGCGACGGTGACCGCTTCGGAGGGCAAGGTGGTCTCGCGGGTGAGCGCGGCCGGCGGGAGCCCGCGCGTCGAGATGGGGGTCACCGCAAAAGGCAACGCGGGGGTCACCGTGATGGACGGCGGTGGAACGTCGCGGCTGTCGCTGACCGTGAGCCCGACCGGCATGGCGTTCCTCGGTGGGGCGGACCCGTCCGGAGAGCGGCGTTTCGTCGCCGGCACGTGGGCGGACAGGACCGTGGTCGTCGACTGGCCGCGGAACGGGTTGGCCGGTCCCGGGAAGTAGTGACCCACCCCAAGCGCGCTTTCGAGCTCACTCGCCCCGCTGCCACTTCTCGCACCAGGCGCGGAGCGCCCGGAGGGTCGCGCGCGACGGGCGCTCCGGCCCTGCCGCTAGCGCCGGACCGCCTGAGGAGTCCCCCGATCGCTCTCTGGGAACCGCCGATTGCCCATGGCAGAATCCGGAACCTTCTCAACCCCTCGCCCTACTGGCGCGCGGGGCTCGCTCTCGAAGCCTCATTGAACCAGAGGGTCACCGGCGCCGCGCCGTGCGCCGTCGGCGGGATGTATAAGTGTCCGGCGGCGAAATCGGGATCCCCGTCGCCGTCGAGGTCCGCCGGGAGGACCGTCGGATGGACGGGCGCCGTCGGCTTCAGGACGTGCCGGGCCATCTCGAGGTCACCCTTGTTCTCGAGCCAGATGAGGCCCTCGTAACCTCCCTCGGGCCGACGCTCCGCCTCCCGGTATTTCTTGAACATCCACGCCGCGGCGAGGACGTCGAGGTCGCCGTCGCCGTCGAAGTCCACGGGAGCGGCCCGGTGCACGGCGTACATCGAGGCCAATCGGTGCCTCTTGAACCGAGGCGCGCCGCGGTTCTCGAGGAAATGGATGCCGTGATAGGGCTCGGGGACGTACGGCTCGCCGTTGGTGACGAGGAAATCCGGATCGCCGTCCTCGTCGAAATCCACCGGCGACAGCCCCGAGAACCCCCAGCGGGCGTGCGGTGCCGCATAGAGAGGCTGTGGCTTCGCGAAGCCGTTCCCCGTCCAGCGATACCACACCACGCGCTCGGTCTCCTGGGTGAGCAGCGCGACGACGCCTTTCCGGCCGTCCCCGTCGACGTCGACCGCGGCCGCGCGGACGGCGCCGGAACGTGTGTCGAGGACGTGCCGGTCGAACCGCATCGGGCCGTCGCCCTGCGTCACGTTTTCCATCCAGAACACGCGGCCGAGGTCGCGCCATCCGAAAACCCCCACGACGATGTCGAGGTCGCCGTCGCCGTCGAAATCGGCGGGCCGGGCGTCCGCCACCCGGCGAAGCCCTTCCGCGAGCCGGACGGGCTTGAAGTGGCCTTGCTTGGCCTGGCGGAGCCAGACGACGCCCGCCTTTTTCGCCTTAGACGGCTTGAACGTTCCGAGATCGGCCACGAGGAAGTCCTGGCGCCCGTCGGCGTCCAGATCGACGGGAACGGCCCGACACGGGTGTCGCAACCGGGCGAGCCGGCGGGCGTCGTCGGTGGCGGGCGTGTATAGCGTGACGGCTCCGGTGCCCATGTCGGAGACGACGAGGCACGTCGCATCGGCGCCGAGCTTCGCCTCGGTGAGATTCCCGACGGCCGGTGAAGATCCGGGCCCCCGGAACCGCGCGGGACGCTGCGTCCATCGGAGCTTTCGACCCGCCGGCTGCGGCGTCACCTGAGGGTGGGGGACACGGGAAGGGGCGGCCACTTGGTGGGCACGGATGGCGCGCTCCGCGGAGACGCCGAGGTCGACGTCCCGCCGCTGGGCGAGAGCCGCCATCAGTTGGATCTTCTTCCGCCACATCCGTTTCGGAAGGGCCGCCGGCGGAACAAGCCGGTGGCAGCTGCTGCACGCCTTCCGAACGTCCGCGGGCAAGGTGTGCCCGTCGCCGCGAGAAGCGCTCGACCCGTTCGGGATCGCCTCCGATGCGGCACCCGACGAGCGGACGTCGGGGGCGTGGCTCGAGTCACGATCGCAGGCCGGCGGAACACACAGCGCGAGGAGGGCGGAGGCCGCGGCCGGCCACAGCCCATAACGCGAGGTCTCGTCCACGGTGGGCTCCCAGATCCGACAAAGGTCCATCGAACAACCGCTCCGGGCGATTCGAAGCGGCCGAATGACTCCAACGACCGTTCCGCCGATGGATTGCAGAGGGCCGTGCGGCTGCCATGAGAGGTCGCCAGCCGCGTGAGGCGGCCAAGGGCTCCGCGTAGCGCTCCGGAGAATGCCATTCGTCGTCCCACACCCGGACGGCCGACGGCTCGTGCAGGACGGCCGCTTCCGTCCGCGCCGCCCGTGCCGGACGGCTGTCGGCGAGCTCCGGAGGGAGCCGGCGAGTGTCCGCCACGAGGCCCCGTGTCGGCCGTAAACGGCCGATGACGCGGGCGGTCAGCCGAGCGCCCGGCTCACTCCCGGCTGGGTCGAGTCGGTCCGCTGCCCGACCGGCTCCGGATCCGTGCCCCCACTCAAGCGAAGTCCCGAAGGGACGCCTCCGGCGGTCCCGAAGACATGCCGTCGGCAGCTTTACGAGTCGGGATGGACCGAATCGGGAGTTCCGTCGGGCCTTCGGCCTCGGATGGACAGGGCCGCTCCTGTCCCCGAGCGGAAGGACGGTCTTAACCCGAGCGTTCCTTCGGAGCCTCGACCGGGCGCTCCCCCTCTGTCTCGCACCTCGCTCGCGACCCGTGTGGCCGCCCGTCACCGCGGCGACGGCCGTAGGTTTGAGCCGCGCCGGCGGATATGGCAGCGTCTGATTGAAAAGCTCACTACCGCGGGCCGCGGGCCGAGTCGGACAGACGCCATGGACGACAGCCGGACCGAGCTTCCCGGTCACGACGCCTTCTACGAAGACGCCCGGCGGCTCTTCGCGAAGCTCGGCACGCGCGTTAACCCGCTCACCCTTCTTTGCGTCGAGTTGGAGGGCGTCGACCTGGTCCTACGAACCTTCGGGCCGGTCGACCGCGATATCGTCGTCCGCGACGTCGGCCGCCGCATCCGGGAGACGGCTCCGGAGAGCTCGACCGTCTACCACATTACCCAGGCGCGATTCGGCGTGTTGCTGCCCGCGGCGAACTACCGGAAAGCCACCCGCACGGCCAAGCGTGTGGTCGACGTGCTGAGTGAGCGGTTCGACGTCCGGTCGATCCCCGACTATCTCCACCCTTACGTCGGCATCAGCTCCGTCCCGCATCACGCCACCGACACGACCGAGCTCGTGCGGACCGCGGTCCTCGCCTGCCAGCAAGCGAGAGACAAGGCCCAC
>CAZQQP010000294.1:0-5350 GCA_964595475.1 uncultured Planctomycetaceae bacterium | reverse complement strand
GACGATCGGCGGATCCGGGCCGCAGAAGCTGACTTATCCGATCCCGGAGCGCGGCGCGCCGAGCGCGTTGCGCCTCGACGTGCTTCGGGCCCCATTGCGGGAGCCGGTTGCGCTGACCGTTCATCTCGGCGAAAAAGCGCATCGTATCCGGATCACGACCGGGCGGCGCGGACGGCGCGAGGCCGAGGCGGATCTCGCCGCGCTTCGTCTGCTTTCCCCGAATGATTTCCGCGACAAGAAAGACATGGATGCGCTGCGCCGTCGACGGCTCGGGGGCACGCTGAGCGGGGCGTTCACGGCGCTCGGGCGCTCGGCGCCGTTGGCCTCGACGGCGCGCACGAGCCTCGAGCTGCCGCCGGGGGTCGAGCGCGTCAGGCTCGCGCATCGCAGCGGCTCGGCGGCGCGGGTGAGCCTGGCGTATCGCGCGGCGAAGGAGTTCGAGCTGTCGGAGAGTGGCCACGAGCAGGCCGTCGAGGCCGCGGGCGGAGCGCGCCGCGTCCGAAAAGAGGTCGCGCGGCGGCTGTCCGCGCGCGTCGAAGGGCGCGAGCCCGATACGCCGGCTCGTGAGGCCGCGGGGCGCCTCGCCACGCATTACACGGCGCTTATGGATCTGCTAGCCGCCCGCTATGTTTCCTACGCCGAGGGTATCGAACCCCGGGGCCATCGCTTCGAGGCGTCGGCATCGGCGGCGGATCCCGAGGCGGCCAAGCGGCTCGCCCGGCGCGCTCAAGCGCATGAGGAGGCCGGCCACTGGGGCGCAGCGGCCGAAGCCTGGGGGGAGGCGGCAAAGGCCGGCGGCGGCGCGGACTGGCGTCGTGCAGAGCTCGCCCGCATAAGCGCCCTGACGCGGGCCGGCATCGAGGGCCTGGCGGGGCGCTTGTTGCGCGGTTTTCATCTGCACGGCGACGACCCGGCTCTGCGGAAAGCGGCATTTAAGCGGCTGCGAAAGCGTCTGGGCGAGCGCGAGGGCAGCGCCGTCCTGATCGGGGCGCATGTCGCGGAAGCGCATCGGCGCAAAAAGCTCACGGCCCTGGCCCCCGTCGTCGCCCTGCTGCTCGACAACGGGCAGGGCGATCGAGCGCGCGATCTGGCGGGCCTGCTGCCTGCGGATGCGGTGCCGTCTCACGACCGCGTTCGCGCGTACCATGCGGGCGACTGGCCCGTCCATCGCGATCGTGCCCGCAAAGCCCTGGCTCCGAGAGAGCGCGAGCGCTGGCGGGCCCTCGCCGCGCTCGAGCCGGGCTCTGCGGAACGCGGTAGGGCGCGTGGCGAGGGTGACAAAGGTCCATGGGCGCGTGCGATCGCGAACGGGCGCGCGCTGCGTCACCGACTGTGGAGCGGCGCCGATGCGAAGATCCTCGACGACTGGCTCGCCTGGGATCTGGCGCATCCCGGGGCGCGCGTCTGGCAAAGCGCGGACGAGCTGATCCGAGACGCGGCCGGGCGGCCGACCTTGCGCGCCGTGGAGCGGGACACCCTCGTCACCGCGGCGCTCGCGACGCCGGCGCAGCCGGTGCGTCTCCAAGCCACGGCCGGTCGCCTGCGGTTCACCTTCCGGCTGAAGCTCGATCCGGAGGAGCGCGAGCAAACCGGTTGGGCTCGAATCCGCGCGGGCGAGGAAGAGCGCGTGGCGGCGGTGAGCGCTACGGGGCCGTCCACGGGCCTGGCGCCGCTCTCCGGCGAGTACGGCGTCGGCCCGGGCCGCCGGAAGGTCGTGGAGCTGGAGGGTACCCACGGCACGATGACCCTCGCGGTCGATCGCCCCATGCTAGTGCACGTGGAGCGCGCGGTGCCGAGGCCCCGGCTGCCGCTGGTGCCGGAGCCGATCCCGTCCGTGATGGCCGCCGTCACCGGGGAGACGGAGCTCAAGGCGCGGCCGTGTCGAGCGCGTGTGCGAGTGGCACAGCCCCGATCGGATCGCGTCCATCGGATCTGCGGCACGGGCGAGGGCTTGACTCGTCCCGTGGACGAGCCGCTCGAGCGGGACGATCTATCGCTGGCCGGCGAGCCCACGCGCGCCGAGGCCCTGGCCGCCGAGCTCGCGGCCTGCGAGCCACCTTACGCGGATTGCACCGAGGTGGCGCGCCGGATCCATCGCATCGACCAACTGGGCGAAGACCCCGAGGCCGTTGCGGATCTGATGGACCGGGTGGGGCGTTACTTCGGCTTCGAGCGCGTGGAGCAGGTGGTCGAAAGCGCTGGCGAGCGAACCGTGCCCATCGAGGGCTGGCAACCGCACAGCCCGGCGCTGCGGGCGCGGCGGCCGTTCCTCGGCGACCTCCCGCCGAGGGCCGAGGTCCACAGCGGCCCCGGAAGCCTGTATGTCGATTTCGTCAATCGCCGCCCAACGACGCTGGTTCTGCAGATGCGCACCGTGGACATGCCCACCTACCCGCGAAAGCCGGCGAGGGTGCGCTACCGCTTGGACGGAGGCAATTGGCGCGAGGCGGAGGTCACCGCGGAAGGGCGGCGCCTCGCCATCGAGGTCGGGGCGGGGCGCCACGCCGTCGAGCTCGAGATCGCCGATCCGACGCAGGGGCGCTACCTGGTCGTGGAACCGAAGGAACGCCGTGACGGGCGCGTCACGCCCCTGGCCGAGGAGGCGCTGGAGCGCGGCTACCAAGTCGCCACAGAGGCGGAGCCGGCTGTCTTCGCGGTCGATGTGGGCGCGCTGGTGCGCGTGGATCGGTACCGCGACGGCACCATCACCAGCGCATACCGCCAACTCGGAGGCGACCAGGACACGGTTCGGGTGGCACCGCAGGAGGGCGCGGGCGAGGCGCTGGTGCGCGTCTACGAGCTCCGTCACCGGGGCGAGCGCGAAAGAAGCGCAGCGCGTTATCAACCGAGAACGCAGCCTGCGACGGCGCCGGCCCACATGACGGCGCCCGCGCTGGATCGCGCCCCGGCGGCGGTGAGCGAGCGCCCCCTACACGGGCAGGAGGACGGGACGACCACCCTCGGGATGGGCTGGCGAGAGCGCGCCCAGGCCGAGGACGAGCCGGGCCAGGGGGCGGACCGCGACGCCTTTTTCGAGCTTCGTGCCGAGAATCGCTACTGGGATCCCGTCGAGGAGCGTTACTACCAGGGCGGCGTCCTCGCGCGCTCGCGCTCCGACGGCCGACCGACGTTCGGCTTCGCGGGCGAGGTCGCCTGGCCGGATCGGGTGATCGGAGACGCCGACTGGTTGCCGCTGGACCTCACGCTCGACTTTCGCAGCTTCATGCAGGCGACCGATGCCGAAGGTGCGGAGGCGTCGTTCACCGCGCGCTCGGCGGCCCGCCACCGCCTCCGCATCGGGGAGCGCACCTCGGTGAGCGCGCGTATCGATGGCTTCGCGCGCCATCTAACCCTCGATGAGGGGCTTCCGGGCGACGAGACGGCGGACACCGACGTCTTCACCCAATACAAGGCGGATCATCCCGTGGGTTGGGGCTTGAGGACCAGGATCACGCACGCCCCGTTCTTGGACACGCGCCTGTACGCCAGCGTCGGCGCGCGGAGCAATCCGGCGCTGATCTCGGCGGACAGCGCCGGCTTCGAGGTGGGCGTGCGTCAATTCGTGCACGGTTTCCACGTCGATGCCGCGTACAGCGAGACACGCTTCTTCGCCGACGCGGATCGCGCGGACGCGGTGAGCGTCCGACGGCTGGAGCTGGATCTCGGCTACGAGCTCTGGCGCGGGCGGGGCGATCGGATGGAGCTCTCGGCCGGCCTGCGCCATGATCTTCGACGCTCGGACACGAGCATCGGGATATCGCTGGAGTGGCATTTCGGAGGGGGTCAGCGCGCCGGTCCGGTGGAGCTGGGCAATGGTCGCCTGCTGCGCGACTTTCGGCCCGGCACCACGGGCTTTCGCACGCTGCGCGAAGCGCGCTACCCCGGCTGGCGGGAGGATCGCCCATGAAGCGCGAACGGGCGAGCGTGCCACTGCCGCAACACGCCGAGCAGCGCCGTAGACGGCGTATCGAGCGAGAGCTAGCGCGCTGGGCTCGAAAAAACGGCCGGTGCCCGGACGAGCCCGAGAGCGCCCTCGTGTTCCTGCGCGAGGCGATAGCGGCGACCCTCCAGGAGGTGGGCGCCTTGAGCGAGGCGTTTCAGCGCTTCGCGAGCGCCTACGAGCGCGCACCCACGCGCGTCGACCGGCGCCGTGCGATCCTGGATTTCGCGGAGCGCCTCGGCGCCGGCCGGCTGGATCTGCTGCGCGACCGAGCCGCCTTTCGGCGCTGGTTCGGCTTCGACGCCGTCGTGGAGCGCTACCACAACCGCGTGGGGGAGGCCGAGCGCCACGCCGTGGCGCTGGCGGAGCGCGCCGCTGGCGAGCTGGCGAAGCCCCTGGCACGCTCGCCTGACCAGGACGACTCAACCTGGGGCTGTCTCGATCCCGAAGGGCTGTTGCGCCCGGCGCTGTATTACGAGGGGGATCCGCGTGTGCCGCGGGCGGCCTTCGCCGCGCTCGCCCACGCGCTGCGCCAACTCCCGGCCGAGCGCCGCGAGGCGGTTATCAGCCACGAGATCGCCCGCCTGCTGTATCGGGCGGCGCAGGATCCCGAGCGCGACTGCTGGCTCCAGTGCGAGGCGCTGGCGGTGATGGGCGGCGTGCCCGGCGCCGGCTTCGAGCGGATCGCGGCCCAGCGGCTTCGCCAGCCCGCAGCGGATCCCGATCTTTTCGTGCGCGGTCGGCTGGTGGGGCTTTTGCGCGAGCGCTTCGAGGCGGGTGGCGGCGACGAGCCGCTAGCCTTGCTAGAAGAGGCCGCGCGCGATCCCAACGCCTACGTGCGCCAACGCGTCTGCGAGGAAGCGCCGCACCTACCCGACGAGCGCGCCGTGGCGCTGGCGAGCGACCGCCTGATCAACGACCCGGCCCACCAGGTGCGCGGGTCCGCGGCGCTCGCCCTGGGCGAGCTGGCGCGGCGGCCGGTCGCCGACGAGACCGGCGGTCTGCTTGCCGGCGCCATGCGCGAAGAGTCCCACACGCTGGTGCTCGGCTGCATCCGCAAAGCCTTCGAACCCGCACCCGATGCGCGGGAGGCGGAGCCGCCCGGCTGGCAGGCGGCCGCGCTCGGGGCCCTCGACGAGCTCCATCACACGGCCAACGCCACGGCGGTGCGCCGGGCCGCGGCGAATGCGGCCGAGCGGCGTCGCGTGGCCATGGATTCGGAGCTCGATGGGCTGCGAAAGGCGCTGGCCGAGCGTGTCGGGGCGCTGCGCCCGGGGCGCTGGCGGCGCCTCCCGCGGCGGTTGCTGGCGGACCAGGAGCCGGGCCGCATCGGCCGCGTGTTGGCGGTTCTGGCGCAGGACGACTTCGGCTACGAGATCGGCTGGGGGCTTCTGGGGCCGTGGATCCGCC